>JAYFPQ010000015.1:0-17051 GCA_034927595.1 Christensenella sp.
ACACGACCGGATTCCTCAACAATTTCGATCGCCGTCTGCATCGTCATCATAGCGATTTTAACGTTTACGCTGGCGTTCGTGCTCAACGAGCGCAATCAGGAGCGCACGGTGGATGTTTCCTCCGTGCAAAATCTCGCGGAGGCCATCCGCTCGGAGTATTATTTCTACGATGACAAGCAGCTCGACGAGCAAAAGCTCGTCACCGGCGCGATGCGCGGCATGGTCGGAACGCTGGATGACCCATATTCGCAATATTTTACGGAAGACGAATACAACCAACTGTTGACAACCAACTCCGGTGACTACGTTGGGCTTGGCATCAACATTCAGGTACCGGACAGCGTCGGCAGCGAGGTGATCACCGTCTACGAAGGCGGCGCGGCCGATCAGGCGGGCATCCGCCCCGGCGATATCTTCGTGAAGATCAACGGCAAATCGACGGCGAACCTGACCATGGAAGAACTGGTCGCCTGTTTTTCGACCGACGATAACGTGCCGGACGTAATCGTCTACCTGCGGGATGGAGTGGAGACAACCGTCACCGTGCAGCGGGCGGAAGTGCACATCAACCGCGTCGTCTCGAAGGTTTATCAGGGCAACGTCGGGTACATTCGCATCTCGGAGTTCAACGGCTCCGTGGTGGACGATTTCTGGAACGCGGCAACCGAACTGCGCGATCAGGGAATTCGAAACCTGATCATCGACCTACGGGACAATCCCGGCGGCGGATTGAACGAGGTACTGAAGGTTGCCAATCACCTGGTTCCGAAGGGCAAGGTTGTCGTCACCATCCGCTCCAAGAGCGGGGACGATAAGGTTTACTATTCGGATGGCGACGAACGTCTGGACATGAACCTCGCGGTGCTGGTCAACGACTATTCCGCCTCCGCAAGCGAGTTGCTTACCGGCGCGCTGAAGGATTATCATCTGGCCACGGTGGTTGGCATTCAAACGTTTGGCAAAGGCATTGTCCAGAGCTTCTTCCACCTGCCGGGCAGCGGCGGCTGGGCAAAGTTCACGACGGACGCTTACTATACGCCCAACGACGTTTGTATTCAAGGTGTTGGCATTACGCCGGATATCGTCGTTAAACTGCCGGATGATCTGAAGAACACCAGCATCGAACTGCTCGATCCCGCGCAGGACACGCAGCTCAAAGCCGCGCTCGCGCTCTTTGCGCAGCAAACAGAGGCAAAACAACACATCGATCAATAACTAAAATCAAATAGGAGTAAGAACTATGCAGCGAATTCGCGATATCTCCCTTTCCGCAAGCGGTGAACAAAAGATCGACTGGGTACGGCGCAATATGCCGATTCTCAACGGAATTCGCGCGTCATTTGAACGCGATTTGCCATTTCAGGGACTCAGGATCGCGCTTTCGATCCATCTTGAGGCGAAGACTGCCTATCTATGCCGTGTGCTGGAGGCGGGCGGTGCCGAGATGTACGTCACCGGCAGCAACCCGCTATCGACGCAGGACGACATTGCCGCCGCGCTCGCCGAGGGCGGAATCAATGTATTCGCACTACACGGCTGCTCGAAAGAGGAATATCAGGAGTGCATCGACAGCGTACTGCTGGCAGAGCCGGACATCATTGTGGACGACGGCGGCGATCTGGTGCACACGATCCACACGCGCTTTCCGCACCTGATTCCAAAGATTCTTGGCGGCTGCGAAGAAACGACAACGGGTATTGTGCGCCTCGTTGCGATGGACAAGTCCAAGGAATTGCGCTTTCCCATGTTCGCGGTCAACAACGCGGACTGCAAGCATTTGTTTGACAACCGCTATGGCACGGGACAGAGCGTGTTTGACGCAATTGACCATACCACCAATCTCGTGGTCGCGGGGAAAACCGTCGTCGTAGCGGGGTACGGCTGGTGCGGCAAGGGTGTTGCCATGCGCGCAAAAGGACTCGGCGCAAACGTCATCGTCACCGAGGTTGACCCGATCCGCGCGATTGAAGCGGTCATGGACGGCTTTCTCGTGATGCCGATGATCGATGCGGCGCGCCTTGGCGACCTGTTCATCACCGTGACAGGCGACATCAAGGTCGTTGACGAGCCGGAGTTCAACGTGATGAAGGACGGCGCGATTCTGACGAACGCGGGGCACTTTGACGTAGAGGTCAACGTGCATCGTCTTGCGGAAATCGCCGTGGACAAACAGCAAATGCGCCCGAATATCGTCGGTTTCCAGCTCAAAAACGGACGCTGGCTGCATGTCATCGGCGAAGGCCGCCTGGTCAACCTCGCCGCCGGAAATGGACATCCCGCCGAGATCATGGACATGAGCTTCGGCATTCAGGCGCTCTGCGCGCGCTATGTGGCGGATCACCGCGGACAACTCGAGCCAAAGCTCTATGCAGTGCCCGCGGAGATTGACCGCGAGGTTGCGATGCGAAAACTAGACGCCCTAGGCGTGAAGATAGACCAGCTGAGTGCCGAGCAGGAAGCGTATCTGCAGAGCTGGAACGCCTAAATTCGTGGTTTACAAGGCGTTTTGAAGCTGATAAAATAGCATGTGGCGCGACGTTTTTACTCGCGGAGCCTATTGTTTTCAAAATCCGTTCCATCGGCAAATCGTCGTTTCATCTTTTTCGATCTCTGTGGAAATCATATCCGTGCTAGACGGATCAATATACGCGCTAAACGCGTTCAAAGAATAAGTACAGGGGGAACCGAAATGAAGGAATACACCGCGAAAGACATTCGTAATATTGGCGTTTTCGGCCATGGCGGCGAGGGAAAAACCACGCTGACCGAGGCGATGCTGTTCAACGCCGGGCTGATCGACCGCTTGGGCAAGGTTGAAAACGGCAGCACGACGACCGACTTCGACCCCGAGGAAATCTCTCGCGGCATTTCCATCAACATGGCTCTTGCGCCGCTCGAGTGGAAAAACACGAAGGTAAACGTCATTGACGCACCGGGCTTCTTCGACTTTTACGGCGAAGTAACCGCCGCAATGTCTCTGGCCGACAGCGCGCTGATCGTCATCGGCGCGGTATCCGGTCCGGTGGTCGGCGCGGAAAAAGCGATGGCCATGTGCGAAAAAGCGCACAAGGCGCGCATGATCGTCATCAACCAGCTCGACCGCGAAAACGCGAACTTCGAGAAAGTCATGGGCGAAATCAGCGCGAAGTTTGGCCCCAGCGTGGTTCCGATTCAGCTGCCCATCATCGAAGGCGGCGTGTTCAAGGGCTACGTGGACATCGTCCATATGGTTGGCAAGCTCTTTGACGGCAAAGGCGAAAAGGAAATCGAGATTCCGGCAAATCTCAAAAAGGAAGCGGATACCCTCTCCGAAAAGCTCACCGAAGCAGCTGCGGAAGCGGACGAGGAACTCATGGAGAAGTACCTCGAAACCTTCGAGCTCTCCCGCGAG
This sequence comes from Christensenella sp., assembly GCA_034927595.1. Taxonomy (GTDB): domain Bacteria; phylum Bacillota; class Clostridia; order Christensenellales; family CAG-138; genus UBA7703. The sequence continues at coordinate 3,392 of JAYFPQ010000015.1, forward strand.
GAAATGCTCAAGGGTCTGTCTGTCGGCGTACGGGACGGCGTAATCACGCCCGTTACCTGCGTCTCTGCGGCGCAGAACATCGGTGTTAGCACACTGCTGGACAACGTTGTGTATTATCTGCCCTCCGCAGACTTGGCCAAAGCGCCCGTTGCAACGAGCGTGAAGACCGGCTCGGAAGTCGTTGTTTCCCAGAACGGCAAGTTCGCCGCTCAGGTCGTTAAAACTACGTTTGACCAGTTTGGCAAGTACTCCATTGTAAAGATTTATCGCGGCGCGCTCGACGTCTCCGTTACCCCATACAACACGAGCGCGGAGAAGGCCGAAAAGCCCACAGTTCCCGCTATTATGCGTGGCAAAAAGACATATCCGGCGGAAAAACTTTATGCAGGCGACATTGGCGTGCTGCCGAAATTGCAATATACCGCAACGGGCGATACGCTCTGCGACGCAGGCGATCAGATCATCTTTGCGCCCATCGACTTCCCGAAACCCGCGATTTCGCTGGCTGTTACCGCGAAGAAGCAGGGCGAGGACGACAAGGTTATCTCCGGTCTGAACCGCATTAAGGAAGAAGACCCGACCATCCAGATCGAAAAGAACGCCGAAACCGGCGACGTCCTGATTCAGGGCCTCGGCGAAATGCACATCGAGGTTGTCTGCGGCAAGCTTCGCAACAAGAACAACGTCGAAGCGCAGCTCTCCGACCCGCGCATTCCGTACCGCGAAACCATTCACACCATGGCGGAAGCGGAAGGCAAACACACGAAGCAGTCCGGCGGCAGCGGCCAGTACGGCGTGGTTCAGATGCGCTTTGAGCCGGCTCCGGAAGGCGTCGAGTTCGAGTTCGTCAACGCAATCGTCGGCGGCGTGGTTCCGAAGGAATTTATTCCCGCCGTTGAGAAGGGCCTCAAGGAAGCGCTTGTGCACGGCGTGCTCGCGGGCTACCCGATGGTCAACCTCAAGGCGACGCTGTACGACGGTAAATATCACCCCGTCGATTCCAAGGAAGTCGCGTTCAAGTCCGCCGCACGTCTGTCCTACAAGGCGGCCTGCGCAAAGGCGAACCCGACCCTCATCGAGCCAATCTACCGCTACGAAATCTTCGTTCCGAACGATTACGTCGGTGCGATCAGCGGAGATCTCTCTTCCCGCCGTGGCCGCATGCTGGGCATGAACCCGGTGGAAGGCGGAACGGTTGTTGTTGCAGAAGCTCCGCTCTCGGAAATGTTCAAGTACGCGACGGATCTTCGCAGTATGTCGCAGGCGCGCGGCTCGTTCACGAGCGAGTTTGTCCGCTATGAGGACGTTCCCGCCAACATCGCCAAGAAGATCATCGAGCAGGCGAAAAAGGAAGAGGAAGAGGAAGAATAAAGAACCCAACAGCGGAGGGCGGTATATCCGCCCTCCGTTTTCTTTTGTATTGGAGCATTCCCATGCGGATCGAGATTTTTACCAAGAAGGAGGAGCCATGCAGAAATTCACCGCGTCCGTCGACCGGCAGGCAACCATGCTGCTGGATATGTCGTTCTGGAGCAGCATTGTGGTTATTGTTCTTCTCATGATCGTGAACACGGTCAATCTGCTGCGAGCGAACGCAGGCGGTGAGCCGCTGATCTCACTGGCTTCGCCGGATCTGATTCTGATTGCGAGTCTGGCAATCTGCGTCTGGCTGGCGTTCGGCGGCGTACGCGCGCTTGCGACGAAGAAGCGCCTCTCGCGCGTATGCGTTTGCTGCTCGGAAGAAAGTGTGGACGGCGTATCCATGCCGAATCCAGCAAACGGGGATGAAGGGGAGCCGTTCTCCCTGCCGTATCAGGACATACGGTTTGTCGGTTCCATCGACGTACCGCTGACCAAGCGCCAGCAGGTGCCTTCGCTGAAGTTGAAGGACGACCAACGCAGCTATATCGTTCCAGCGCCGGAAGGACTGCCGGAGATCGTGCGCATCATCTCCGATCGAATGACGGCAAACTAAGGCAAACGAAAACGAGAATGTAACCAAATCACAATTGCAGACACAAGACCAATTGTATTCAATTGGTCTTTTTGCTATAATTTTGTTAAATAAGAATAATTCTTATTAAAAACGAATACTTGCTTATGGAAAGGAATACTTACTATGAAGCGATATATAACAATCATTGCGATGGTCCTTCTTGTTGCCATTTTTGCGGTTGGATGCGCCAGCGCGGGAGCCAGTAGCACGGCTGCCGCTGCGACGACCGCGCCCGTCGTAACGCAGGCTCCTGCCGCAACGACGGATGCCGCCGCAACAACCACGGCAGGCACAACCACCGGTTCCGTCGAGAACGGTACACTGGAGCTCACACTTGCCGAACTGGCAAAGTACAACGGTAAGGACGGAAACCCCGCCTATGTGGCGGTGGATGGCGTGATCTACGACGTCTCCGCCTATCCGAAATGGAAGAACGGCGATCATAACGGCTACTCCGCCGGAAATGACCTGACGGAGATCATCAAGACAAAATCGCCGCATGGCGTCGCCAAACTCAATGGCGTACCCGTCGTTGGCAAACTGATCGACGGCTAATGTCGCGAGAAAACAAAACGCCCCATCGGGGCGTTTTGTTTATGTTACTTGGTTTCTTCCACAAGGGATTCCGAATCGGCTGGACTTTCTTTGTGAAAGTATTGATAGACCGATTCCGCCGTTCGGGTGTCAATCAGCGGCACCGCGGCCAACTCCTCCTGTGATGCCGCTTTGATGGCCTCAATCGTTAAGAACGCGTCGAACAGGGCACGCTTTCGCTTGTCGCCCACGCCGGGGATGCTGTCCAGCACGGAATAAAGCGCGTTGCGGTTGTGAATGTTGCGATGGTAACTGATGGCAAAGCGGTGCGCCTCGTCGCGCAGGCGTTCAATCAGGTGCTGCGGTGCGGAGTTGCGCGGCAGCTGAATCGGCGTTTCCTCGCCGGGGATATAGATGGTTTCGCTGAGCTCCGCAAGTCCGATGGTTGGAATGAAGTCGAGCGAGAATGACTCAAGCACCTCCAGCGCAACCTGCAACTGCGCGGGACCGCCGTCCATGACGAGCAGGTCCGGCAGGGGGAGAAATCCCGCTTCGTTTTCCTCCGCCTTTTGAAAGCGCCTGGTCAGCGCCTCACGCATCGCGATCAGGTCGTTTCCGCCCGCGTCCGCGCGAATGCGAAACCGGCGGTAGGCGCTCTTGTCCGGCTGTCCGTCCGTAAAGACGACCATGGAGGAGACGGTGTCCCGCCCCTGAATGTGGGAGTTATCGAAGCACTCCAGCCGCGTTGGCACCGTCTCAAGACCAAGAATGGCGCTCAACTGGGACAGGGCGCCTTCGCCGCGCTCCCAGGCGCGTTTTTGCAGCGATGCGTCCTTTTCGAGCACGTCCAGACAGTTTCGATACGCCATCTCCGCCAACCGCCGCTTTTCGCCGCGCTGCGGGCGATGCACCTCAACCTTGCGTCCGGCAAGACCGGTGAGCCAGGAGGAGATCGCTTCCATGTCGGAAGCATCCTGATAGAGCAGCACCTCCGGTACAAACGATGCGGATTCCGCATAGTACTGCGAGAGAAATGCGCTGAGAATGTCCGTGTCGGATTCTTCCAAGTCCGCGTCCATGCGGAACTTTTCGGTGCCAATGACCTTCCCGTTGCGTACAAACAGCGCAAAGACAAGCGTGTTTGTATCCAACCGCGCGAGGGCAAAGACGTCCAGCATGGTGTTTGTCGTCGCGATGACAACCTGCTTTTCGTTGAGGCTCTCGATGGCGCGAATACGGTCGCGCAGCGAGGCCGCGCGTTCAAAGTCCATCGCCTCCGCGGCGGCGGACATCTGCTCGTTCAGCGTGCGCAGGATCTCGGTCGTGTTGCCGGAGAGAAACGAAAGCACCTCGTCGAGCAGCTTGTGGTATGCCTCCCGCGTAATTTCGCCGGAGCAAGGCGCGCAGCATTTGCCGATGTGGTACATCAGGCATGGACGCTCGCGCCGCGCAATCATGCGCGCAATGTCCTTTTTACACTGGCGAATCGGGTAATGCTCGCGCACGAGCGCGAGACCGTCCCGCAGCAGTAGGCCGGAGAGGAAGGGGCCGAGGTACTTCGCACCGTCCTTCTTGATTCGGCGGACGACCTCAAGGCGCGGGAAATCCTGCCGCAAGTCGACACGAATGTAGGGAAAATGCTTGTCGTCCTTGAGCAGGATGTTGTATTTTGGCTTGAATTCTTTGATTAAGTTGGATTCGAGCGAAAACGCCTCGGTCTCGTTTGCGACGCGGATATACTCGAAATCCGCGATCTGCCGCACCATTGCCGTGACCTTTGGCGGATGGTTCTTCGACGATTGAAAATACTGCCGAACGCGATTCTTCAGCGAGATTGCTTTTCCAACATAAATCACTTCGCCGGCGGCGTTGAACATCTTGTACACGCCGGGCGAAGAGGGGAGTAGTTTTAGTTTTTCTTCGATAATTTGGTTCATATTGCTAAATAATGCGTTTAGTCAATGGAGATTTCTCCCGCCGCGATCAGCATCTTGTAGAGCAGTGGCAGGGGCAGGCCGATCACGTTAAAGTAATTCCCCTCCACGCGATCTACAAACACACCGCCGGGGCCTTGCACGCCGTAGGCGCCCGCCTTGTCGAGCGGCTCGCCGGTTGCGACGTAGGAGTCGATCTCCCGCTCCGTCATGGGTGCGAAGGTCACGAGCGTCTCCTCGTGCCGCACGTCCGCCTTGCCGTCCTTGAGCACGGCTACGCCGGTGTAGACCACGTGCTGCTTGCCCTGCATGCGGCGAAGGTACGCCTTTGCGACCTCGGGCGTATGCGGCTTGCCGAGTATGTCGCCTTCCAGATAGACGATGGTGTCCGCGCCGATCACACAATCCTGCGGGTGCAGGTCGGCAACGGGTTGCGCTTTTTGCAGCGCGAGTGTTTTGACGAATTCCGCGGGCGGCAGGCCATGCGGCTGAATCTCTTCCTCGCCGGATGTTTCAATGCGATAGTCAAGCCCGATCATGCGGAGCAGTTCGCGGCGGCGCGGAGAGGAGGAAGCGAGTATGATCATATGTTCTCCAGAGTTCTGGTTTATAGCGTTTCCGTTTCGAGCAGGACGGGGCAGTGGTCGCTGCCAAGTACGTCTGAAAGAATTTGACTGTCTTTCACGCGATCAATCAGCCGGCTAGACGTCAGAAAATAGTCGATGCGCCAGCCTGCGTTACGCGAGCGCGCGCCGCCGATGTAACTCCACCAGCTGTAGGCCTCCGTCTTGTCCGGATAGAAGTGGCGAAAAGAATCGACAAACCCGTTTTCAAGCAGGCGCGTCATGCAGGCGCGCTCCTGATCCGTAAACCCGGCGTTCATGCGGTTGGTCTTGGGGTTCTTAAGGTCGATCTCCTGATGCGCCACGTTGAGGTCGCCGCAGACGATGACCGGTTTCTTCGCGTCCAGCGCGCGGAGGAAGTCTAAAAACGCATCTTCCCAGGTCATCCGGTAGTCGAGACGGCGCAGGCCGTCCTGCGAGTTCGGCGTATAGACGGTGATGAAATAGAACGACGGGTATTCGAGCGTGATGACCCGGCCTTCCGTGTCATGTTCGGGCATGCCGATTCCATAGGCTACGGAGAGCGGCTCGTCTTTGACGAACACCGCCGTACCGGAATAGCCCTTCTTCTCCGCGCTGTTCCAGTAGATTGTGTAGCCGCTGACTTCACCCTCAAACTGCTCCGGTTGCATCTTGGTTTCCTGCAGCGCGAGAATGTCCGGTTGCTGCTCGGCGACAAAATCAAAAAATCCCTTTGTGATGCAGGCGCGAAGGCCGTTGACGTTCCAGGAAATTAGTTTCATGCTACACGCTCCTTTGCCGATCAATCATCAATCAATATACCATAGTTGGATGCAGCGGACAACCTAACGCCCGCCGAACAGCACGGAATAAGCCCTCGGCAGACGCTTTCGAATGAGGAGCGCCAACGGAATCAGAATCAACAGCGCAATCCACGCGACGCTGAAGTAGCTAATCAGCATCCAGGCTTCGGTGTGCGGAACAAGCGCATACTGAATCTTCTTGATCACCGAGAACACGAGAAAGTGCGTCAGGTACACAAAGAACGACGTTTCGTAGGTCGCGCGGTCGCGCACGCGCTCGGCGTCGATGCCAAACCAGAGCGAGGCGATCACCGCGATGCTATACCACTCGCTGACGAAGATCGTATGCGCATAGGCGTAGAGCGGGATCGCGCAGAGCAGCGCAATGCGAAGCGGTTTTGGCGCGGTGACACGGGCGGCGTCCGGCACGCGGAGCGAAACGTAAGCACCGACCGCATAAAAGAAGAAGAAACGCCAGTGCATGCTCAACTCGGCCGGAAACACAAACGGCGGAAGGAACGTAAAGCGGAGCAACACGGCCAGCGCAATCTCCGCTAGGTATTTCTTTGAAAACAGCAGATAAAACAGCGGTGCAAGCAGCGTAAGCAGAATCAATACTTTAATAAACCAGAGGAAACCGGCGTATTCGTGCAGAAACACCGCGCTGAGAATCCCGGAGAACGTCAGCGGCGCGGGTGGCGTATTGATCAGGTTCGCAAAGAACGGAATGCGGGGCAGCAGCGCAAACATGCAGAAATAGATCGTGTTCCAGAGCAGGTACGGAACCAGCAGCGTCTGCACGCGCCGTTTCCACTTGCCAAGCAACTGATTCCACTGGAACCGGCGGAAGAAGAGCATGGCGGAGAGCATAAAAAAGCTGGACACGACCCATTCGCACGAGGCGAGCACATCGTGTTCCACCTGAAACGCCAGCGTTCCGCTTAAGAAACCAAACTGTTCGTAATTTTCTGAATGCGCAATGAGCACGCATACAATCGCGACAAATCGCAGCAGATTGATCTTTCGATAGAGTGCCTGTTCCGAAACGAGATTCATAAGTATCCTTATCCTTTTTCTATGGGATTACGGTAGCATTCCGCGTGCGGTCTGTCAAGTATGCGATGCGGGGTTGACAAATCCGAAAGACCTGATAAACTGTGTCATATGAAACAAATACGAGGATAATTCATGAGCCGATCGCTGAATCCAACCGCATACGCACCGATTGCGCAGGACACGTTTCTCTTTCGCGGTATTCCGCAGGAGGAGATTTGCGCGCTGCTGGAAACGGATGGGGTTCGGGTGGAGCACTTTGAAAACGATCAAACGCTGTTTGATCGCAATCAAAACGAGCGCGTGCTCGGCATTTTGCTCTATGGCAGCTGCGCCGTTACAAAGAAAAGCGACGGCGGTTCCATGCCAATGAGCGTGCTGCACGCAAAGGATCTCTTCGGCGCGGCGTCGCTGTTTCACAACGAGAGCGACTATGTCGCCCGCCTGACCGCGAAGGAAAGCACCTGGGCGCTGCTGATTCCGGAGGTCGCGCTTCGCGCAATGATGCAGCGGGACTTTCGCGTGACCGAGAATTATCTTCGTTATCTGACCGCACGCATTCGCTTTTTAAGCCGAAGGATCGACGGATTCCTTCCGCAAAGCGTGGAGGATCGCGTGTTGAACTATCTGCAATCCCGCGCGGAAAACGGACTCTACGAGTCCGAATGGAGCGTCAGTTCTCTGGCGGATGCGCTCTGCGTGAGCCGAAGTACGCTCTACCGCGCAATGGATAAACTGGTTTCCGAAGGGAAAATTGAACGAACCGGCAGGGCGTTTCGCCTGCCAAAAGGAGAAAACGAATGAAAAAAGCACTACTGATTCTAACCGCGCTGGTCATGCTCCTCGCGCTTGGCTGCGCAAAAGCGCCCGCGGAGCCGGTGAACATTGCCGCGCTGAAGGGGCCGACCGGAATGGGCATCAGCTACCTGATGCAGGAGAACTCCGGTAAATACAACATCGAGCTGCAGGACGCGCCGGACGTCGTCGTCGGCAAGTTTGTCAGCGGCGAAATTGATATTGCGGCGGTGCCGGTCAACCTCGCGGCTACGCTTTATAATAAAACAGAGGGAAACGTTGTTCTGCTGAACATCGACACGCTCGGCGTGCTCTATATCGTTGAAAACGGAAACACGATTCAGTCCCTTTCCGACTTGGCGGGCAAGACGATCTACGCCACTGGCGAAGGCGCAACCCCGCAGTTCGTACTCGATTACCTGCTCGCCCAGAACGGCCTGACGGATCAGGTCAAGGTGGAATACGTTGGTGAACACACCGCGCTGGCGGCGATGCTTGCCTCCGGTGAAGCGGCCATCGGCCTGCTGCCGGAACCGTTCGTCTCCTCCGTGCTGGTCAAGAACCCGAATGCGCGCGTCGCGCTCGACCTCAACCAAGCCTGGGAGGACGCCTCCGGCACGAAGCTCGTCATGGGCGTTTATATCGCAAGCCGTACGTTCTACAACGAACATCCCGATCAGGTGAAGACGTTCCTCAAGGATTACGCCGCATCTGTTGAAAAGGTGAACACGGCGGACGACGCGGCGAGCGTGGTGGCAAACCTCGGCATCGTCGGCTCGGAAGCAATTGCCAAACAGGCGATTCCGCGCAGCTATATCGTCAGCATCACGGGAGACGAAATGAAGTCCGCCGCGTCGGCGGTGCTCAACGTGCTCTTTACGGCAAACCCGGCGTCGGTCGGCGGCAAACTGCCTGGCGACGACCTCTATGCCAAGTAAGCGAGTCTGGGTAAAAAAAGCGCTGATCGCGCTGATCTATCTAACGGGTTGGGAAGCGGCGAGCCTCTTGGTTGGCAAGGAGCTGCTGCTTCCCTCGCCGTTTGCTACGCTCGCGCGGCTGTCGGAATTGCTCTTCCAAGTGGACACATGGACATTTGCCGGGTTAACGCTGCTGCGCATCATGGCGGGGTATGTGCTGGGCGTGCTCCTGGGTGTTGCGCTCGCGGTGCTCACCGCGCGCTCTCGCTTTGCCGAGGAACTGCTCTCGCCTTTGCGCTCGGTGGTGAAAGCGACGCCGGTAACATCGTTCATCCTGCTCGCGCTGCTTTGGTTGCGTTCGGGCATCGTTCCGCTGTTCATCAGCTTTTTGATGGTGCTGCCGATGGTTTGGTCAACGACCGCGGAGGCGATTTTGCAGACCGACCCGCGCCTCGTCGAGATGGGCAAGACGTTCGGGTTGAGCCGCTGGAAGATTCTGCGGCAAATCTACATTCCGTCCGTGCTGCCGCAGTTCCTTGCGGCCTGCACGACGGCGCTGGGCTTTTCCTGGAAGAGCGGCGTTGCGGCGGAGATCATCGCGCTGCCAAAACAGTCGATCGGGTACCGGTTGTACGAATCCAAACTGCGCATCGAAACGGTCGATCTCTTTGCGTGGACGCTGCTCGTGATTGTGCTTTCCATGCTGCTGGAGCGGCTGCTTGTTTGGAGCATGCGGAGGATCAAACGTGGACAATAACATTACGCTGAGCAACATCACGAAAACATTCGGCGAGAACACCGTGCTCCGGGACTTTTCCGCCGTTCTTCCGTTTAGCGGAGTAACCGTTCTTCGCGGGCCTTCGGGCACCGGAAAGACGACGCTGTTTCGGTTGCTACTAGGATTAGAACAGCCGGACGCGGGAGAAATTCTGGGCATGCAGGGGCATAAACCCGCCGTCGTGTTTCAGGAGGATCGCCTGCTGCCGTGGGCAACCGCGCGGGAGAATGTTGCGCTGGTTTCGAATCCGGTTATCGCGGAATCGACTTTAAAACAGCTTGGTCTGGGCGACAGTCTGCATCTTTTGCCGCGTGAACTCTCCGGCGGCATGCAGCGGCGCGTCGCCATTGCGCGCGCGCTGGCATACCAAGGCGATGTGCTGTTTCTGGACGAACCGTTTACGGGGCTGGACGAGGAAAATAAGCGCATCGCCGCGAATGCGATCCTCGAGCAGCACGTTCCGGTGTTTGTGATTACGCACGAGGAAGACGAGGCGGAGCTGTTTGGAACGTACCATACCCTGCAACTGCCGGCTTGAGCAGTTGGTGTTGGAACCCGAGCAGATGTAAATATACGTGAAATATTGAGTATTCCGCCCATCGGTGGTATACTTTTTTATTATTATCGGGAGGTATGGGGCATGAAATTCACCTTACGAGAGAAACGATTTCCATCCGCAACCGGACTGTGCGATATTCGCTATCGCATGTGGATTCCCGAAGAGCCGCACGCGGCGCTGCAAATTACGCACGGCATGGCTGAACACATTGATCGATACGAAGAGTTCGCGTCGTTTTTAGCGGAAAACGGCGTTCTGGTATATGGAAACGACATCGCGAGCCACGGAAAAAGCATCGCGCCCGGCGTACCGAAGGGGTTCTTCGGCGAAAAGAACGGCTGGGACGCGGTGGTGCAGGATATGCGCACCATGCGCGATCTGGTCAAGAACGATTATCCGGGGATTCCGTTCATTCTGATGGGGCACTCGATGGGCTCGTTCCTCGCGCGCACCTATGCGGGGCGCGACGGCAACGATTTTGACGCTTATATCTTCTCCGGCACGGCGGGCAGCAACCCCGTGCTTGCCATTGGCAAATGGATTGCCAAGCGGGAGATCAAAAAGACTGGCGGCAGGCAGCCGAGCATGACCCTGTTTAACATGAGCTTTGGCTCCTACAACAACGCGTTCAAGCCGAACCGCACGGTCAACGACTGGCTCTCGCGCGACGAGGCAAAGGTGGACCAGTACGTGGCGGACGAGAACTGCGGGTTCCCGTTTACCGCGCACGCAATGTATGACGTATTTACCGGCTTAACCGAGATTTCGAACGAGAAGTGGGCGGCTCGCGTGCCCAAGCGCCCGATTCTGCTGATGTCCGGCGCGAAGGACCCGGTTGGCAACAGCGGCAAAGGCCCCAAACAGGTATTCAGCTGGCTCGAAAAGACGGGGCATCAGGCGGAGCTCAAGCTCTATGAGGGCGGACGGCACGAAATGCTCAACGAAATCAACCGCAAGGATGTCTACGGGGACATTCTGCTCTTTCTCAACGCCGTAGAAGCCATGGGAGAGGTGAAATGAGCGTTCTGGTCTATCGCGACAGCGATGTATTAAGCCAGGCGATTGCGACGATGCTCGCGGGCTGCATCATAGAAAAACCGACGAGCGTGCTTGGCCTCGACTGCAGCGCGCAGCTTTCGGCGGCCTATCGCAAGATCGCGGGCATGACAAACGACGGACTATTGGACTGGACGAGCATCCGCACGTTCAATCTCTTTGAGCATGTTCGAACGGACGCGGAGCCTTCCGATGCGTCCCGCATGCATACCATGCTCTACGACCGCGTGAATATTCAGGCGGAGAACGTCTTTTCGCCGTATAAAGAAGCGCGGGACTGGAGCAAGCTCTGCAACGAGTATGAAGACGCGATCTGCGGCATTGGCGGCATCGACACCGCGCTCTGCGTGGTCGGGCGGGACGGGCGCGTTGCCTGCAACCTGCCGGGGTCGGAGCTTGCGCCGGTGACCCATGTAGAGCACACGGACAGCGGGCGGGTTGTCACCGTTGGTATTTCAACCATCATGGCGGCCAAACGCGTGATTGTCGTCCTCGGCGGATACGACCTGTCGCAGATTGCGCCGCTCATCATCACGGGGCCGATCGTGCCTTCCGTACCGGCGAGCTACCTGCAGCTGCACCCGAACGCAATCTTCATGCTGGACGAAGACGCCGCGGAGAAGATATAATAACGAGACGCGTTCCTTTCTGCGCCACGAAAGCGGTAATATCGAAAGATCAGGCATATCGTACGATGGAAGCGGTCAACGCACCGGGCTGGGAACAAATTGAGCAGATGATTCAAAACTGTCGACGCTGCGGGCTTTGTCAGCAGCGCCACAACATTGTTCTCGGCGAAGGAAACCGACAGGCGGAGGTCATGCTCATCGGCGAAGGGCCGGGGGCGGACGAGGACGCGCAGGGGCGCCCGTTTGTCGGAAAAGCGGGACAATTGCTCGATAAAATGTTTTCAGCAATTGACATGCGGCGCGAAGACCTGTATATTACCAACGTTGTCAAATGTCGGCCGCCGGGCAACCGGACGCCGCTGGACGAGGAAGCACAGGCATGCCTGCCGATTCTTCGAATGCAATATCGGTTGATTCGGCCAAAGATTGTCGTCTGCCTCGGCGCTACCGCAACGCGGCATGTTTACGACCCGGAAGCGCGCATTACGCGTGTTCGCGGGCAATGGCTGGAGAAAAACGGAACGTTCTTTCTGCCAACCTACCATCCCGCCGCGCTGCTGCGGGACGAGTCTAAGAAGAAGGACGTTTGGGCGGATCTCAAATCCATTGCGCAGAAATACGCCGAACTGACCGGAAAGAGCTAACCGGCAAGAAGCGATTTTGACAAAAACACCACTTTTAATCGAGCGGAAGGGCAACAGGAGGACGTATGTCAGGACATTCCAAGTGGGCAAACATTAAGAATAAAAAGGAAAAAACGGATTCCCAGCGCGGGAAAATCTTTACGAAAATCGGTCGCGAGATTGCAATTGCGGTCAAAGAGGGCGGCGCGGACCCCGCGAACAACAATAAACTTCGGGACGTTATCGCCAAAGCCAAGGCAAACAACATGCCGAACGACAACATCTCCCGCTCCATCAAGAAGGCGGCGGGCGAAGGCGCTTCGGTCAACTACGAAGAAATCGTCTACGAAGGCTACGGCCCCGGCAACATGGCGATCATAGTCAACGTGGTCACCGACAACCGCAACCGCACGGCGGCAGAGATGCGCCATATCTTCGACAAGAGCGGCGGCAATCTCGGCAACAGCGGCTGCGTCGGCTGGATGTTCGACAAAAAGGGCCTGATCGTCATTGAGCGCACCGCGCTGATGGACGAGGACGAGGTCATGATGCAGGCGCTCGAAGCGGGCGCGGCGGATTTCGTTGCGCAGGACGACGCGTTTGAAATCTACACCGATCCGGCGGAGTTTTCCAAAGTTCGCGAGGCGCTGGAAGGCGCCGGGTTCGAGTTTATCTCGGCGGACGTCCAGATGCTTCCGCAGAACACCGTGAACATTGCGGACGCGGAAACCGTCGACAAGGTGCAAAAGTTCCTCGAAAAGCTCGACGACAACGACGATGTACAGGAATTCTTCCACAACGGCATCCTGCCCGAGGATGAAGAGGAATAACGCATCATTCAGCGCTTCGCGGTTAAATAGCTGCGAATCGCAGGATGTTCACACATTGGCTACAACAACGCCTTGCGGCGGCCCGCGGAGGACTGGTTACGCGGTTGCGGGCAAAAACCGCTTGGTATAAAATAGAACTATCGAAAAAGGAGGCGTAACTTATGGCAGCGGAAATGACTACGACACTTGGAAAGATCACGATCACGGATGACCTGATCGCGAGCATTGCCGGGTATGCGGCCGTAGAGAATTACGGCATTGTCGGGATGAACTCGAAAAAAGCTTCCGACTCGTTTGTCGAACTGTTTGGAAAAGATAATATGCGCCGCGGCGTCAAGGTTACGATGGTTTCACCCGAAGTGATAGACATCGATTTGTATGTCACGCTGGAGTACGGCGTGTCCTTACCGGCGGTTGCACAAAATGCCAAGAGCAACGTGAAATATCGGGTGGAAGAGATGACGGGAATTGCGGTTCGCGCCGTAAATGTTCACGTCGAAAACATTCGCGTTTAACGCAGTTCGGCTCTTGGGATCCGAACATTCGGAGGTTAAATTGGATAAAAACAT
>JAYFPQ010000111.1:0-4876 GCA_034927595.1 Christensenella sp.
ATGAGCAACACGAACCCGACGCTGATGAGCGTTCAGTTCGGCATCACGGAAGGCACCCCCGGTTACTGCTGGGATCTCAACGAGTGGATCTACGAAGCCAACCTCCAGCAGACCTATGGCGACAACATGGTCGGCACGCAGCTGGGCGACGCGCTGATCACCACCGGCAACGCGACCACCTACCTCTGGCACATCACGAGCTTCTGCGAGAACAAGGAAGCCGCCATGCGCGTACTCAAGGTCTTCTACACGAACGCGGAAGCCGCCAACCTGCTCGGCAACGGCATTGAAGGCGAAAACTACATCGTCGACGACAAGGGCTATGTCCGCTTCCCCGAGGGCAAGGACATGACGAACTGCGGTTGGACCGGTCTTGGCGCATCCTACAACCTGCCCAACTCCTCCGGCTGCCCGGTTTGGTACTATCAGCCCGACAATATGTGGCAGATGATGGCCGATTCCAACAAGGCCGCGAAGAACTCGCTGGCGCTCGGCTTCACCTTCGACAGCTCGCCGGTTGCGGACCAGATCACCGCTTGCAGCAACGTCATCGCGCAGTACTATCTGCCGCTGATCAACGGCGAAGTCAACATTGACGAAGTGCTGCCGGTCTTCCAGCAGGCGCTGCGTGACGCTGGCATCGAACAGGTCATCGCCGAAAAGCAGACGCAGTTGGATGCCTGGCTGGCCGCGAAATAACAGGAAACTACTGGTTTGAACAAAAACGAGGGCACCCTGTGCCCTCGTTTTTTGAAAGGTATTGTCTATGGAACAAACAAACACGCCGCAGGAACCAACAAAGCTTTGGAATCCGTCGTATATTCTGGTACTCGTGATCAGCACGTTGAGCTCGTTTTCCTTTTTCATGGTAGCGACGATTCTATCCAAATATCTGGTCGGCATCGGCACCACCATTGCACTCGCCGGCATCATCGTCGGTCTGTTTTCCCTGACCTCGCTGTTCAGCCGTCCGTTCTGCGGGCTGATGGCGGACCGTCTCAACAACGTCCGCCTTCTGCTGGCAAGCAACGTGCTGATGGCGGTCGGGTTAATTGGCTTTGCGTTTACCAGGAATATTCCGCTGATTTTCTTCTTCCGTATTTGCAGCGGCTTAGGGTTTGCCGTCGGCAGTACCGTTCAGGTTTCCCTGATCATCCGGTTCATCCCGAAGGATCGCATGGGCGAAGGGATTGGTTATATGGGCATCAGCCAGCTCATCAGCACCGCATGCGCGCCGGGGCTCGGCCTCGCGATTGCGGACGCGGCGGGCATGCAGGCCACCTTCCTGACCGCCGCTGCACTGCCCGCGCTGACCTGCGTCTTTCTGCTGTTTATCAAAAATCTAAGTCCCAAGGCTCCCCCGGCGGAACCACACAAAATCCAACTTCGCGACTTTTTTGAGCCCAAGGCCCTGTTCTTCACGCTTCCCTACTCCACGCTCTCCTTTGTAAACGGCATTATCGCTTCCTACCTTGTGCTGTTTGCGGACGCGCAGGGAATCAAGGGCATCAGCATCTATTTCACCGTCTACGCCGTCTTTCTGTTTCTGGTCCGCCCCGTCGCGGGCAAGCTCATGGACTCCAAGGGAATTCGCTATACGGTCTTTCCCGGCATGCTGCTCACCGCGATTTCAATGTTTCTGCTTGGGTTTAGCAACACCATCTGGCTCGTGCTGCTCACCTGCCTGCTCCGCGCCATCGGGCAAGGCGCCGCCCAGCCCTCGCTGCAGGCGGGCTGCATCAACTACGTCGGGCGCGAGCGCAGCGGTGTCGCCACCAGCACCTATTTTCTCGGCGGCGACGTTGGGCAGGGCTTTGGGCCAATGGTCGCGGGCGCGATGCTCGCGCAGATTGCGGGCGTTCCCGGTTATCGATTTGTGTTCATCTTCTGCGGCTGCCTGATTCTTTTGGCAATGGTCTACTTCTATTTTGCCGGACGAAAGAAGGAACTCTTATGACGAAGCAGTCGTTTCCGCGTTGCACGCCGGAGGAGATTGGCGTCTCCAGCCGTCAGGTCATGGCCTGCATCCGCGCGCTGGAGCATGACCAAACCACGATGAACGGCTTTGTCGCCGCGCGGCACGGCAAGGTATTTGCCGAGTGCTGGTGGTCGCCCTACAAGCCGGAACTGGTGCACTGCAACCATTCGCTCGGCAAGAGCTATACCGCAACGGCGATCGGCATCGCCATCCGCGAGGGCAAGCTCTCGCTGGACACGCCCCTTTGCGACCTGTTTGCGGACGAGATTGCCGAGCGCGGCATTGAACTCTCCGACAAAATGCGGCGCATCACGGTTCGTCATGCGCTGACCATGACTAACGGCATGGCGCACCATCCCGCGATGAGCGGAGACTGGATTGGCAACTATTTTCGCACGCCGATGGCCTACGAGCCCGGGACGCGCTTTGCGTATAACTCCTCCGGCACGTGCCTGCTCGGCGCGGCAGTATTGAAAGCCACCGGGCAGAACATGAAAGAATATCTGACGGATCGACTGTTTCGCAAGATCGGCATCGACCCGGAGTCGTTCGTCTGGCTGAAATTTTCGAATCAAATCGATGCGCAACCCGGCACATTCGCCAAGACAGAGGACAATCTCCGCTTGGCGCAGCTCTACCTCAACGGCGGAAGCTGGAACGGGGAGCAAATACTCGATCCGGACTTTGTGAAAAGTGCGCTCTCCGTGCAGATTGAAAACCCCTACGCGCCGGAGGAAAAGGACGGGCGTTGCGGCTACGGGTACCTGCTCTGGGCCTGCAGCATTCCCGGCGTGTTCCGTTTTGACGGCGGGCAAGGTCAGTTTGGCCTCATCTGGCCGGAGAAGGATCTCGTCGTCGCGGTGCACGAAGGAGCGATCACCCCAACCGGCCCGCAGAAAACGCTCGATACGCTCTACGAAACCCTGCTGCTGCAGCTTATAGACGAGCCTCTTCCCGCCGCGCCGGAGGACTACGCCGCGCTGCAAGCGCTGCAATCCTCGGTTCATCTGCCGCCGGACGAGCCAAATCGCCTGCCGCTGAACCGCACGTTCGCCGGTTCCTGGAGCGTAGACGAGGGCGTGTTCGACCCGTGGATGGCCGTTTCTCCGCCGGGCAGCGGGGATTTGTTTGCCGCGTTTCGTGCTCCGGAGCGGAATGCACCGATTTCCGCCTTTGGTTTGGACGTTGCAGACGACGCGCTGACGCTCTCGCTCAGCACCGGCGCGGTTCTGCGTGCCGTCTGGGACGGCTCGCTCACGCGGGGAACCGTCGAAACGCCGTTTCCCGGCCTCGGCGCATACGCCGCGACGGCGCGGTTCTCCAGCGAACAGCGGCTGGACGTCCGCATTCACTGGCTGAACGGCTGGTTCGAAACGGAACTTACGCTGGAACTGCTGGGCAATACGCTCGCCACCGTAGCGCGAAAGCTCCGCCTGAATCCGGCGGACAACTATCTGGTCGAGACCGCCTCGGCCGTTCGGGAGGCATAGCGCATGATAAAAGAATTCGGTTGGAAGGAGCTTTCGGGGTTGGTCTCCACCCTCGGTCGCACGTATGTCAGCGAACGAGAACAGGCGCTGTACTTTAACTGGAGCGCCAGCGGGGTCGAATTTCAATTTCGCGGTACCCGGCTTTCCGCGCGGTTCTGCGCGGAGTACGGCGAGGAGGTCGAAGGCGTCCCGTGGGACGAAGCCGCGCCCCGTCGCAAAACCTGGCCGTGGGTCGCCGTCTACCTGGACGATCAGCCGGAACCGGCACGAATCTTTGAGGTGTCCGCGCCGGAGCAGGACTGGCTCCTGTTTCAGAGCGAGCAGCCGGAAACGCACCGCATCCGCGTACTCAAACGCACGGAGAACTACAAAACGTTTCTCGGTCTTCGTTCGCTAGCCATGGAAGGCGACATTCTTCCCGCTGTACTTTCGCCCCGAAAGCGAATCGAATTTGTCGGGGACTCCATCACCTGCGGCTTCGGCAACGGCAGCAAGGAGCGCGACCGCGCTTTCTTTTCCGCGGAGGAGGACGGCCCCCTCGCCTACGGGCCGCGCGCGGCAGAGCTATTGAACATGGAAGTCAGCTGCGTCTGCATCTCCGGCATCACGGCGGTCAAGCACCAAAGCTGGCCGGTCGCGTTCGCCATGGACGAGCTTTACGCCTACACCGATCGTCCGCATCAGGAGAAATCCGGCTTGGGAAACGATCTCTCCCGCTGGGATTTCGCCGCAAAGCAAAACGACTATGTCATGCTCAATCTCGGCACGAACGACGCGTATGCTACGCTCTTTGGCGGGGACAACGAGGAGGCCGCGTTCGACCGAGATTACCTCGCGTTGCTCAAGCAGGTTCGCGCCTGCAACGGGCCAAGTACGCAGATCGTCTGCGCGCTCGGCAGCATGAACTATTACCTTTGGCACAACATCGTTTGCGCGATGGAAGCCTATCGCCAGCAGACCGGAGACACCAAGATTCACCTCTACCGTTTCCGGCTGATGCACCCCATGGACGGATTTGGCGCCGCGGGGCACCCTTCCATGGCGACGCACGAAAAGATGGCGCAGGAGATTGCGAACGTGATTCGTTCGCTGGAAACAAACGGCAAAGGATAACGAGTAGTATGCAAAGCGGCGTGGTACAGGTTGGCATTCTCGGCTGCGGGCGCATTGCGCGGACGCGGCATATTCCTGAACTCGTGGCGAACCCAAATGCGCGTCTGGCGGGTTTTTACAACCGCACGCTCGCCGTCGCCGAGGAACTGGCCTCCGGCCTTGGCGGGCGGGCATATGCCTCGCCCGAAGAGCTGCTCGCGGATCCATTTCTCGACGCGGTCTGCGTGCTCACGCCGAACAGTTCCCATGCGGAGCTCGCCATCTCCGCGCTCCGCGCTGGAAAGCACGTGCTCTG
>JAYFPQ010000043.1:0-6768 GCA_034927595.1 Christensenella sp.
CGGAAGCATGGTTGAGCACAAAATCAAGCTTCAGTGAAACCCCGCCCGCGCGGATTGCGTCGAGGTCGGATTGCGACGCAAACGTAGTCTCGATGCCGTAGTCGATCACGGAAAATCCGCGGTCGAGGTCGCTGTGAAACAGGCTTGGCAGCACGTACAGCGCGGAGAACGCGCCGGCAACCTCCGGGCGCGCCAGAAACGCCGCCGCACCGCTTAGCGTTTCGCCAAGGCTGTCCGGGTAAAGATTTAGCATTACGCCATCGGGCGTATCATTCGTTAGGTTTTTGTTTTGCATCGCTCTTACTCCGGCTGCAGTTGCCGGTATTGCTCATAGGTGAGCACGTCCCCGCTCTTCGTGACGATGATCTTCGTCTTGTGCGCCTGCGATTGCAGCAGGCTTTGCTCAATCTCCAGCACCATCGTGACAAACGGGCTGTCCGGCGCGCCGTCCCGCGCGCGGAGCCGCCGGTGCTCCAGCGTTTCCTCCGGTGTGCTATGCAGAAAGATCGGGATATCCACACCCGTCAGCAGGTCGTTGTTGCCATGTGTCCACTCGACCACGAGCACCGAAACGCTTCTCATATCCACGCATTCATACCAGAGCGCACTTTCCTCGCGCCCCATACGTTTGAGATAGAGTTCCTCCGCGCCGCTTTTGAACTGCGCGAGAATCGCGGAGAGTTCCGTAAAGTCGATTTCGTTCTGCGTGCCAAGATAGCCTTGTAGTCCGACTCGCCCTGCTTTTTGGTAGGTCGCAAGCCAAGGGTTTGTCTGCGCTTCCTTCGAGTCGGAATCTTTCCCCGTTTGCATGAGTGCACAGAGCGTTGTTGCGCGGACAGCGTCGTATTCCCCCGCCGCGAGCAAGCCTTTTATCCCCGCCACGCGAAACACCCGCAACCGCTCCGCGTCGTTGTAAAGCGGAATCCGGTGCGGATAGTTGTCGCCGGAGAGCGTATACGCGCCGATGCCCAGCTCGTTTAGATAATAGGAAAGCAGCGAGGCAATCTCGCTCTTGCCCACACCCGAACCGCCGCAGACCGAAATCACCGCGCGGTGGGCGGAACTTTGCTCCAGCACATCCGGCAGCAGATCCAGCAGACGCGGAGCGATCGCATTTGCCTTTGCGATATGCCCTTGGTTGATCGAAACCTTGTCCCCCGGCATATCCCCGTGCGGAATCGACTCCGGCAATGCGGGCGCGTCCCAGGGTTGCATCAATGTAGTTTGTTTCAATTGGTCTCTTCTCCTCCATCGATTGGTGGTTCCTGCGGATACTGCTGAAACACGCGCTGGAATAGCCCGCTCGCGAGATAGGCCGGCAGCGAAATGCCCAAGAACAGCCAGATGAGCCCAATCATCGGCGAATAAGCCGGAAACATCCAAATCAGCAGCGCGGGCAGCAGGTGCAGCACTAGCACCAGTATGGTCGTCAGCAGATGGCGAATGCTCAGGAAAAACGCGTTGATAATCGTCTTCTTCACGGTGTTTTGGTAGCGTGCAAACAGCGCGAATACATACGCCATCGGAAAGAAAAGCAGCACGCCGATGGCAACGACGGCAATCCACGTCCAGACCGTCCCCGCGCTCAGCTCAGCCAAAAACAGCAACAGATAAGCGCCAAATGCTGCTTCCGCGAGCAGGCTGAGCAGCCCCAGCGGCAGCGCGGGACGAAACTCCGCCCGAAATGTCTGCCAGTAGCCGGATAACACGCTCCCCTGCTGCTCTCGCAGGTCAAACAACGTTTTATACAGCGCGGTCATCGCCCCGCCCGCGGTCACGAGCGGAATGCAGAGCACCAGCGTCACGAGGTTGAGCATCAGCAGGTCGAACACGCGCTCCAGAAAGCGCATAATCGGCGAGTTGTAATTCAGCAATTTCATCGTTTCTACCGCCTTTGCATGCAATCGGCGCAGGTACGCCCCTTCGCTTCTGTTATTATTGTAGCGCTGTTTGCCGCCGCGTCAATTCTCACGCGCTCCATCGTCCTCGTCGGGATAGATTGCCGCGCGCTTGAGCGGCAACAGTCTATCCAGTCCAAGTTCAATGTAGTCGTTCCACATGCGAAAATCGTGGTCGTAACCCTCTGCGCAGATATACTCTACGTCAAAGTCCATCTCCTTGAGGATTCTCGCGTCGTTCTCCATCCGCGCGCGAATGAACTCCTCGCTGCCGCAGGCAAGCACAAACCGGCAATCCGGCAGGCCGTTTTCGCGGTTCGTTCGGGCAACCTGCGCCAGATCAAACTCGGAACCAACGACGGTTTCCGCCGCGCCAAAGGTCATACCATAGAGCGGAAATCCATTCTGAAAATGATCCGACTCCAACTCGCG
Source organism: Christensenella sp. (assembly GCA_034927595.1). GTDB lineage: Bacteria > Bacillota > Clostridia > Christensenellales > CAG-138 > UBA7703. The sequence continues at coordinate 2,331 of JAYFPQ010000043.1, forward strand.
CTTCAGCGTTTCCGCGTCCAGCGTCATCCCGATACCGCCGGAGATGTCCATGCAGACGCTGTAGCGATCCGGCCGCGTGATCGCAGCGGCGAGCGCGGCATTGCCGCCCATCGCGTAGCCCATGATGAAGTTGTCCTCGCGGCGGCTAGAGGAGGCAAACAGCGCTTGAATCACCGTTGGCAGCTCCTCCGTCACAAACGTCAGATACGGCACCCCGTAGCGCGTGTTCGCGCCAAAGCTGTTGGCAATGTTCGGGGTAACGAGCATCACGCGGTTTCGCTGCGCAAAGGCTTCCGCATTCGTGTAGCGGTAGGTCAGCGTGTCGTCGTCCCCGCCGCCGTGCAGCAGATACACGGTTTGAAACTTCATGCCCGGCGCGTATTCATCCGGCTTCTCCCGCAGCACCAGTTGATGCGAGCGGTTTTTCAGCGCGGGCGTTTCCGGGCAGCGGAAGGTGTCCGTCGGATACACGACCGTGATGTCGACATAGTACCCCAGCACCTCGCTGCGGTAGTTGAACCGTAGTTTCCCCATGGCGTCTCCTCTTACTCTTTGGCTCTATGCCGATCATTCCAGCAAAACGCGTTCCAGCGAGCCGTCCGGCAGCCGGCGGAATTGCTTGACGTAATTCCAGCCCAGCCACGCCTCCTCCGGATTGCAGTCGTGCCCTTTTCCGTCCGCGAGCGAATAGTTGTAGAGATTCTGCGGTTTCGCGTCGTTCGAAAAGAACCGGTGTGTCGTGTACTTGCGCTTAGGGTAGCGCGGATTCGGATGATACTCCTCCACCACGTCTCCAACGACGCCGACGCCGCAACTTGCGGGCTGATCGATGTATGGCGTCTCCTTGCAGGTAATGTTGTTGTAGGACTTCCAGAAGTCATACTGCACCTGCTGGCCGCTGCCGCGCACCGCCGGATACTCAAAGTCCCGCGTGCCGTAGGTATACCAAACCGGCATGCGAAAATCGTAGTCCAGCTTCTTTTTCCAGGCGATGGCAAAGGGCTTCGTGTTTCGGTTTTGGCAAAAACGCGTGTTGTCCGCAACAACCGCGGCAATGAGTTCCGGGTTTGTCATTGCAAACACCTGCGACATCGCGGAGCCGTTCGAGAACCCGCCGATGTAGACGCGCGCGTCGTCCACGGCGTAGGTCTGTTTCATGTAGGTGATCAGCGCATACAGGTAAGCGACGTCGTCCGGTTGCTCCGGCACCATGTCCTGATTCCAGCCCCATCGCGCGGTTGCCCACGGATAGACGAGCAGGAACCCTTCCTTCTCGGCGATTTCATGCATCTTGATCGTGTTGCAGATGTTGCCCGGCGTGTCCGCCCCGCCGTGCTGAAAGAGCATCAGCGCAACGGGTTTGCCTGGATTCTCCTTCACGCAGATCGGAACGTATTCAAACCACGTGTGCGCAACGCCGCCGTTGTCGCCGAGCCGCGTATCGTCCTCGTGCACGATGAAACGGTAGTCGTCCCGCACGGTTCGCGGCCCCATGTCGCCATATTCGCAGGAGTTCGGGCGGCAGACCTTCGAAAAGAGGTGCTCCCAACCGTAGCGAACAACCGCGGGAGTCAGCTCGTTTGGCTGACCTTGCGCCGTTTCCACAAACTGCGCGTCGTTATAGCTACAATAAGCGTGCTCGGCCGTACCCGTGTCCACCGCGTTGATCCGCCGGAAAAACGCGTTGCTCGCCTCGTCCGCATTCCAGAGAATCGCGGAAACGGCGGCGTTCACGCTTTGTTCCTCCGCCTTTGGCGCGAGTTTCCCGCCGAGCGTAAATACGCCCGCAACGTTCACCGGATTGCAGGCGGCGAGCGCATGCAACAGGGAACCGCCCGTGCCGCTGCCGATAAAATACCGCGCGTTGTGCATGTTGTGGTAGATGCCGCAGTCGACAAACCCCTCCTGATGGTTAAACAAGCGAACGAGTTCTGCAACGTCGTTCAGGTCGTCGCGCTGCTCCGGGTCAAGCGTCCAGTTCCAGCCGCCGCCCACCGGGTTCGGAAACAGCAGCAGAAAGCGCTGTTGATCCGCCAGTTCGCAGAAGCTCGCGTCGGCAAGCAGCGCGCGCGCCGGTTGTTCGCCGTTTTGATCGGTCAGCACCGTAATCAGGGTGTTTTCATAGCAGCTCAAGCGTTCCCCCGCAGGATAGAGCACATACATGCTCCTCCCCAATTCGGGATATTCCAAATATTCCAGTCTCATTTGAAAGCTCCGTTTCTCAATTTTCCATCGCTTCGCAGGCCAAGTCCCGAATGGTCGGGTGAATTTCGTTGTACGCGGCAATCATGCCGACGATTTCATGCGTGTAGAAAATGCTCACGCGATTCTTGGGATCGATCAGCGCATATCCGCCCGCCGCACCGTCCCAGCCGAACTCGCCGACGGGGCTCTTTGCGCAGTTGGCATCCATCAGCGTCCGCACGCCGAGGCCGTAACCGTAGCCGATCTTGCCCGTCTTTTGAAAGTCCTTTAGCTGCTGTTCGTTCAGCCGGTTCTGCTGCATCGCGGCAATCGACTCCGGCCGCAGAATCCTTAGCCCGCTCGCGCCAACGCCGCCGTTTGCCAGCGCGTCCAGCACGAGGCTGTAGGAGTCCACCGTACAGGTCAGCCCCGCGCCGCCGCTGTCGTGGCGGTCGGAGAGGCGAAAGATCATGTCGCTGTTCGGCGAAATCACGCCCGTTTGAAAGTCCATTCGATATTGCGCGCTCAGGCGGCTCTTTTCGCTCTCCGGCGTGTGAAAATACATGTCCGTCGCGCCGAGTGGATCAAACAGATGCCGCTTCACGTGCTGGGCAAACGGCTCTCCGCCGATGAGCTCCACCACCGCCGCGAGCACGTCGTGCCCCAGTCCGTAGGAAAAGCGCGTGCCCGGCTCGGCAATGAGCGGCATCTCGGCCATCGCCTTTGCCACCTCGCGCGTCGTGGCGTGGTTCCCGCTTTCCTGCTGCATCTTGTGAATCGGTTCGGAAAACACGTCGTAGGAAAGCCCCGCCGTCATGGACATCAGCTCATGAATGTGAATCGGGTGTTTTGCCGGAGCAAGCGGCGAGGCCAGCGTCGGCCAGGCAAACGGCCACTCGCCAATGCGAAAGTCCGTCGCCACCATCATGTTCGTAAACTCCGGCAGGTAATCCGAAAGCAGATCGTCGAGCCCCAGCCTGCCCTGCTCGACGAGCTGCATTACCGCGGCCATCGTAACAATCTTCGTGCAGGAATACACGTCGTATAGATCGTGTTCGGAAACGGGTTTGGTCAGCGCATAGTCGCTATAGCCGGTCATGTACCGGTAGACCGGTTCGTGCTCGCGCAGGATCTTGCAGTCCAGCCCGTGCACGCCGTAGCGCGCTTCCAATGTATTGAGGTATTCGGTCAGTTTCGAAAAGTTCATAGGGCTCTCCCGTCAGGCATTTTTACGATGTGAAATCATCCAATCCAGAATACCATATTCGTTGTGCAGCACGAGCACCCAGCTGTTGTGATTGGCTCCGCGAATTTCCCGCTCCGTGAGGTTTGGCGAGGCGACAATACCATACTGCTCCAGCTCCTCCGGCGTAAAGAGCGTGTACTTGATGTCCTTTCGCCCCTGCTCCCAGAGTTTGGTCAGCGCACGGAGAATATACGCGTGCCTGCCCGCCTGATGGTCGATGTAGGCGGTCGCGATATACGCGGGTACGTTCGGCCAGTTCTCGAGCAGCGGGTAGCTGTCCCCGTTCATGCTCGGGCAAATCGGCACCGCCGCCGCAAACAGATCCGGTGCGGCGGAAACCGTCGTAATGACGCCCGCCCCGCCCATGCTCATGCCAATCACGTAAACGCGGTTTGCGTCGACCGTTCCTTTGGCGATCATCTTGCGAATCAGGTCGCAGACCCGGCCCACGTAATCCCGGTTCCAACCGCGATCGCCCAGACCGATACACGTCTCCGCGCCAATGCAAACCCGAAACGGGTCGCCCTTGGCCATCATGCGCGCAAACATCTGCTGCATGTCGAGCCCGTTGTCCGGTGCCTGCGGAGCCAGTACATACATATCCGGAAAGCGCTTGGCAAGGCTGATCGCCCCGATTGTTCCGGTGAGTTGCAACAGATTGTCCGTTCCGCATTCGCCGCCGCCGTGCAGAAACAGAATCAGCGGACGTGGCGAATTCGCCTTCGGTTCATACAGGCGGTAAATCACGTCGCCTTCTTTGTATTTGGAAAACAGCGCCTCGTCCCGAACGACGACTTCGCCGATTTCCGCCTTGGTGATCGCTTGCCCAGCCATTTCCACTCGGAACTCCGCGCGGTAGAGGAACGGATCAAACGCGATTCGCGTTTCTCCGCCCTCCTGCGTAACGGAAGTTACGCCCAGATTTGGAATCGTCGTGCAACAGTCGGTGTAGGCGTTGATCAGCGTGATTTCGTCGTTGGACACCGGCTTGGGCCGCCCCGGGATTCG
>JAYFPQ010000140.1:0-12632 GCA_034927595.1 Christensenella sp.
GTCTGCAAGCACGGCGCGGAGGTATTTGTTCCCCTCGATTCGGAGGAGGGCGCAAAGGCGCAGGAAGCGCCGAAGCAGCAGCCAGCGGCGCCGGTAGTGCCAAAACAGCAGTCAGCAGCGGTGGACGCACCCAAAACGGAATCCAAACCGGAACCGGAGAAAAAGAAAGGGTTCGTCTGCGGGGTTTGCGGCTATGTGCTGGAAAGCGACACGCTGCCGCCGGACTTCATCTGCCCGGTCTGCAAGCACGGCGCGGAGGTCTTTACGCCGCTGGAATAGCAGGCGATAACCTTACACACTTTACCATCAGCCTTCACAAGGCGCTCCTTCGGGGGCGCTTTTTTCTCGCACCCTTGCCTCCCTCGGACGAGGGAGGTGGCGCGCAGCGCCGGAGGGAGCGAAAAAACCCCGCGGCTAATGCCACGGGGTTGATGCACACTTGCGTAAAAAACGATTTGATTATACGTTAATCCGGAATAGCGTCACATCGCCATCCTGCATGACGTAATCTTTGCCCTCGCTGCGGATCAAGCCCTTCTCCTTACACGCGGCCATGGAGCCGAGCTCCTTGAGCGTTTCAAACGGCACGATCTCCGCGCGAATGAACCCGCGCTCAAAGTCCGTATGAATCTTGCCCGCGGCCTGCGGCGCTTTCGTTCCGCGCGCAATCGTCCAGGCGCGAACCTCCTTCGGCCCGGCGGTGAGGTAGCTAATCAGTCCCAGCAAACGATAGCAGGCCTTCACGAGCTGGTCGAGGCCGGACTCCTTGATCCCCAGTTCCGCGAGAAACGCGCCCTTTTCGGCGGGGTCGAGCTCGGCAATCTCCTCTTCGAGCTTGCAGCAGATGGTCAGCGCCTCCGCCTTCTCCGCCTTGGCAATCTCATAGAGCGCCTTGACGTGTGCGTTTGGCTCCTGCCCAATCTCGTCCTCGCTGACGTTGGCAACGTAGATGATCGGCTTGCTGGTCAGCAGGAAGAAGCCGCGCATGAGCTCCGCTTCCTCCTCCGTTAAATCGAGGCTGCGCGCGGGCTTTCCGCTCTCCAGCGCGGGCTGGAGCCGCTCAAGCAGCGCTACCTCCGCAATGGTCTTTTTATCCCCCGCCTTGAGGAGCTTGCGCGCGCGGTCGAGCCGCTTTTCCACCGTCTCCATATCCGCAAAGATCAGCTCAAACGAAATGGTCTCCACGTCCCGCGCGGGGTGGACGCGGCCATCCACGTGGACGTTGTTTTCGTCCTCAAAGCAGCGAACGACGTGCACCACCGCGTCCACCTCGCGAATGTGCGAGAGGAATTTGTTGCCCAATCCCTCACCCCGGCTCGCGCCGCGCACGAGACCCGCGATGTCGACGAACTCAATCGTCGTTGGCGTGTACTTTTCGGGGTTATACATTGCGGCCAGCACGTCCAGCCGCTCGTCCGGCACGGCGACCACGCCGACGTTCGGCTCAATGGTGCAGAACGGGTAGTTCGCCGCCTGCGCACCCGCCTGCGTAATTGCGTTAAAGAGCGTGCTCTTGCCAACGTTCGGCAAGCCAATCACTCCAAGTTTCATATAGGGTTACCTCCTTTACTTTTCTTAAAAGAAAAGTAAAACAAAAGAATTTTCACGATGATTTCTTTGTTTCTTTCTTTGGAAAAGAAAGAAAATTAGAGTTTGCTTCTTCCGAGTTTCAGTCTTCTGAGGGACTCTTCCCGACCGAGAAGAGTCGCAATCTCGATTGCGCCGCCGGGGGTCACGAGCTTGCCTGCGAGCGCGATGCGCACCGGCCAGAGCAGCGTTCCGTTCTTCATTTCCCTCGCCTCCGCCATGCCAAGCAGCGTTTCGTGCAGCGCTTCTTCCGTCCACTGCGGCAGCGCTTCCAGCGCGGGAATCACGAAGTCCAGCACTTCAGCAGAAACAACGGAATCCGTCTTGCTCTTTTTATTCGTAAAGAGCTCCGCGTCGTATTCCGGCAAGGCAATCAGAAAATCGACCACCTCCGGAATCTGGGTAAACATCTCCGTGCGCGGCTGCAGAATCCGGCAGAGGATGTCCTTGTCCATGCCCGCGATGCCTGCCTGCTCATAATAGGGCATGGCGCGGCGCGTAAACTCCTCCGGCGTGAGTTTGCGCACGTATTCCGCGTTCATCCACGTGAGCTTGTTCACGTCGAAGATTGCGGGGGATTTGGACATGCCGGTTACGTCGAACGCTTCCTTGAGCTCGTCCAGCGTAAAGAACTCGCGCTCGTCGCCGGGGTTCCAGCCAAGCAGCGCCACGTAGTTGACAATCGCTTCCTTGAGGTAGCCCTTTTTGAGATAGTCCTCGTAATACGCGTCGCCGTCCCGCTTGCTGAGCTTGTGCGTCTGGTCGCGCATGATCGGCGTCATGTGGATATACACCGGTTTTTCCCAGCCGAACGCCTCGTAGAGCAGGTTGTATTTCGGTGTGCTCGCGAGGTATTCGTTGCCGCGCATCACGTGCGTAATTGCCATTGTGTGGTCGTCGATCACGTTGGCAAAGTTATAGGTCGGCATGCCGTCCGCCTTGATGAGCACCATGTCGTCCAGCTCCGCGCAATCCACCGCGATGTGCCCGTAGAGCACGTCGTCAAACGACGCTTCGCCGGTCAGCGGTACGTTCTGGCGGATGACGTGCGGCTCGCCCGCGGCGATTCTCTTTTGCACTTCCTCCGGCGAGAGATGCAGGCAGTGCTTGTCGTACTTCCAGACCTCGCCCTTTTGGGAGGATTCCTCGCGGCGCGCGTCCAGCTCCTCGTTCGTGCAGAAGCAGTAATATGCCTTGCCCGCCTTGACGAGCTGCTCGGCGTAGGGTTTGTACATCGCTTTTCGCTCGCTCTGCACATACGGGCCGTATGCGCCGCCGACATCCGGGCCTTCGTCCCAGAGCATGCCGATGTCGCGCAGGGTGTTGTAGATCACGTCCACCGCGCCCTCAACATAGCGGCTCTGGTCGGTGTCCTCAATGCGGAGGATGAACTTGCCCCCGTGCTTTTTGGCGTAGAGGTAGGTATACAGCGCGCTGCGCAGGTTGCCGAGGTGCATATAGCCCGTCGGCGACGGGGCAAACCGGGTTCGAACCATGAATTTCTCCTAAATCTTACTTTTCTTAATAGAAAAGTAAACAAAAGAATTTTTACTATACTTGCTTATCTAAAAAAGTAAGCAAAAGATTTTTTAAGCTTTGTAGCTGTCTTTCAGACCGACCGTGCGGTTGAAGATCGGCTGTTCCTTCGTGCTGTCCAGATCCGTGCAGAAGTACCCTTCGCGCATAAACTGGAAGCGCTCGCCGGCGGCAGAACCGCTCAGCGCGGGCTCGACGAACCCGTGCAGCGTGACCAGCGAGTCGGGGTTGAGCTTGTCGACAAAGTCCTTTTCGACCGCTTCTTCCTCTTCCTCCGCCTCGTCCGCGCCGCTCTCCTCGCTCCGCATGAGCGTTTCGTAGAGGCGGAATTCGGCCTTGACCGCATCGTCCGCATTCACCCAGTGCAGCGTGCCCTTGACCTTACGGGCATCCTCGCCGCTCTTGCTCGTTGGGTCATAGGTACAGACAATCTTCGTAATGACTCCATTCGCGTCCTTTTCCCATCGCACGCACTGGATGATATACGCGCCCTTGAGCCGCACCTCGCCTTCCGGCTTGAGCCGGAAGAACTTGTTCGGCGGCACCTCCGCAAAATCCTCGCGTTCGATGTACGCACGCTTGCCAAAGCGAACAGTGCGCATGCCGAGTTCGGGGTGGTTCGGATGGTTCTCCAGTTCGATTTCTTCGAACCTGCCCTCGTCCCAGTTCTCAATTTCGACCAGCACGGGGTCGAGCACCGCCATGCGGCGGATCGCCGTTTCGTTGAGATCTTCGCGGACGCAGTGTTCCAGCATGGCCGCGTCGACCCCGCTGTCCGCCTTGGCGACGCCGATGCGATCCAGAAAATCGCGAATCGCCGCGGGCGTGTAGCCGCGCCGGCGCATGCCGCAGAGCGTCGGCATCCGCGGATCGTCCCATCCGGAGACGTACCCTTCCTCGACGAGGCGGCGCAGGTACCGCTTGCTCATGATCGTATCCGTCAGATTCAGCCGCGCGAACTCAATCTGCCGCGGCTTGGGCGAAAACTCGCACTGATCGATGACCCAATCGTAGAGCGGGCGATGCGCTTCGTATTCCAGCGAGCAGAGCGAGTGCGTCACGCCCTCGATTGCGTCCTGAATCGGGTGCGCAAAGTCGTACATCGGATAAATGCACCATTTGTCGCCCGTCTGGTGATGGGAAACGTGCTTGATGCGATACAGCGCGGGATCGCGCATGTTGATGTTTGGGGACGCCATGTCGATCTTGGCGCGGAGGGTTTTTGCGCCGTCCTCAAACTCGCCCGCGCGCATGCGCTCGAACAGATCGAGGCTTTCCGAAACCGGACGATCGCGATAGGGGCTGTTCTTGCCCGGCTGCGTGAGCGTGCCGCGATAGGCGCGCATGTCCTCCTTGGTCAGCTCGTCGACATACGCGACGCCCTTTTGGATCAATTTCACGGCGAGGTCATAGCACTGGTCGAAGTAGGAGGACCCGAAAAGAACCTGGTTCCATTGGAAGCCGAGCCACTGGATATCCGCCTGAATCGCGTCGACGTACTCCACGTCCTCCTTGGCGGGGTTCGTGTCGTCGAAGCGCAGGTTGCAGATGCCGCCGTATTGCTCGGCCATGCCAAAATCGATGGCGAGCGCCTTCGCGTGGCCGATGTGCAGGTAACCGTTTGGTTCGGGCGGAAACCGGGTCTGCACGCGCGGCTCTTTTGTGCGCATGTCCTCTTCTATGAACTCCTCAATGAAGTTCTTGGATCGTTTAACCTCTTCCATTGCCGTGTGCCTCCAAAATTACTTAACCTATTATCGTGTAACCGCCCTGAAATGTCAATTCGAAGGGGAGAGAACTCTCATTCCTTTTCTTGAAAAGAAAAGTAAAACAAAAGAATTCTCATCTTTTCGCGAGTTGCGTTAAGCGCGAGAGCGTGTTTTCCTTCGGGTGCTTCACGCAGTGTAAAAACAATCTCTTTTTCAGTTCGCCGAGTTCTTTTCCCGCCGGAAGGCCGGAGGCCTCCATCAACTGCTCGCCGGAGATCGCGAGCTCGCGCTCGGAAAACGGCGTGCCGTCGCTGAGCATGGTTTCGTAGAGAGCGCGCCAGTCGCGGGCAACATAGTCCGTGTCGTAGCCGCAGCCGCGAATGTCCGCCTCGCGCAGCAGAATCTGCTCCAGCGTGCGTTCCCTGCCCCAGGTTGCGAACCGCACGCGGAGGGTATCCTTCTTCGCTTGATGCTGAATGTCGTACATATGCCCGCCAACGAGCGCGCTGACCTCGCCGACCATCCGCGTTGGAAACCGCAGGTCGGTCAGCACGCGTTTTGCAATGCGCTCGCCGTATTTGTCGTGGTCGTACTGCACGCCGGTTTCGCGCTTACAGTCCGGCTTGCCGACGTCGTGCAGCAGCGCCGCGAGCCGCAGCTTTTCCGTTGGCGGCGCGGCAGCACAAACCTGAAAGCTATGCTCCAGTACGTCGAAGCGGTGGTGATCCGGCCGCTGCGCCATGCCGCGCGCGAGGTCAAACTCCGGCACGAGCACCGCCCAGGCGTCCAGCTCGTCCAGCAGCCGCAGCCCGCGCACCGGCGAGCGCAGCTCGTCCCGCCCCAACGCGGGATAGCGCGCGTCCGTCAGCAGAATCTTGACGAATTCCTCCCGCCGCCGCTCCGCCGCAATGTCCCTTAGCTTCGGCGCGTTGCGCTTGGCCGCCGCCCAAGTGTCTTCGTCGATGGCAAACCCAAGCTCGCAGGCAAAGCGAACCAAACGCAACACCCGTAGCGCGTCCGAACGAAGGATATCGTCCGGCTCCTTGCTCGTGGTGCGGATGATCTGCCGTTCCAAATCGGCGAGCCCATGCGTCGGGTCGTCCACCTCGCCGGTGCCGAGGTCGGCATACATGGCGTTGACGGAAAAGTCCCGCCGCCACGCGTCGTCCGTCAGGCTCTCGCCAAAGGCAACGTCGTTCGGGCGGTGCGCGCCGCCGTCTGCGTATGATTCACGCCGAAACGTGGTGTGCTCCACGCGGACCGCGCCAAAGTGCAGCTCGACCGTGCCCATTTCGGCGGCTTTTTCGATCACGCGGATGCCGTGCTTTGGCATCGCCTCCGCAACCTGCTCCGGCGTGAGGCGCGAGCACACGTCAATATCCGACGGCGGCAGGTTCAACAGCGCGTTTCGCACCAAACCCCCGACGGCGTAAATACTTGTATTCTCTTTTCGGAACGCCTCCGCAAGCGGAAGCAGCTCTGCTGGTATCGTAATCTTCATTCTAGTTACAAAAAACTCCTTTGATCTACATGTTATTGTACATCAAAGGAGAATTCTTTTGCTTCTTTTCTTTTGAAGAAAAGAAGATTATGCCTTACTCAGTTCCTCGTGGATGGCCTTTGCCGCGGTCTTGCCCGCGCCCATGGCGAGAATGACCGTCGCGGCGCCCGTGACCGTGTCGCCGCCCGCGTAAACATGCTCGCGGCTGGTCTTGCCCGTGCACTCGTCCACGATGATGCCGCCCCACTTTTCGGTGTTGAGCCCCGGCGTGGTGTTCTTGATCAGCGGGTTCGGGCTGTTGCCAATCGCAATGACGACGGTGTTCACGTCAATCGTGTGCTCGCTGCCCGCCTTGACGACCGGACGTCTACGCCCGCTCGCGTCGGGTTCGCCGAGCTCCATCTCCACACAGGTCATACCCTTAACGTAGCCGTTCTCGTCGCCGAGAATTTCCGTCGGGTTCGTGAGCATCTTAAAGATGATGCCCTCTTCCTTCGCGTGGTGCACCTCTTCCACTCGCGCGGGCATCTCCTGCTCGCCGCGGCGGTAGACGATGTATACGTGTTCCGCGCCGAGGCGCTTAGCGCTGCGCGCTGCGTCCATCGCAACGTTTCCGCCGCCGACAACCGCAACGTTTTTGCCAACCTGCACGGGCGTATCCGTCTTGGGGAAGGTGTACGCCTTCATGAGGTTGATGCGCGTTAAGAACTCGTTGGCCGAATACACGCCGTTGAGGTTTTCGCCGGGAATCCCCTGAAACCGCGGCAGGCCCGCGCCGCTGCCGACGAAGACCGCACTGTAGCCCTCTTCACCGAGCAGTTCGTCGAGCGTGATGCTGCGACCGACGACCATGTTGGTCTCGATCTTGACGCCCATGTCCTCGAGAATCCGGATTTCGTCCCGCACGAGCTGTTTCGGCAGACGGAATTCCGGAATGCCGTAGACCAGCACGCCGCCGGGGGTATGCAGTGCTTCGAAGATGGTTACTTCGTAGCCGAGCTTTCTCAAATCGCCCGCGCAGGTTAGCCCCGCGGGGCCGCTGCCGACGATGGCAACCTTCTTGCCGTTGTCCGGCAGGGGTTTTGGCGTTTCCATGCCGTGCGCCATGGCGTAGTCCGCAACGAAGCGCTCCAGCCGGCCGATGCCGACCGGTTCGCCCTTGATGCCGCGCACGCACCGTTCCTCGCACTGCGTCTCCTGCGGGCAGACACGTCCGCAGACGGCGGGCAAGGCATTGGTCGAGCGAATGACGTCGTTGGCCTCCAGAAACTTGCCCTGAATCACCAGCTGAATGAACTCCGGAATGCGGACGTTGACGGGACACCCTTCCACGCAAGGCTTAGTCTTGCAGTTGAGGCAGCGCGTCGCTTCGTCGATGGCCATCGCCTCGTCGTAGCCTTGGGACACCTCTTCGAAATTGCAGTTGCGAACGTTTGGGTCCTGCTCGCGCGCGGGCAGTTTGGTCAGTCTCATATTCGGCATGGTTCAGTTCCCTCCCCGCTTGGTCTGCATCTCTACGTTCATCAGGTTGCAGGCCTTTCTATCCATGCTGACGGACTCTTCCTTTCGATACATCCGGCTGCGGGCGATGGCTTCGTCCCAGTCCACCTCAAACCCGTCAAAATCCGGCCCATCCACGCAGGCAAACTTCATTTCGCCGCCAACGGTGACGCGGCAACTGCCGCACATGCCCGTGCCGTCCACCATGATCGGGTTCATCGAAATCACGGTCGGAATGTTGTATGGTTTGGTCAGGTTGACGACCGCGCGCATCATCACGAGCGGGCCGATGGCGATGACGTGGTCATACTCTTTTCCCGCCTAGAGCTGTTCTTCCAGCGCGGTGGTCACGAAGCCTTTGTGCCCGTTGGAGCCGTCATCCGTCATGACGTAGAGGGTCGTGCTCGCTTCCTTGCGCTCGTCGCTCAGAATCATCAGAGCGGTGTTGCGGAAACCGACGATGACGTCCACTTCCGCGCCCATGTCGTGCAGCGCTTTCGCCTGCGGATATGCAATCGCAACGCCTAAACCGCCGCCGATGACCGCAACCTTCTTCATGCCGTCCAGGTGGCTTGCCACGCCCAAGGGACCGACAAAGTCCAGAATGCTGTCGCCCTCGTTCAGGCAATCGAGCCTTTTTGTGGTATAGCCCACCTTCTGGTAGATGATGGTTACCGTTCCGCGCACGGGGTCGGTTCCGGCAACGGTCAGCGGAACGCGTTCGCCGTCGTCATCCACGCGCAGGATGATGAACTGCCCCGGTTTCGCCTTTTTTGCGATGTATGGGGCTTCCACCTCCATGAGCGTAACCGTCTCATGCAGCGCCCGCTTCGTTACGATTCGATACATAGGGTCTCCTTTCCGATCGAGCGAAAAAAAGTGTCGTAGCCATATTATTTTTGTGACCTGTCTATTCTAGCACGCAAACGGCGTTCCCTCAATTACAAATGCACAAAAGCCGCCGAAAATCGCTGAATTTTTTGGAATTCGAAACGATATTCAGCAACTTCTGCTTCGTTCTTCGCCGCCGTGGCCGCCCGGCTTATTCCCAGTCGATCAGGCCGAGGCTGTCGAGGTAGCGCTCGTTGTAGTCCATGTAGTCCTCGACGAGACGGAGCATGTACATCTTGTGCTCCGAAAACTTCTGGCACATCTTTTCGTGCATGTAGTCATAGGCCGCGTCGTCGTCGTAGACCGCGCCTTCGTCCGCGCCCGTCTCCTTCATGAACGCCGCATCGAGCGCCATGACCGCGTCCACCATTTCGCCGAGCTTCTGCTCGTCCACGATTTCGGAAAAGTCCCCCTGCTCCGCAAAGCAGCCGAGGATATAGGCTCTTGCTTCCGATGCGCTGTATTCTTTCGTTTCCATAAAAGATACTCCCTTATATTTTATTATTTTAATAGTTCGTCCAACTCATCGACATACTGCTCAAACACATCCAGCGACGCGAGGATGCTCTCCTTTTTGGTCAGATCCACGCCCGCCGCCTTGAGTTCTTCGATCGGGTAGTCGCTTCCGCCGCTCTGGAGGAAGGTTTTGTAGCGCTCCACCGCGCCGTGGTGCAGAATGTCGTCCGCGAGCTTCACCGCAGAGCAGAGCCCCGTTGCGTATTGGTAAACATAGAACGCGTTGTAAAAATGCGGAATGCGCATCCACTCGAGTGCAATGTTGTCGTCCACATGCGCGCCGTCGTAATAGAGCTCGTTGAGCGCGCGATACACGTCCGACAGGCTCTCGACCGTGAGCGGTTCGCCGCTCTCCGCCATGGCGTGCGACTGTTTTTCGAACTCCGCGAACATCGTCTGCCGGAAGCAGGTTGTGCGGAACGCCTCCAGAAACTGCGTAATGTAATACGCGCGTTTTCTGGGGTCCGTTTCGTTCGCCAACAGATGGTAGGTCATCAGCGTTTCGTTGACCGTTGACGCAACCTCCGCAACGAGAATTCGATACTGCGCGGTTTCAAACGGTTGCGCGGTGTTGGAATAGTGCGAGTGCATCGCGTGGCCGAGCTCGTGACCGAGGGTGAACGCGTCGTCCATCTTGCCCTGGTAGTTCAGCAGCACATAGGGGTGCGTTCCGTAGACGCCCGCGCAGAACGCGCCGCTGGTCTTGCCCGGCGTTTCGTACACGTCGATCCAGCCCTTTGTGTAGGAATCCTCCAGCAACTGCTGATACTCCGCGCCGAGGGGCGCGAGCGCCGTTTTCACGAGCGCCTTTGCCTCTTCGTATGGCATGTCGATGTCGCAGTCCGCGAGAATCGGCACATACAGATCGTACATCTCCAGCGTGTCCACGCCGAGCACGCGCTTGCGGATGTCGAGGTACCGGCGCAGCACGGGCAGTTTTTCGTGTACCGCTTCGATGAGCTGGTCGTACACCGACACCGGCACGCCGTTTCCAAACAGCGCGGCTTCCATTGCGCGGTCAAACCGGTGCGTCCGCGCACGGAACACGTCCCCTTTGACGGAGGTTGTGTAGGTCGCGGTGATCGTGTTCTTCATGCTCCGGTAGGCGCGGTAGAGCCCTTCGTAGGCCTCTTTGCGGACGCGGCGATCGGGGCTGACGAGGAACATATTGTAACTGCCGTGGGTCAGCTTGACCGTTTCGCCGGACTCGTTTGTCACCGTTCCGTAGTCGAGATCCACGTCCGACAGCATCGTAAAGATATTGTCCGCGCCGGAGAGCGGCTCCTCCGCCATGGCCAGCAGGCGCTCCTCCTCGGCGGAGAGCGTATGCGCGCGGTGGCGGTCTACGTCCGCAATGCGGAAGCGGAAGGGCGCAAACCGTTCCTCCGCCGCCCAGCCGAGCAGCGTTTCTTCCGGAATCTCCAGAATCTCCGGGTCGACGAACGACGAGGCCGCCTGCGCGGAAACATACAGCTGAATCGCGCGGTCGGTCATGCCCTGATAGCGAACGTTGCCGTTGTCCTCGTCCTTATGCAGATGCGCATAGGAATAGATCGTTTCAATCAACCGCCCAAGTCGGCTCTCGTCCGTCAGCGCGGCAAAGAGCGCGTCCGCGCTCTCGTGCAGCCGACCGGCGTGCGCCGAAAACGCGGCGACGAGCGCTTCGGCACTCTGATAGTCCGCTTCCCAGAGGGATTCGTCCGCGTAGATATCCGCGAGGTTCCATTGTAGCGAAGCTTCGATTTGTTCCCTTGTCTTCATGTATTCAGTCCTTTCCGGTCATCGTGTTGTGTTCGTAGGCGCTTTGCGCGGCAGTCGCACCGCCGTACCAAGAGGCGTGTTCGCGCGGCCTCCATATAGGTCGCCGTGTCAAACGCGGCGTAGAGCAGCCGGATCGGCGGGTCGAGGAGCGCCAGCAGGAACGCCGCAATGGAATATTGCACGAGCATGTTTCCCTTGGCAATCCACATGGAGAGCGCCAGAATTCCCGCCAGCGGCAGGGTCGTCACCAGCAGCGTTCGAAACCCCGCGTTGATCGCGCCATAGGGCGCACGCCGATAGAGTGCGAGCCCGCGCTTGATCGCCGCCCGGCCGGAGACCGGCTCCCGCGCCGCCGCCGCCAGCGCCAGCAACAACGGCGTCCGGCTCTGCCAGTAGAGCACGGAGCAGAGCGTCCAGACAATGGCAAACACCCAGCTCTCCGCCGACCCGCGCGTTCCAATCCAACGGGAAAGCGCAACGCCCGCCGCGCCAAACACGACGAGCGCAATCAGGCGCAGCAGCACCGTCCACCAATAGACGCCCGTCCAGCGGACAGCGGCCTGTTCGTTCGTTTCGCCTGACACAGGGTTCTCTCGCGGGCGGCCTGCGTCGTCCTGCGAATAGCAGGCGTATGCCTCCAGCACCGCACTGGGGCGCACAAACGCGAAATAGACACCCGCAAGTAGGATTGCCGGAACGCCGCAAAACAGAAAGATCGCCTCCGCGCGACGCCCTCCTGCGGAACTGCCGAACAGGCTGGGTTCCATCCAGGCCGCCGCGGCAAAGATCGCCGCCGTCACGAGAACAAGCAGCGCCAGGCCGGAGTGCCTGTAGAACGCACGCAGCCGCTTTGCCGCATGCGCGCCAAACAATTCCCAACCGGAATCGTAGCGCGCCGAATGCCCGCAATAGCCAATTCGTCTGTTTGGCTGTCGTCTGCCCAAGGGGGATTGTTCCTGCTCCATATACTCCGCCAAACCGCTTTCTTTCGAACACAGTATAGCACACGAAGGCCGTTCCGCGAGACCCTGAAGCGCAGAATCCGTCCCTTCCTGCGGTGAAAACCGGCGCTTGACAGTGCCCGAAAATGCGGTATACTATAAATACGAACACTTGTTTGTATTTCGTCTGTGTCCTGCGCGCCCGTCGGGGCGCCGCCGAACAGACGAATCATTCTATCCTGCGTGCCCAAAGAGGTACCGCAGAAAGGATTGCCCGATGAGCCGCAGAATTCTGCACGCCGATTTCAACAGCTTTTATGCCTCCGTGGCCTGCTTTCTCGACCCCGCCCTGCGGCCGCATCCGGTCGCCGTCGCGGGGAATCCCGAAGCGCGCCACGGCATTATTCTCGCGAAAAACGAGCTTGCCAAGAAATTCGGCGTCAAGACCGGCGAGGCGATCTGGCAGGCAAAGCAGAAATGCCCGCTGCTCGTGACCGTCAAGCCGGACTTTGCTTCCTATCAGAAATTTTCCGCGCTGGGGCGCGAAATCTATGGGGAATACTCCGACCGCGTCGAGGCCTTTGGGCTGGACGAGAACTGGATTGACGTTTCCGGCTCGACCGAAACGCTGGAGGACGCGCGCCAGCTCGCCGAGACGATTCGCTTTCGCATTCGCGACGAGCTGGGCAT
>JAYFPQ010000002.1:0-23701 GCA_034927595.1 Christensenella sp.
TCGCTGCTCAAGTAGAACAACAGATTCAAGCGTAATGGATCAAACGTCCGCAGGTTCTCTTGCGGACGTTTGGTGGTTGAACGACGATGCATTCGATTGCAGTGTTCCGGTGGATTCCGGAGGATGATGCCCTATGGTATACTGCAATTAGCCATACTTGCTGTAATTGACAGAAAAACAGTTTGAAAACGGGGGTACTCGATGCGGCTGAGAGTTTTGGTTGCGGACGACGACGAAGTGTTTCGCGCGCTGATTTGCGACATTGTTCGCCAGCAGGGGTACGAACCGCTGGAAGCGGCAAACGGCAAGCAGGCGATCGACCTCTTTTTTGGCGGGCTGGAGCCGGATCTCGTCATATTGGACGTGATGATGCCGGTCTACGACGGCTGGGAAGTGCTCAGCGAAATTCGCGCGCATTCCGACGCGCCGGTGATGATGCTCACCGCGCTGGGGGACGAGCAGAACGAGGTGGCGGGTCTTCAGCACGGCGCGGACGACTACCTCGCAAAACCCTTTCGCTATGCGGTGTTCGTCGCCCGGCTCAACGCACTGCTGCGCAAGACAACCCGCGAGCAGACGTGGCTTTTGCAAAACGGCAGGCTTTGCATCGACGCAAACCGCCATTTGGTGCTGATTGACGAGCAGGAGATTCCGTTGAGCAACAAGGAATTCCGGCTGCTTGCGCTGTTGGTGCAAAACCGCGGAATCGTGCTCTCCCGCGACCGGATTCTCGAAAAGGTCTGGGGGTACGACTTCGATAAGGACGCGCGCACCGTGGACACGCACATCAAAACGCTCCGGCAAAAGCTGGAGCGTTACGGGGACTGCATACAAACCGTGCGCGGCGCGGGCTATCGCTTTGAGGTTGCGGAGTAGGGCAAAACGATGAAATGGTCGATTCGAAAGAAGGTATTCCTGCTGTTCACCGCGTTTGCGGCGCTGATGGTACTGCTCGGCATTTTGAGCAACGCGTTGCTGTTGGAGCGGTATTCGATTGCGCGTAACCGCGTGATCCTGCGGGTTGCGTCCAACCGAATCGAGCGGCTGATTCTGGCGGGAAAAAGCGACTGGGAAGAGCAGCTGCTGGAACTGGATCGCACCTACTCAATCGGCATTCGCATCTCCGATTCGGATTACAACCTCGTCTATTCGTCTGCCGCCGCGGCCAAAGGGACCGACGTAAAGAAGCTGCCAAAGGAGATTCGTGAGTTCCTTGCTTCCCAAAGATGGCTGTTGCGGCGAGATCATTCGGACGTCACGGTGAACGACTACGGCAACGAGAGCCTGATCTATGCGCGAAAGCTGGACAACGGGAACTTTCTGATCTTGAGCAAGAGCATCAAGGGCATTCAGGAGAGCGTAACGATCTCGAATCGCTTCTATCTGTTCGTCGGCATCGGGCTGACGCTGGTTGGCGGCTTGGCGACGCTGATTGTTTCGCGCGTGATCACGAAACCGGTCATCGAGATGAGCCGCGTGGCCGCGAACATTGCCGAGCTGGACTTCAGCGAGCGGATTGAGGTTGCGACAAACGACGAGCTGGGCCGCCTCGGCACGAGCATCAATGAGATTTCCGAAAAACTCAGCCGGAGCATCGGGCGAATGCAGCAAGACATCGTCCGGCGCAAACGCTTGGTTCGCGACCTGTCCCATGAGCTGAAAACGCCCATCGGCGTGATCAAGGGATACGCGGAGGGGCTCCAGTTCGGCGTTGCGGACGATCCGGACAAGACCGCACGCTACTGCGGTGTGATCGCCGCCGAGTGTGACCGCATGGACGGCATGATTCGGCAGCTGCTGGAGCTTTCGCGGCTCGAGAACGCGGAAACGCCGCTCAACGTGAGTGTCTTTCCCGTGGAGCGCCTGCTGGAGGCGCTGGATACGCGCTTTGAGCGGGACGTGGAGCAAAAGCAGGTTCGGCTTCGGATGACCGCCCGACCCGGGGCGCAGCTCAAAGGCGACTTTGAGTTGCTGGATCGCGCGCTGAGCAATCTGTTAACAAACGCCATTCGGCATACGCCGGAGCAGGGCGAAGTGTTGCTCTCCATTGAGCTTGAGGCAATGAACGCCGTCCTTCGCGTCTATAACACCGGCGCGCCGATTCCGGCGGAGGAGCTGGATCGCATTTGGGACGTGTTCTATACGATGGACCGCGCGCGCGGCAGGGACTCCGGCGGGCACGGGGTCGGGCTCGCGATTGTCCAGTCCATCGCCGCACTGCATGACGGCAGCGTCAGCGCCCGAAACATGGAAGACGGCGTGGAATTCTGCGTGAAACTGCCGCAATAAAACGCATCCGATACGTTGAAACAACACCGTTCGGTTTGAAAACAGCCGGGCGGTTTTATCTGTCGCTAATTGTATAAATATGAGTAATTGTTCCATTGCATCCTAGGTGTCGCTGTGATAGACTAGCACCGTATTTTTTCTTCGTGGCTTGAAAAAAGAAAGCAGGATTTCATACGTGAAGCATTACCCGAATACGTTTTTTCGCATGGCCTTCCGCATGGTCGGATTCGGCCTTCTCATGGGAATTGTATTCCCATTTTTTATGCTCTTGCTCGGTGTGCCGAAGTCGGTTGCGTTCGGAGGGTTCTTTCTTGCGTCCTGTATTTTGGCGGGGCTGATTGTCGGGCTGGTCAACATTCGAATCTCCAAGGTAACGGTCAAGCGAAAGCTCAGCGTCCTGACCGGAAAGATGAACGAGGTCAAGGACTCGATCATCACGATCTCCGAAAACGGCAAAATCGGGGACTGCAATCCGGAGCACTGCTGCATTCCGGTGGAGACGAACGACGATTTCGGGCAGAGCGCGCAGGCGTTTAACGAGTTGATTGAGGCGTTTTCCAATTCGCTTCGCATGCTCGACGACATCAAGACGTTTACCGCAACCTTTTCGAGCCAGCTGGACCTGCATTCGCTCGCGGAATACGCGCTCGACCGCGTGATGAGCGGTACCGGCGCGGACGCGGGGGCAATTCTCTTCGATCAGGAGAGCGAATTTGCGCTGCTGCACTCGTTTGGCATCCGCGAGGCGGAGTCGCTCGTGAAGGACCCGCATGTGCTCGCGGCGTTTGCCAAGGGGGAATCCTGCCGGATTCTGCATCCGTCCGAGGTCATTGTCGAGAGCACGCTGACGCAGTTCCATCCCAAAGAGGTACTCGTTGAACCGGTCAAGTTCAAGAACATCCCCATCGCCGTAATCCTGCTGGCCAAGGCCGAGCCGTTCCAATCGGGCTACGGCAAGCAGCTCGCCATCTTTACGCAGAGCCTTGCCGTCGCGTTGCACAACGCGCTGGAGCACGAACAGCTGCAAAAACTCGCCGCGCTGGACCCGCTTACGGGCGTACTCAACCGCCGGTTTGGGCTGGTTCGCCTGCGCGAGGAGTATGTGCGTTCCACCCGAAAGGGGATTCCGCTCGGCGTGTTGATGTTCGACATCGATCATTTCAAGCGCGTCAACGATACCTACGGCCATGTGATTGGCGACCGCGTGCTGCGCAACATCACCGGGCTCATCCGCTGCGGCATTCGCGAAGGGGACGTGCTGCTGCGCTACGGCGGGGAGGAGTTTCTCGTGATTCTGCCCGGCGCTTCCAAGGAGGACGCCGTGACGATTGGCGAGCGCGTTCGGCACATGATTAAGGAGAACAACACCGAATATGGCGACCAGCAGATCAGCGTGACGGTCAGCGTCGGCTGTGACTCCCTGCCGGAATCGTCCATCAGCGGCGAGCTGGATCTTGTGGCAAATGCGGACGAAGCGCTCTACCGCGCGAAGAACAGCGGGCGGGATAAGTGCGTCGTTCACTAAACGAGTCGGCCTGCGGGTGCGGCTCGAATATATAATCGCGCTTGGATGCACATATGTTAAAATAGAGGTGCAACGAGCGGTTGTTACCAAAGAGGCTGCCGTTTGGCAGCCTCTGCGCATCTTGCATTCGATTGAACAAATCTTCCGGATTCTCCGGCTATTTGGAGCGGAAAAACAAGCATATGAAGAAACTGATGATTCTCTCCACGGGCGGAACCATCGCCTGCACGCAGACCAGCGCGGGACTGATTCCTACGCTGTCCGCGGGCGATATCCTGACCTACCTGCCGGACGCGCGGGCGGTTGGCCAAATTGATACGAAGACCATCTTCAACCTCGACAGCTCCAACATCCAACCGGAGGAGTGGCGGCTGATCGCGCGCGAGGTATACGCCTGCATCGACGAGTACGACGGCGTTGTCGTGCTCCATGGCACGGACACGATGGCATACACCGCGTCCATGCTCTCGTTTATGCTGCGTGGGCTGAAAAAGCCCGTGGTCATCACCGGCTCGCAACTGCCGATTGGCCACCCCGATACGGACGCGAAGCACAACCTCGGCAACGCGATGCTCGCCGCGCTGAGCGGGCTTTGCGGCGTGTTCGTTGTGTTTGACGGAAAGATTATGCGCGGCTGCCGCGTCGCCAAGGTGCGAACCACGAGCCAGAACGCGTTCGAGAGCATCAACAGTCCCGTGGTGGGTACGGTGGAAAACGGAGTCGTTCGCCTGCTCGCCGCGCCGGACGCGCCAACCGAAGCGCCCGCGCTGGACGAGGCGATTGACCCCGCCGTGTTTTTGCTCAAGCTCATTCCGGGCACGAAGACGGAGGTCTTTCAGGCAATCGGGCAGATGGGGTATCGCGGGGTGGTCATCGAGGGGTTCGGCCTCGGCGGTATTCATTGCCTGCGGCGAAACCTGTTGGACGGCATCAAACAGCTGTTGGACGCGGGCGTCGCCGTGCTGCTCACGACGCAGTGCCGCTACGAAGCCTCCGACCCGATGGTCTACGAAACGGGACGGCTTGCCGTGGAATCCGGCATTCTGCAGGGGTTTGACATGACAAGCGAATGCGCGGTGACCAAGCTCATGTGGGTGCTGGCGCTCGCAAACAATCTCTCCGAAGTGCGCCGCAGTATGTATACGGACTATTGCGGAGAGATTACGCTGCCGGAAGGCGTGAGCGTCGATCAGATGATTCGATCGGAGTCCATCTTTGAACGTTAAGCCGGAAAGCGGCGTGGATTCTACAATAGGGTTCGATAATACAGACCGCCCGTATGGGGCTGGTCTGTTTTTTGTGCGTTGCGGTAGCGTTCGGCAACGGCCGCCGCTTCTTCGGCAGATTCCCGCGTGAAATAGAGCAGCTGAAAATCGAGTCCCGTGAGCGGGCGATCCGCCAGGTCGAGCGGGACGCTGTTGAGCAGCGTGGCGCTGCGCCGTTCGTCACACTCCACGGGAAAGACAATTTGCTTGCGATCCGTCAATTCGCCCTTGCCGTTGCAGGTGCCGCAGCCGCCCGCCGCGCGAACGGGGCAGTTTCGAACGTGCATGAGCGGCAGATACCCGTAGGAAACGATGCCGCGCGGAAGTGTTCCGCCGAGCGCGAGAATCTTTGCCATTGCGAGCTCAAACGAAACGGTGATGCTGCTGAGCCCGTCCGATTCACAGGCGAGCAGCGCGGGCGTATTCACGATGTTGAGTCCGAATCCGCCGTGGACCGCAAGCTCCAACCGCTTTGCGAGAGGGATTCCGTAACTATTGTTCGTCCAAACGGCGCGAAGGCCGTGCTCGGCCAATTGCGCGAGCCGCTCGCCCGCCGCCGCCTCGTCCTCCGGAAACAGCAGCGTCGGCAGCTGGGCGATCAACCGTTCGCCAAAGCGCGAGACGGTCTCTTTCGTAATCTGTTCCAACGGCAGTAGGATTCGCTCAAACGATTCTTCGGCGGGAATCTGTTCCGCGCGGTAGAAACGCGCCCAGAGCGCGGGCTGCTTGCGCGAAGAGACGTAGGGAACGGGGGCGGGGGTCTCGTATGGTACCCGCGGGTGCGGAATCGTCCGTCCGCGCAGCTCCAGCAGCGCGTCAAGCGCGTCGCGCCGGAGCGCGTTCAGCGCGGCGGCGGATAGGGTGTATCCTTCGGCAAGCTCCGCACGGAAACTGCGAACAAAGAACGGCGTTCCGCCCGTCTTCTCTAGGCTCTTTTTCGCGTTGGCTTCGTCCAGCGCGCGATGGATTGCCGGTTCTGGCGCACCGCCGGACGTCGTGATTTCATTTGTGCCATCGGAAACGACGAGCCGCGTCGATTGTGTATCCATATGGAACGTCAGATCGACCGGAACGAGCGGTGTCTCGGCTCGGTAGAGCGCGGCAAGCGGCTTGAGCACGTCCGCCGCGTCCGTAACGTCCTCCTTGGTGCGGTAGCCAAACATGTCCGCGCCGCGTTTGCCGGTGAGGTAGCCGTCCGTAAACCCGCTGCGGGCAAACACCGCGCGCAGGGCTTCCGCATCGTAGGCTTCCCCGGCGAGCGCCTGACGGCAGGCGGTTGCCGCGGCGGCAACGTATTCCGGCCGTTTCATGCGGCCTTCAATTTTAAACGAGCAGACGCCCGCGTCCGCTAGTTCACGGATGTGAGACAGCAGCGACATATCTTTGAGCGAGAGCGCATAGCGGTTGTCGCCGCAAGCCCAATCCAACCGGCAGGGCTGCGCGCAGAGGCCGCGGTTGCCGCTCCGCCCGCCGAGCATGGCGGAGAGATAGCACGCGCCGGAGACGCTCATGCAGTGCGCGCCGTGGACAAAAACCTCCATCGGCAGCGGTACGCTCGAACAGATGCGCTCGATCTCCGCTAGCGAGAGTTCGCGCGCGAGCACAAGGCGGTCGTACCCGATGTCCTGCAGAAACCTTGCCCCGTCTACGTTGTGCACGGCGGTCTGCGTGGATGCGTGCCGCTCTATGGACGGATACCGCCCCGCAAACAACCGCAGCGCGGCGCGATCCTGAAGGATCACCGCGTCTGCGCCTGCGGCGGCGATGGCCTCCGCCTCCGCTTCCAGCGCGGCCATTTCGGAATCCAGTACGATGGTATTGACGGTGATATAGACCTTTACCCCGCGCGCGTGGCAAAAGGAAACGGCCTTGATTAGGCTCGTTTCACCAAAGTTTTCGGCGTTTCGGCGCGCGTTAAAGAGCTTTCCGCCGAGGTAAACGGCGTTTGCGCCGCAGCGCACCGCGGCGAGGAGCTGCTCTTCACCGCCCACAGGGGCGAGGATTTCGGGATGGTTCATTCGATTACCTGCATTTCTTTCGGCGGACGAAACCGTGTTTCGTCTATTCACATCTTCTTATTATACCAGTTTTTCCTCTGCGGGGGTGTTTGCGAAGAGCTCGCCGGGCGTTTTCCACTGTTCCAGCAGCTTGCGTAACACCGCCTTGCTCTCCTCGCCGCCGATGAACGTCTGCGCGCTCGCGCTGTTCTGCGCGGGCGTCGCGGTGCGCTGGCGGCGCGACTTGCGGTAGGCCAGCGGCGTGCAGCCGTAGTGCTTCTGGCAGAGCTGGCTTAAATACCGCACGTCGGAAAACCCGCTGGCGAGGCTGATATCGAGCATGGAAAGCTCCGTCGTCTCCAGCAGCATGACGGCGTTGGAAAACCGCCGTTCCGCGAGGTAGTTCTGAAAGGTCATGCTCAGCGTGTCCTTGAAAAAGTGCGACAGATACGTTAGTGTCAGACCCTCCTGCTCCGCGAGCTCGCTGAGCAGAAGCTTTCGCTGAAAGTTCTGGTCAATGTAATCCAAAACGCGGTTGATGCGGGTGTTTCGCGAGGCGAGCACGGCGATCTCCGGCTCGGAGAGCGTTGCGTAGGGCAGGCGCGCATAGAGCTCGAATAGTATTTGGTTAAGCAGCGCGGTGCAGAGAAACTCATAGTGCGGCGCGCAGTCCAGATAGTCCAGCGTCAGCTGCGCGGCGCGCGCGAGGCAGTCCTGATAGCGGGCGGTCGCTCCCGCAAAGTATGGGCGAACCGCAACGTCCTGCACGACGAGGTTTCGAATCACCGGATAATACGGCGCAATCATGCCCTCGCTGATCTGAATCGCGAGGATCAGGGCGGTGCTTCCCCGCGCTTGCAGCTCGTGGAAATCCATGGAATTTAGATAGTACATGTCCCCCGCGCGTAGTTCCGTGCTCCCGCGGTTGGTCGAGAGCAGCAGCTCGCCTTCGAGCACAACGCCAACCTCAATTTCCATATGCGCGTGCGGCGCGCGGTAATCGATGCGCACCAGAAAGACGTGCAGCGAGGCCATCTGCGGATGCAGCACCAGCTCATATTCCCGTTTCATGCGTAGCCCTCCGAACCCCATTGTCCGCGAAAGCACCGATTTTGTCAATCAAATCGCAAATTAATCATAAAAAAACCGCAAGAAACGAAAGGAAATCCGGTTGCAAAACAGGTATTCTGAAACTGTCAAGTAAGCAAGCAACCTTTCTTTGTGTAAAACAAACAACCAAACGAAACAGTAGTTTTCCGGCAACAAACCGGAAAAAACGGCGCTCCGTTTCTGCAGGCGGGCGCGCAGGCACCAATCTACACCGGATTCTTTTTCAAAACAAATTAATCAGCACGATCGGGAGGAACAATTATGAGTACATTTCGTTTTACCGTAGGCCCCTGGAACGTTCACGAAGGCAACGAGACCTTTGGCCCGGGCATCCGTCCGAGCATTCCGCTGGAAGAGAAGATCAAGAAGTTTGCCGAACTCGGCATGGCGGGCGTTCAGTTCCATGATGACGACGCTGTTCCGGACATGAACAACATGTCCGACAAGGCAATCATCGACTACGCCAAGGACGTCAAGGCCATGCTCGACAAATACGGCCTGTTCGCCGAGTTTGTTGCACCCCGCCTCTGGTTCGACGCGCGCTGCAACGACGGCGCGTATACCGCGAGCCTCAAGGAGAACTACGACTTTGCCATCTGGCGCTCCAAGCGCAGCTGCGACATCGCCAAGGCGCTCGGCACCAACAAGATTCAGCTCTGGCTTGCCCGCGAAGGCACGCTCTGCGCGGAGGGCAAGAACCCCGTGGAGAAGATTCTTCAGCTGCGCGACGCAATGGACACCATCCTTAAATATGACAAGGACACGCTGATTCTCGTCGAACCCAAGCCGAACGAACCGATCGACCGCAGCTACTGCGGCACCGTCGGGCACGCGCTGGGCCTCGGCGCCTACACCGTGGACCCGAGCCGCGTCGGCGTTTGCATCGAGAGCGCGCATTCCATCCTCGCGGGGCTCGATCCGGCGAACGACATGGCCTATGCCATCGCGCTGGGCAAGCTCTGGGGCGTCCACCTCAACGATCAGAACGGCATGAAGTACGACCAGGACAAAGCGTTCGGTGTGGACAACCTGCGTCAGGCGTTCAACCAGGTCAAGGTGCTCTACGAGAACAACTTCGGCGACAACGGCAAGTTCGAGTGTGTCGGCCTCGACGTAAAGGCCATGCGTTCCCAGCCCGCGAGCGACTGCTACGCGCACATTGAAAAGTCCAAGAAGGTCTTTGAAATCCTGCTCGAAAAGGTTAAGCGGTTCGACTACAAGTTCCAGCAGGAGTGCGTCAAGACGCAGAACTTCGAGCGGCTTGAAATGTACGTGATGGAACTCTTAATGCACGACTAAATAAGAACCGGCGATTACTGGTATTCCTCCACTTGAGCGGAACGGGCGCGTGTTGCGATAGAGGCGCGCGTCCGTTTCGCACCTTTGAACAAGACAAGCGAAAGGTGAATCCATTTATGAAACGAAACGGCATCGCGGTTGCGGGAAACATGATTGTGGACGTACTCTACCCGATTTTGGGACATCCGAAACCGGGCGAACTTACGACGATTACGGAGGGGATCTCCCGCTCGTCCGGCGGGGCGCTCTGCAACGTGATTGTCGATCTGGCGAAGCTTGATCCCAAGCTGCCGCTCACGGCGCTGGGTCGGGTCGGCACGGACGCCGAAGGAGATTACGTACTCGAAAAATTGCAGGCGCACGATAACATCGATGTTTCGCGCGTTCGCCGCGAGGGGCTGACGTCGTTTACCGCGGTCATGGCGGACACGATTGGCAAGCAGCGGACGTTCTATCACTATCGCGGCGCGAACGCGCGCTTCTGCGAGGCGGACGTGGACTGGGACGCGCTGGACGTAAAGCTGCTGCACATCGGCTATATTCTGCTGCTCGACGCGCTGGACGAACCGGACGACGAGTTTGGTACGAAGATGGCGCGGCTACTACACACGGCGCAGAGCAAGGGCATTCTCACGTCGATCGACGTGGTCAGCGAGGCGGGGGATCGGTTCAACCGGATCGTGCCGCCCGCGCTCAAGTATACGGACTATTGCGTCATCAACGAGCTGGAGGCGCAGGCTTCCACGGGTGTTGTGCTACGCGGCGAAAACGGGGAACTGCTCACGCAGAACCTGCCGCAGGCGCTCCGCCAGCTCAAACAACTCGGCGTATCCACCTGGGCGGTGATCCACTGCCCGGAGGGCGGATACGGCGTGGACGAACACGACAACTACATCGAAACCGAGAGCGTTCCGGTTCCGAAGGGATATATCAAGGGCACGGTCGGCGCGGGGGACGCCTTTTGCTCCGGCGTGCTGTATGGCGCGTACACCGGCCTGCCGCTTGCCGAGGCGATTGAGCTGGGCAACGCGGCGGCGGCCTGCTCGCTGAGTGAAAGCGGGGCGACAGAAGGCATGCGCACCGCAAGCGAAGCGCTCGACCTCTGCCGGGAACTGCGCCAATGAAGACGTCGTTTCGAAATTACAAGCACTTTGGCGATTGCCTGTGGCTCGAACACGGTACGTGGGAGATGGGCATTCCGCTTTCGTTTGGCCTAAGAATCCTGTTTTTCGCGCGGGCGGGGCAGGAGAATGTGTTTTTCGAGCAGCCCGCTGACGCGGACTATCTGACCACGCCGGAAGGCTGGCGCATCTACGGCGGCACGCGCCTCTGGTTTGCGCCGGAGAGCGAACACCCGCTTTACCAGCCGGAAGAGCAGCCCATCTCCTATGCGTGGGTGGATGGCCGACTGGTTCTCACGCAGAACGAGGACACGACGCTGCACCTCGTGAAACAGATTGAAATCTCCAAAGCGGAGGACGAGAGCAGCGTTGCCATTCGCTACCGCGTGACGAACACGGGCAGCGATCCGCTGGTTGGCGCGCCGTGGGCGGTCAGCGTCATGCGGGGAGGCGGCGTGTTTACGGCGCCGTTTGAGTCCGAAACGAACGAACTATCGGATAAGCCGGAGCGGATTCTCTCCCTCTGGAACACGACAAGCCTTGGCGACGAGCGGCTGACGTTTACCGATCACGCGGTGACCATTCGGCAGAAACCGCTGGACGCGTATTTTAAGCTGGGTCTGCACAGTGCGGCAAAAACGGGTAGCTACACGCTGCCGGATCAAACGTTTATCAAGGAGTTTCCCGTCTCCATGGGAGATTTGTATCCCGACGGAGGCGTGAACCTCGAAATCTACTGCTGCCGTTGGATGCTGGAATTTGAGACGCTCGCCCCAATGAGCATACTCCTGCCCGGCGAATCGGCGGAACACACCGAACGCTGGACGGTTCGGTAAAAGGAGAAAAGGCATATGAAAGCGATTATGTACGGCGCGGGCAACATCGGGCGTGGGTTCATTGGCGCGCTGTTTTCCCTCAGCGGCTACGACGTTGCGTTTGTGGACGTGGCAAAGCCCGTGGTCGACGCGCTGAATGCGCGGGGAAGCTACCCGCTGCGCGTGCTGGACGGCGCGGGCTATGAAGACATCACGATTACGCGCGTGAGCGCCATCGACGGAACGGATACAGATGCGGTGGCGCGCGCGATTGCGGGTGCGGACGTAATGGCGACCGCGGTCGGCGCGAACATTCTCAAGTTCATTGCGCCGAACATTGCAGCCGGCTTGAAGATTCGGTTTGCGCAGGGCGGAACGCCGCTGAACATTCTCATCTGCGAAAACCTGATGGACGCAAACAAGGTGCTCGAAGGCATGATCAAGCAGCACCTGACTGCTGCCGAACAATCATGGATGGATCAAAACGTCGGCCTGGTCGAAGCGTCCATCGGGCGCATGGTGCCCGTGCAGACGGAGGAGATGAAGGCGGGGGACGCGCTGCGCGTCTGCGTGGAACGCTACGGCTTTCTGCCGGTGGATCGGGACGCGTTTCGCGGGGAGATTCCGCAGATTCGCAACATGGTTCCGTTTTCGCCGTTTGACTTCTACATCCGACGCAAGCTCTACATCCATAACCTCGGACACGCGACGGCGGCGTATCTCGGTCTCTACACCGGAAAACCGCTGATTGCGGACGCGATTGACGAACCGGAAATCCTGTTTCTTGCCGAGAGCGCCATGCTGGAAAGCGCGGAAGCGCTCTCGAAAAAGTACGGCGTTGCGCTGCCGGAGATTCTGCGGCACATTTCAGACCTGCTGGCGCGCTTTGCCAACCGTAGTTTGGGCGACACCTGCGCGCGCGTGGGCGCGGACCCGGTGCGAAAACTCGCCGCTTCCGATCGGCTGATCGGTTCGGCGCGTCTCTGCCTGGAGCAGGGCGTTTCGCCCGCGTACCTCTGCGTTGGCGCGGCGGGCGCGGTCTATCAGTATCTCAAAGAGAACGCAAAAGCGCAGACGCCGGAGCAGGCCAAAGCGGCGCTGGCGCAGCTTTCCGGCGTGGTCGACGGGGAAGCGCTGCAAGCGCAAATCCTCGCGTATTACGAATTGTTTGCCGCGGGCGAGTCCCTTGGCGGGATTCGGCGCGCGGCGCAGCGCGTCAAGGCAGCCGCCGTTGGCGGAGCGGTATAAGGAGAGAACAACATGAAAACAAGAGCGGTTCGCCTCTACGGGGCAATGGATTTGCGGCTCGAGTCGTTTGAGCTGCCGGACATCGGGGACGACGGCGTTCGCGTCGAGGTGGTTTCGGACAGCATCTGCATGTCCAGTTACAAGGCGGCGGTGCAGGGCGCGGCGCATAAGCGCGTGCCGGACGACGTTGCGACCAACCCAACGATCATTGGACACGAATTCTGCGGAAAGATCCTCGAAGTCGGCAAGCACTGGCAGCAAAAATTCCGTGTTGGGGACAAGGTTGCCATTCAGCCTGCACATTTTTACGAGGGTTCCCTGCGCGCGCCGGGCTACTCCTACCCGTACTGCGGCGGAGACGCGACGGTGGTCAACATTCCGTTTGAAACCATGGCGGCGGACTGCCTGCTGCCGTACGACAGCGACGTATACTTCTACGGCTCGCTTGCGGAGCCGATGAGCTGCATCATTGGCACCTATCACGCGATGTACCACACCAGTCCCGGCAGCTATGAGCACCGCATGGGCATTGTGGAAGGCGGAAAGCTCGCGCTGTTAGCGTCGGTCGGCCCAATGGGGTTGGGTGCCATCGACTACGCGCTGCACGGCGGGCGGAAACCCTCGCTGCTCGTGGTGACGGACATCGACGATACACGACTGGAGCGAGCCAAGAGCATCTATACCGTGGAACACGCGAAATCGCTCGGTGTGGAGCTAATCTACGTGAACACCGCGAAGTTTGACGATCCGGTCGCGGCGCTTCGCGCGCTGACGGGCGATACGGGGTTTGACGACGC
This sequence comes from Christensenella sp., assembly GCA_034927595.1. GTDB lineage: Bacteria > Bacillota > Clostridia > Christensenellales > CAG-138 > UBA7703. Next base: position 13,467 of record JAYFPQ010000002.1, read on the forward strand.
AATCTGCTTTGCGCCGGTCAAGCAGGTGGTCGAACAGGCGGACGCAATCCTCGGCTTCGACGGTTGTCTGAACTTCTTTGCTGGCCCATCCAACGCTGCGTTTAAGGCGGAGCTGAACTTCTACGATGTGCACTACGGCGCGCATCACGTCATGGGCACCTCCGGCGGAAACACAAGCGACATGCGCGAGGCAATCGCACTTATGACCGCGGGAAAGATCGATCCTGCGGCGATGGTGACCCACGTTGGCGGCCTGAACTGCGTTGCGGAAACGACGCTGAACCTGCCGAAGATTCCCGGCGGCAAGAAGCTGATCTATACGCATCTGGAGCTGCCGCTGACCGCGATTGCGGATTTTGAGGAACTGGGTAAGACCGAAGAGCTTTTTGCGGAGCTCGCGCGAATCGTCAAGGGCTATAATGGCCTGTGGTGCGCCGAAGCCGAGCGGTATTTGCTCAGTCACGCAAAGCACATGGAGGCATAACGCAGCATACGGAGGATTAAAGATATGCAAGCCTATATTGAACGGGTTTTAGAGGATATTCGAAAGAAAAACGCAAGCGAACCGGAGTTTCTGCAGACCGTTGAAGAGGTGTACGCTTCTTTGGAAGCGGTGGTGAACAAGCATCCGGAGTATGAGAAGGCCAGCCTGCTGGAACGCATGGCGGAGCCGGAACGGTCGATTTCGTTCCGCGTGAGCTGGGTGGACGACGCAGGTCGCGTGCAGGTGAACCGCGGCTATCGCGTGCAGTTCAACGGCGCAATCGGGCCCTACAAGGGCGGTTTAAGGTTCCATCCAAGCGTCAATCTCTCGATCATGAAGTTCTTGGGGTTCGAGCAGACGCTTAAAAACAGCCTGACGAGCCTTCCGATCGGCGGTGGAAAGGGCGGCAGCGACTTTGACCCGCGCGGCAAGAGCGACGGTGAAGTCATGCGTTTCTGTCAGGCGTTTATGACGGAGCTCTACCGGCATATCGGGCCAGACGTGGACGTCCCCGCAGGCGACATCGGCGTTGGCGGGCGCGAAATCGGCTATCTCTACGGCCAGTATCGCCGCATCAAGGGTGCATTCGAAAACGGCGTGCTCACGGGCAAGGGCTTGAGCTTTGGCGGCAGCCTGATCCGCCCGGAAGCAACGGGCTTTGGCGCGGTGTATTACGCGAACGAGGTCTTTGCGCACGAGGGCGACACGATCAAAGGGAAAACGTTCGCGCTGTCCGGCTTTGGTAACGTGACCTGGGGCGTCGCGAGAAAGCTCGAAGAGCTCGGCGCAGTCGCGATTACGCTCTCCGGCCCGGATGGCTATATTTACGATCCAAAGGGCGTCACCGGTAAAAAAATCGAGTATTTACTGGAGATGCGCGCAAGCGGTCGAGACAAGGTAAAGGACTACGCGGATCGCTACGGATGCGCGTTCTATCCGGGCGAGAAACCGTGGGGCGTGAAGGCGGACGTGTATATGCCCTGCGCCACGCAGAACGACGTAAATATGCTATCCGCAAAGAAGATCGCGGCCTCCGGATCGAAGTACTACATCGAAGTTGCAAACATGCCGACGACGAACGATGCGCTGAACTTCCTGCTTGAGCAGAAGCACCTGATCGTAGCGCCCAGCAAGGCCGTTAACGCGGGCGGCGTCGCGACGAGCGCGCTGGAGATGAGCCAGAACAGCCAGCGGCTGAGCTGGAGCGCGGAAGAGGTCGACGCGAGGCTGCACGGCATCATGAAAAACATTCACGATAGTTCCGCAAAAGCGGCGGAGGAAAACGGCTTGGGTTACAACCTCGTCGCCGGCGCAAACATCGCGGGCTTCGCGAAAGTCGCAGACGCGATGCTGCAGCAAGGGATATTCTAACAGGCTATAAAAAATATCCCCGCCGTAAGGCGGGGATATTTTTTTAGCTTTTATCACTTGCCCCGAACGAGCGAGGCGGTGCAATGCGCGCCGCGGAGCCGATGCCGTAGAATCGACTGATAATCCGGTGAGTCATACCAGGCGCGAAACGACGCTTCGTCCGGAAACTCGATGACGACCACGCGTCCCTCTTCGGGAGCGCCTTCCAGCGCTACGGGTGCTTCGTCCACGGCGAGATAGCGGCCGTTGAAGTGCGCAAACACCTCGTCGCACTGCGAGAGATAGCGCGCGTACTCCGCTTCGTCGTGAATCTGTATACGGGCGATGAAGTAGCAGGCCATAACGTTTGCCTCAGGGTCCAACGGGATCGGTCTGCTGCGTCTGCGCCAGCTCGTCGAACCCGATGGGGCGATTGTAGCGTTCGCGGAGCGTCTCCAGATCCGTCCCCGCGATGGAGAGGATCAGTCCGTCCGCCTGATAGCGCGTAATCATCGTGTTGGCGAGGCTTTGCAGCATCAGCCGCTCGTGCGTCGCGTCGCTTTGCTTGACCGCGCTGGCGAACGCATCCGACACGTCGAGATGAACGAACGTGCCGCTCGTCTCCACTCCGTCGAACGTGAGCGTTTCTTCGGCAACCGTCAGCGTCACGTGCGAGCCAAAGTCCACGTCCGGCAGCGCGCCCGCCGCGACCAGCGCGGCTAGCAAACCCTCTGGCGAGTCCTCCGCTGTTACGGGCGTTGCGACGAGCCCTGCACCGGTTGTATCCGGCAGATAAAGCACAACGTCGATGAGGTTGGGCGTGGCCGTGGGCGATGCGCTCGGTTCCGGTGAGGGCGTAGGCGTACTCTCGATGGCGCTGGGTGCATGCGTTGCCAAAGGCGCCGGAGTTGGCGCGCAGGCGATAAACGCGAGCGCGCCAACCAACGTAAAGGCAAGTATCGCGATCCGCCGCATCAGATGATGCCGAGCGGAATCAGCACCGCAAGCAGTATGATGTTGATGCTGGCGAGCGAGATGATCCATTTCTTCTGCGTAGCCGGTTCCTTGTCGTAGATGAGGTAGGAGGCAAGGAAGAACGGAATGTAGGTCGTGACGAACACGGGCAGCGCGCCCCACCACGGAAAGACCCAGATGAACGCGGGCGTCCAGGCGAGGAAGATCTCGACAAGCGAGAAGAAGAAGGCACTACCGATGGCGAACGCGACGCGGTTGTTCATGCCGAGAATCTTTAGATTCTTGTCCGCGGGCAGCAGCTTGGAGGTAAAGCCCGCGATGGCAAACATCATGGAGAGTTCCCAGCTCACGCCGATGAGCAGGATAAACGACGTGCTCTCCGGCGAAACCGTCCAGAGCGCGTAGCCGCTGAAGTGGCAGATGACCGCGTTGGCAATTTCGTAGAGCCAATGTACGCTGTAGAGCATCAGCGCGGCGGCGATGGCCTTGTAGTTCTTCTTGTGAATTTCATCCACGTAGATGATCACGACGAATGCAAAAATCGCGATGAACGACCAGTTGAAGTTGCTGGGGTCGCGCACGGCCGCCTTGGCGAGATCGGCAAGCGGCTTGAGTCCCGGATCTCCAAAGAGCATGGAACATACCTCCCTAACATTATTCTATTTGGGATTGCGAAATAATAAACTAGAAATGGAATCTGCGTTTATTTTACCGCGCTGGACAACGGCTGTCAATTTACGTATGATACATTTACAGTACAACTTGAAAGAAACATGGAGTTGGGAGGGATTTCCAACGTCGCAAATCGAAATCGGCTGCTGCGGTGCCTATTGCAAGACCTGCAAGGTCTATACGCAGAACCTCTGCAAAGGCTGTAAGATCGGCTATGACACCGGCGAACGGGACCTTTCGAAGGCGAAATGCGCGATGAAGGTCTGCTGCGTCCGGCGCGGGCTCGTTTCCTGCGCGGACTGCGAGGCATATGAAACTTGCGGGATACTATTGGCTTTTTACGGACACGAAAGTTAAAAGTATAAGAAATATCGGAAAGCGACAGAATGCATTCGCGCCCATGGATACGAGGCGTTTCTGCGCAATGCCGACCGTTGGAACGGTGCATACGGTGCCTATGAAGAACCGGTGGAACCGAAATAGAACATCGATTCCATTTTCAAATGAAAATAGCGAAAATCCCGGCGGTACTTGCCGGGACTTTTATTTTTTGGTTAAGCCTGCTTCTTCTGCTCCGTCTTCTCCATGAACTTTGCGTTGTCCACGACAAAGCGTTCCTGTATTCCTTCGCCGATGAGACCTGCGTCGTCAAATGCCTTGCAGGCGAACACGAGCCGACGGCGGTCGACTTCGACCAGCTCCGTTTCACAGCGAACGGTCATGCCGACGGGCGTTGCGGAGAGGTGCTTCACGTCGATCCTCGTGCCGACCGAAGAACTGCCCTCCAGCAGATACGGCAGCACGCTCTCGGCGGCGCAGAGCTCCATGAGCGTAATCATCGCGGGTGTGGCATAGACGGGCAGCCCGCCGCTGCCAAGCGCACGAGCGGTGTTTTCGGTGGTCACGAGAACGTCGCGCTCGGCGCGAATCCCAATTGAAAGAGTATCCATTTGCGAGAACCTCCGGTCAAAAATACATCTGATTCAAAAATCGTACGAACCATTATAAAAGAGAATCCGACAAAACACAACCGACCGGCTGCCCATGCTGCTTGAGCACGACAGCCGGTCGATCGCAAAGGAAGGAAAATGGAAAGTGTATCTATTTGAAACCGCTTCGTTCCGGCGCTCACGCGCCGAAACGAATGGTGCGGTTACTCGTAGTCGACCACGTCGACCCAGCGGAAGAGCAATTCGCGCTCCTCCGGCCTGCCCTTGACGCTCTGGCTGGCCGCGACGATGGGAATCCATTTCTGGACGTATTGCCGCGGCGTGTTGCTCTTTTCGCAGAAGAGCTTGAGGTATGCTTCGGCGGTTTCGTCGTCCCCTGCGAGGGAAAAGAGCAGGAAGGTGCGCGCCGCGTCCGCGGAGGCGTTGCCTTGCGTTGCGTGCGACCAGTCGATGATATACGGCGTGCCGTCGTCGCGCAGGATGATGTTGGTCGGGTTAAAGTCCCCGTGGCAGAGCTTGTTGTGGCGTGGCATGGACTCCAGCCGCGTGTGTAGGTCGTACTTCGTGACGGTCGGCAGCTCGGTCTGGATGATCTTTCGATCCATCTTGTCCCGTAGCCGTGGCAGCAAGGGGCAGATCTGGCGGTGCATGGTCAACTGCAAATCGACGAAGAGCTCGAGGTACTTCTCCTGTTCCTCCGGGTGCGCCGCCATCTGTTCGGCGAGCGTCGTGCCCTCGATGTACTCCGTTTGGATGTACCACTTGCCGTCGTCCGTCATGCCGACGCCGTAGAGCTTCGGCACATGTAGCTCGGTCTCCTCCACGCGGGCGTGGTTGAGTGCTTCGTTGAGCACATCCGCTTTTTTGAATCCATCGCCGAAGACCTTGACAACCGTGTCGCCATCGCGATAGATCGTCTTGTTCGCGCGGCGCGCGAGAACGTTTGTTAGATTCATACTCGTTTCCTCCCGTCAGACGGTTTTATGGGTTCCGTAGTACGCGTTGAGATACATCTGCTTGATTTCGCTCATCAGCGGGTAGCGCGGGTTCGCGCCGGTGCACTGGTCGTCAAACGCTTGCTCGACCATTTCGTCGAGCCGCGCGAGGAAGTCCTCCTCCTTGATGCCATAGTCGCGGATGGTCTTTTTGATGCCGACCCGCTCCTTTAGCGTGTCCAGCGCTTCGATCAGCGCCTCGACCTTGTCCGCGTCCGTCTTGCCCTTGAGGCCCAGCGCGTCCGCCACTTCGGCGTAGCGGGCAACGGTGTGCGGGTGGTCGTACTGCGAGAATGCGCCCATCTTGACCGGAACGTCCGTTGCGTTGAAGCGAATGACCTCGTCAATCATCAGCGCGTTGGCAACGCCATGCGGAATGTGGTGGAACGCGCCGAGCTTATGCGCCATGCTGTGGCAAACGCCGAGGAACGCGTTGGCAAACGCCATGCCCGCCATCGTGGCGGCGTTGCCCATCTTCTCGCGGGCAACGGGGTCCTTTGCGCCGTTGTCGTAGGCGCGGGGGAGGTACTCGAAGATCATCTTGAGCGAGCGCAGCGCCGTGCCGTCCGTAAAGTCGGTGGCGAGCATGGAGGCGTAGGCTTCGAGGTTGTGGGTTACGGCGTCGATGCCGCTCGCGGCGGTGAGCCCCTTTGGCGCGTCCATCATCATATCCGCGTCGACAATTGCCATATCCGGCATGAGCTCGTAGTCCGCCAGCGGGTATTTCACGCCGGTCGTCTCATCCGTAATGACCGCAAACGGGGTCACCTCGCTGCCGGTGCCCGCGGTGGTCGGGATGGCGACGAAGTAAGCTTTTTCGCCCATCTTCGGGAAGGTATAGACGCGCTTGCGAATGTCCGCAAACCGCATTGCCATGTCCATGAAGTCCGCTTCCGGATGCTCATAGAGCACCCACATGATCTTTGCCGCGTCCATGGCGGAGCCGCCGCCGAGCGCGATGATCACGTCCGGCTTGAAGGCTGCAATCTGCCTTGCGCCCTCTCTGGCACTCGCGAGTGTGGGATCGGGCAATACGTTGAAGAACGTTTCGTGCGCGAGACCCATTTCGTCCAGTTTGTCTGTCACGGGTTTGGTATAGCCGTTTTCGTAGAGGAAGGTATCCGTCACGAGGAAAGCGCGCTTTTTGCCGAGCACGTTCTTCAGTTCGTCCAGCGCGACCGGCAGGCTGCCTCGTTTAAAGTATACTTTTTCGGGCGTGCGGAACCAAAGCATATTCTCTTTCCTTTCGGCAACGGTTTTGATGTTTAAAAGGTGCTTGGGGCCGACGTTCTCGGAGACCGAGTTACCGCCCCAGCTGCCGCAGCCGAGCGTGAGTGACGGCAGGAGCTTGAAGTTATACAGGTCGCCAATGCCGCCGTGCGCGGACGGGGTGTTGATCAGGATGCGGCAGGTCTTCATGCGCGCGGTGTACGCGGCGAGCTTTTCCGTTTCCGTAACCGGGTTGAGATAGACGCTCGCGGTGTGGCCGTAGCCGCCGTCCGCAATCAGGCGTTCCGCCTTGACCAGCGCTTCCTCAAAGTCCTTTGCGTGGTACATGGCGAGCACGGGGGAGAGCTTTTCATGCGCAAACTCTTCCGAGAGCTCAAGGCTCTCGACCTCGCCGATGAGAATCTTGCTTGCTTCCGGAACGGTGACGCCCGCGAGCTTCGCGATGGCATACGCCGACTGGCCGACGATCTTGGCGTTCAGCGCGCCGTTGATCAGAATGGTCTTGCGAACCTTTTCGGTCTCTTCGCCCTTGAGCACGTAGCAGCCGCGGTCGACAAACTCCTTCTTTACCTTGTTGTAGACGGAGTCGACGACGATGACGCTCTGCTCCGATGCGCAGATCATGCCGTTGTCAAAGGTCTTGCTCAAAATAATCGAACTCACGGCGGAGAGAATGTCCGCCGAGTCGTCGATGATGGCGGGTACGTTGCCGCTGCCGACGCCGATAGCGGGCTTTCCGCTGCTGTAGGCGGATTTCACCATGCCGGGGCCGCCGGTGGCGAGAATGATGTCCGCTTCCTTCATCGCGAGGTTGGTCAGCTCCAGACTTGGTGCGTCAACCCAGTCGATAATGCCTTCCGGCGCGCCGGCGGCAACCGCAGCGTCGAGCACGATGCGCGCGGCCTCAATGGTCGAGCGCTTTGCGCGCGGGTGCGGGCTGATGAGAATGCCGTTGCGCGTTTTCAGCGCAATCAGCGTCTTAAAGATGGCGGTCGAGGTGGGGTTGGTGGTCGGAATGACCGCGGCGATGATGCCGACGGGTTCCGCAATGCGGACGATCCCGTAGGACTTGTCCTCTTCGATGACGCCGCAGGTCTTCATGTTGCGATAGGCGTTGTAGATATATTCGGAAGCATAGTGGTTCTTAATCACCTTGTCCTCCACAACGCCCATGCCGGTCTCTTCCACGGCGAGTTTCGCCAGTGGAATGCGGGCCTTGTTGGCGGCGGTTGCGGCGGCGAGAAAGATCTTGTCCACCTGCTCCTGCGTGTAGGTCGAAAACTGTTTCTGTGCTGCGCGGAGGCGGATAAACGCGCCCTCCATGGTTTCGACGCTGTCGATCGGGGTTCGAATCGCTTGCTGTTTCATACGTTCCATCTCCTCTGTTCCTCTTGGTTCCTCTTTTTATAAAGCGCATTCCCGACCTTCCTTTGCGCCGGTGAATGCGGAAGAGTCGTCGTTGTGTCTGGGACTGCCCGCGCCGGATTCGATCTTGATTGATCGAATCCGGCTATTGCGGGGAGTTCGTTGGCTGCTCCGCCCGCCTGCCCGCGGTGCGTTGCTGCCGGAGAAAGCGTGATTTCCGGAACGGTGTGTTCGCCTGGCGGCCTGCCCGCCGCCGAAATTCGAGCGTGTTTTCCGTTTGACGGCCTGCCCGCCGCCGATTTCCGGTGGATTTGCTCCGGTTTTGCGGCCTGCCCGCCGTTGAAACCGGTGAATGTCGAATCCGGAAGCTCTCTTTCTGTCTATAGAATAGGCGATGGGGCAAAAAACCGGAAGACAGAAATCTGGAATATCAGTATATGTATATCGATATAACAATACTGAATATAACATTGTAAATGTTATATCATAACAATGAAAACGGTAGTTATTAACAAATAAGTATAAAAAAACACCCGGCGAGTGCCGGGTGGGAGGATCGCAGCTGATTCAAGGAAAACTAGTTTTGTCGCTTTACGCAGTTTTTCGAAAAGAAAAAGCCCGACGTCCTTCGGGCATAGAGATCATGTTTATTCGGGTAAAACCCGACGCTCGTCGGGTACAGTAATCACGTTTATTCAGCCAAAACCCGTTTTGCCGATTCGCGGAGCTTCTCGATGAACAACCGATCTAACCGCGTCATGTGGTAGCCCGCGCGGTAGATCAGCACGTCCCGAAACGTGTTGTTTGGCATATCGCAGCGCTTCTGAACGAGCCCGAAGCGATTCAGCACATCCTGCGGCATGGGCGAGGTCAGCGCGTAGGCCGACTCCAACCGGCTGAGCAGTTCAAGCTGGCTTGCGCGCTCGTAGACGGTGATCGTCTTCTTCGTCTCCGCCGCCTGCGCGATTTCGCGCGCCTGGTTGATGGGCAGGGAGGGAATGGTCGCGTCGCCATACAGAATCTCGGCGTAGTCCAGCAGGTCGGCTTCCTGCACGACGGGCTGGCTCGAAAGCGGATGGTTCCGGCTCATGAGCGCGACGGAGGAGAACTCCCAGATGGGCTCCACCTGTAGGGAGCGCTCGGTCAGCGCGTTAAAAAAGTTGGATTCGTAGATCGTTTGGTAACGGATGACGCCGAGCTGATCCACCCCGTTTGCAACCTGCTTGATCGTCCGCATCGCGCCCGCCTCGCGGTAGTCAATCGCATAATCCGCGTCCACTCCAAGCGAGAGGATCAGATCCGTCAGCGCATGGGAAACATAGCTTGCGCGCGGCGCGCAGAGGTCGAAACGCTGCTTCTTCTCGTCCGCCGGGCGGTAGAGCGCCTCCATTTCCGCAACCTGCGCGAGAATGCTGCGCGCGTAGCCGAGGAACTCGCGTCCCTTATCGGTCGGGACAACGCCCTTTGCCGTTCGGTCGAAGATGGCGAGGCCGAGGTCGTCCTCCAGCTCGCGAATGGACTTGCTCAGGTTCGGCTGGTTCATATAGAGGTTTTCCGCGGCCTTGCTGATGGAGCCGGTTTTCTCCACCTCGACGGCATATTTCAGCTGCAACAGGTTATTCAAGCGATCCTCCTTTCCCGCGCGGTAACACGGCGGGCAGTGAGATTGTGCTTTGCGCTAAACGCGCAGCGCGCGGCCTGCGCGGCGAAAGGCCGCTTCGTCGAGTTGCTCGTCCTTGAGAACAAGCTTGCCGTTGACGTAGACACGATCGATGCCGAACGCGCGGGACTGATCCGGCGTGCCGTTTTTGAGCGCGGCTTCGTCGAACACGGTTAGATCGGCAAAATAGCCCGGCTTGACGTATCCGCGCTGCGGAATGGAAAACCGGTCGGCCACCGCGCCGGTCATCTTGCGAATGGCGCGGGGCATCGTGTCGCCCTTTCCGTTGAGGGAGAGGTGCAGAAACTTCGGAAAACAATCGTAGATGGCGGGGTTCTGCACGCCGTGTTCCTCGACCCAGGCGTCCGTCATATACAGCACGTTCTCGTGGCGGGAGAGCGCGGTGACGATCTCCGGCGTACTGTACGGGCCCATGTTGACGCGACCTGCAAAGTTGCTCTGTTCGCAGAGCATCAGGTAGGCGTCGAGGTCGTTCGTGCGGAGCTCCTTGGCGATCTGGTGGACGGTTTTGCCTTCGTAAGAACCGTACCCTT
>JAYFPQ010000051.1:0-3048 GCA_034927595.1 Christensenella sp.
AGGTCTGCCTTTCTTTCGCCATGCTAGAATTGGGTCATGCTGTCGCTTGTGATATCGCTCAACCAGCTTCTCGATTTGCGCTTGTGAGTATCCGAGCTCGTCGCCAATCATTCGATGTGTATATCCTTGCTCTTTTAATTCAAGTACCTTCGGTAAAATCTCTTGCCCAAATTGTTTCACCATACAAAAACCTCCTATCGCTTTATCCTACGATAGGAGGCCCTTTTCTTTCAATGTCCGGTTTCTGGGGTTCAGTTCAAACCGGCTCCTCCGTTTTTTCGAAAATGGGGCTCCTGCGGCGATCTAAGATTGCAATCTGAAGTGCCATTCATTATAGTTAGGATAACGCATGCTTCAAGCGGCCGAAGAGTGCCGCTTCTTACATTTTACGATCCAAAGGGGAATACGCAATGGAGCAACACGATCTTGTCGTTCAGATGAAGGGCATTACGAAGGTGTATCCAAACGGAATCGCCGCGAATCAAAGCGTCGATTTCTCCGTTCGGCGCGGCGAAATCCACGCGTTGATGGGCGAAAACGGCGCGGGCAAGAGCACGCTGATGAAGATGCTCTTCGGCATGGAGCAGCCGACCGAGGGTGAAATTCTCGTCAACGGCGAAAAGGTTTCGCTCACCTCGCCGACGGTCGCAATTGCCCATGGCATCGGCATGGTGCACCAGCACTTTATGCTCGTGCCGAGCCTGACGGTCGCGGAGAACATCGTGCTCGGCATGGTGCCGAAAAAGAGCGGGATGTTCATTGATTTTCCAAAGGCCGCCGAACTGACGCGGGAATATGCCGAGCGGTTTAACCTTGCGGTCAATCCGGACGCAAAGGTCATCGATATTCCCGTCGGCATGAAGCAGAAGGTCGAGATTCTCAAGGCCGTGATTCGCGGCGCGAAAATTTTGATTCTGGACGAGCCGACGGCGGTGCTGACCACGCAGGAGACGGCGGAGCTGTTTCGCGAGCTCGTGCATCTCAAGGAGCAGGGCTACACGATCATCTTTATCTCGCACAAGCTGAACGAAATCAAGCAGATCACCGACCGGCTGACGATTCTGCGCGGCGGAAAGTCGATGGGCGTATACGAAACCGCTTCGATTACGGAGCAGGAGATTTCGCGCCTCATGGTCGGGCGGGACGTCGTGCTGGATGTGCAGAAGGACGCCGCAAAGCCGACGGACGTCGTGCTCAAGGCGCGAAACCTGCAATACACGAACGAATGGAACAAGAAGATGCTCGACGGCGTGTCCTTCGACGTTCGAAAGGGCGAAATTCTTGGCGTTGCGGGTGTGGAAGGCAACGGACAGCGCGAGCTCGTGGACATGCTCTTTGACCTTAAGGAGCCGGACGCGGGCACGGCGCAGGTCAACGGCGAGGACATCATCAAAGCGACGCAGGCGCGCATCCGCAAAATGGGCGTATCGCTCGTTCCGGAGGATCGCATGACCTATGGCATTGCGGACGCCGCGTCGATTGAGGAAAACCTGATTTCGGATCGCTTTGAGGAGCGGCGGTTCAATCGCGGCCCGCTCTTTTCCATGAAGGCAATTCACAAGGAAAGCGATCAACTGATTCAGGACTACACGGTGCTCTGCAAGTCCGGTAAGCAAAAGGTAAAGATGCTCTCCGGTGGAAACATACAGAAGGTCGTTGTCGCGCGCGAGTTTTCGAGTGACCCGACGCTGATCATTGCCGACCAGCCGACGCGCGGCATCGACGTTGGCGCGACGGAGTTCATCCGTAAGAAGCTCATCGACCTCTCCCGCGCGGGCGCGGCGGTGCTGCTCGTTTCGGCGGATCTCAACGAGGTCATGGAGCTTTCGGACAGCCTGATTGTGCTCTACGGCGGAAAGATCGCCGCCTATTTTGAGGACACCAGCCAACTCAACGACGAGATGATGGGCGAATACATGCTCGGGCTCAAGCGCCAGAGCGACGAGGAGATCGGGAGGGTTTGTCATGAAGGATAAACGAATGCTTTGGTTCGAGCTGGTGCGCGGCGCAGCGGCAATTGCGCTCGCGCTCGCCGTTGGTACGGTGTTTATCTTCCTCAGCTCCAGCGAACCGCTGACTGCGCTGCGATACCTGCTGATCGGCCCACTGGTCTCGCTCAAGGGCGGCATTGCGAGCTTCAATACGCAGGGACTCTACACGATTCTCGCGGCCATGATTCCGACCATCTTTACCGGCCTCGCGGTTTGCGTAATGTTTTCGAGCAACCAGTTCAACCTCGCGGGCGAGGGCGTCGTGATGGTTGGCGGGTTTGTCGCCGCGCTCTGCGGCATCTACATCCACATGAACACAGGCTGGCACGCGGTGCTCTGCGTGCTGGTTGCGGCGGTGGTTGGCGGCATCGTGATGCTGATTCCAGCGCTGCTCAAGGTCAAGCTCGGCGCGAGCGAAATGGTCACGAGCCTGATGCTCAACTATGTTTGCATGTTCCTCGTGCTGCACTTTTTGAACTACAACTTCGCGGATCGCAGCAAGGGCTCGACCCAGACCTTCGCCTTTGCGGACACGGCGCGAATCGGCTCACTCGTTCCGGGCGGCAGCAAGCTCACCTGGGGATTCGTGCTCGCGCTGGTCTTTGTTGTGATTGTCGCGCTGTTTCTCTTCCGGACGCGCTGGGGCTATGCGATTCGCATGATCGGTATCAACCAGGCGTTTGCGCAATATTCCGGTATGAAGGTCGGCTCCACCATCGTGCTTTCGCAGGTGGTCGGCGGCGCGCTCTCCGGCATCGGCGGCAGCGTCGAGGTGCTGGGGCGGTATTCCACGTTCCTCTGGAAGGAGCTGCCCGGCTACGGCTGGACGGGCATTACGGTTGCAATTCTTGCAAAGAACAATCCGCTGCTGGTTCCGCTCGCAGCGTTCTTCATCGCCTATCTCGACAAGGGCTGTCAGCTCATGGCGACGTATTGCGACGTGCCGAGCGAAATGATCGACATCATTCAGGCGGCAATCTTTCTCTTCTTTGCCGCGGAGCAGTTCCTCAGCGGCTACCGGCAGAAGATTGTTGTGAAAAACACGCGAGCCGACCTT
>JAYFPQ010000150.1:0-32062 GCA_034927595.1 Christensenella sp.
GGTTTCGAAATTATTCCATTAAAATAATAAAAAATTCAGACGACTCCGAATCGAGCCGCCGGATTATTTCGTGACGGTGAACAACCCAAATGCGTTGGGGCCGCCGTGGCAGGCAACCGCCGCGCAGACAGAAAGCGGAATGATCTTTTCAAAATAATGAATCGAGTCAATCTGTGCGATGAGGCTGTTGAGCAGCGCTTCGTCCTGTATGGCATGCGATATCAGGATCATGTCCGGTTTCATCTGCTCATGCTGCGCCAGAGTTGTGTCGATATAGTCCCGCAGGCTGCGCTTGTAGGTGCCCATATACTTCTTTCCGACGACAAGCTTGCCTTCGCGGATGTTGATGCTCTGCCGAATCTGCAACGTGCTCGCGCCGAGGAAGGCGAGCGTTGAACAGCGACCACCCTCATGGAGATATTCCAGTGTTTCGATGATGAAGTTCCCGATGATTTTTTCCCGATAACCGCAAAGATATGTTTCTAACTCCTTCGCGCTCATGGATTCCTTTTGCCGTACCGCTTCCATCGCCAGAAGCGCGCTGCCGCTGGAGATGGACTGTGAATCGACAACGTAAACGTGCTCCATACCGTTGGCCGCGATGACCGCATTGTCATAGCAACTCGACATGCCTGAACTCTTCGCAATATGAACCACCGCGTCGTGCCCAAGCAGGCATTGCTGAAAGAACGTCTCATAATCCTGCGGATTGGCCGCTGCGGTCTGCGGCAGTTTCCGCGCGCGGCGGAAATAGTCGAATAATTCACTTTGTTTGAGATCCGGGTAATCGAGAAAATCCTTGTCATCCATTCGAACATAGGATGCCACGACCGCGATGCCATATTCCTGCACCATATCGGGCGTCATGTCAAATGTGCTGTCTGCCGATATACAAATTTTTTCCATCATGCTGCTCCTCACTGATTCTTAAAATAGTAGTCAGGATACTGATGTGCCTTTGATTTCGATTTCATTTTAAGAATGGACTTCATTGTACCTTAAAACGTGTGCAAACACAAACAGGCGCGATCTATGCTTATCATGAAGAAGGTACTTGCCCTTACTCACCAGAAAAGGTACGGATAACCGTTCATGAATAGGATGTTATAATACTGAGTAAAATGCAAAGGAGACTCTAGAAATGTATCGATTTAACCATTTCAACTTTAACGTGTTCAATTTGGATAAAAGTCTCGCGTTTTATCGTGAGGCGTTGGGACTGTCTCCGATTCGAAGGATTGATAACGACGATTTTACCTTGGTATTCCTGGGTGACGGTTCGGGTAATTTCTCGCTTGAATTGACTTACATCAAGAACCGCACCGCGCCATACGACCTCGGAGAGGGCGAGTATCATCTTGCGTTTACGACAGAGGATATGGCCGCAGCACGGAAGAAACATGGAGAGATGGGCGTCGTGGTGTTCGTCAACGAAGCCATGGGGATCTATTTCATCGCCGATCCGGATGGATACTGGATTGAAATCATCCCCCAAAAGTAGAACGCGAAGTGAGACATAACGGTGCGCTTTTTACGCGTGCCATTTATACTTGATTATTTGAATGAACGGAATTCATTCGAGCGAACGGAAAAAACCTCTGTCTTTGAGCAGAACATCATGCGCGCCGCCTTCGGCGAGCGTTGCGGCGGAGACGAGCGTGAGCCGTGCCTTTTCGCGCAGTTCCGGTATGGTCAACGCACCGCAGTTGCACATCGTGGAGCGCACTTTGCTCAGCGTCTGCTCCACGTTGTGATGCAGGCTGCCTGCGTAAGGTACATAACTGTCCACGCCTTCTTCGAAGGTGAGTTTTGCCTCGCCGCCGCTGTCATAGCGCTGCCAGTTGCGCGCGCGCGCGCTGCCCTCGCCCCAATACTCCTTCATATAGCTGCCGTTGATCAGCACCTTGCTCGTCGGGCTCTCGTCACACCGTGCAAAATACCGTCCGAGCATACAGAAATCCGCGCCCAGGGCAAGCGCGAGTGTGATGTGATAATCCAGAACGATGCCACCATCCGAACAGATGGGAACATAAAATCCCGTTTCCTTCAAATAGGCGTCCCGCGCTGCGGCGACGTCGCGAACAGCGGTCGCCTGCCCGCGGCCAATGCCCTTTGCCTCACGAGTGATACAGATGGATCCTCCACCGATGCCCACCTTGACGAAGTCCGCGCCCGCATCCTCCAGAAAGCGGAATCCATCTGAGTCCACCACGTTGCCTGCGCCAACTTTTACGCTGTCTCCATAGCAGGAGCTGATCAACGCGATGGTACGCGCCTGCCACTCCGTGAATCCTTCCGAAGAATCGATGCAGAGGATATCCGCACCGGCCTCCACCAGTGCCGGAATGCGCTCCTCATAATCCCGCGTATTGATGCCCGCCCCGACGACGTAGCGCTTTTGCTGGTCCAGCAGTTCGCCGGGATTTTCTTTATGGGAGTCATAATCCTTGCGAAACACAAAGGATGACATTTTGCCTTCCTTTGTGATAATCGGAAGCGCGTTCAGTTTGTGCTCCCAGATGATGTCATTCGCCTCGGTTAGTGTGATGCCTTCAGTGCCGGTAATCAGCCGCTCAATGGGGGTCATGAAGTCTTTTACCGGTGTGGCGGGGTCCATGCGGCTCGGGCGGTAATCACGGATTGTCACGATGCCGAGGAGCTTTCCCGTCGGCGTTCCGTCTTCGGTGACGGCGATGGTTGAATGTCCTGTTTCCGCCTTCAGCGCCATTACGTCCGCCATGGTGTTCTGCGGGGTTACGTTACTGTCACTGCGGACAAAACCCGATTTTGATTTTTTTACGTTCCGCACCATCGCCGCCTGGGATTCGATGGGCTGCGAAACAAATACAAAGGAGATACCGCCCTCGCGCGCGAGCGCCGTGGAGAGTTTTTCGCCGGAAACGGACTGCATAACCGCCGAAACCAGGGGGATGCTCATGTTGAGTGAACTGGTCTCGCCCGCGCGGAACTTACACACCGGCGTCTTTAACGAAACGCTCTGCGGCGCGCATATAGCGGAGGAATAGCTCGGTACAAGCAGATATTCCGAAAAAGTATGGGACGGTTCATCAAAATAGTGTGCCATTTAGGTTCCTTTCGAGCCGCTAAAATAGAAGGTAATTGCATCTTTTGCCGCATGTTTATGCGCACGGGAGAATCGTGTTCCTGCATCGTCGCGTACCAATGCAAAGCATGGATAAGCGAGATCGCAAAAAGCAGAGCGAATTGAATTTTTCATATTATAATATGTTCCGTCTAAGAAAAGCAAACCGTCTTTGGAGAATGTGATCGATTCCCCAATTTGCTCGCAGTTTGCGCCCGCCCTACGATTCGCGCGATTTTGCCATCTTATTCGGGTTTCGCCCAAAAACGAGAGCCTATCTTCCGATAGGCTCTCGTCAATTCACTCAAAGAACGAACTTATAACCAAATCCCCAAACCGTTACGATATAGCCGTCATACGGGCGGATATTCTCCCGAAGCGAGCGGATGTGCGTGTCGATTGTGCGATCCGAGCCCGTAAAGCAGTACCCCCAAACCTCGTTGAGCAGCGACTCGCGCGAATATGCCTTGTTCGGATTCTGCGAAAGAAAGAACAGCAGGTCATATTCCTTCGGCGTGAGCGACACAGGGCGGTCGTCCACCGTAACCTCGCGCGAAACGGTGTTGATAAACAGTCCGTTAAACGCAATCTTATCGGCAACGCACTTGGTCTGGCTGCCCGTTCGATAGAGAAACACCTTGATGCGCGCCAGCAGTTCGCGCGGATAGAACGGCTTGATGATAAAGTCGTCCGCGCCGATTTCGAACGCGCAGAGCCGATCCTGCTCCGCCGTTCTGGTGCTGAGAAACAGAATCGGCACGTCGGACACCTTTCGCATCTGGCGGCAGACGTTTCCGCCGTCCAGCTCCGGTAGGTCGGTATCCAGCAAAATCAGGTGATAGTCGTTTCGGCGGAAGAGTTTGAGCGCGGCAATGCCATCCGCCGCCTCGTCAAAGGAGTACCCCTGCGAAACGGCAAGCTGGCGGATTTCCGCACGTACCGTGCTACTGGAATCGACAATCAACAGCCGGATATCCGATTTCATGTGGTATCCTCCGATGGTTGAAACAGCGCGCCTAGTATCATTCTATCCGGCTTTGTCCGGCGTTTCAAGACACTTTCCGGATTTGTGTTCATCCCGCGCAATCAGAGCTTGAAGCGAGCGCCCGACGGCCGGACATAACATCGCGGGAGCTGGTGCAATTGCAGCTCCCGCGATGCTGGCTTTGGCATCTTTGCCGCGTTGGGTTTTATTTTCCCCGGCTCGCGTAATCCGCAATCACGCTCTTGAAGAAACCGACCGTCTCGTTTACATCCGCCAGCTCCGCCTTGAGGCGCTGGTTTTCCGCCTCCAGTGCCAGCACGCGAACGGACTCCATCTCCTCGCGCGATTTCACGGCCTCCGCCTTGGCGGCGGCGTTGATCGCCTGTGCGGCCGTGTCCCGCTTCTTCTCCGCCGGACGGACGCCCAGGTCAAACCGCTCCTTCGTGTATTCGTTGTACTTGCCGCGGCGCACATAGTGCGTATGCAGCAGCTCGTGCGCCTTGTGGCCGTTGGGGTGCTCCAGATACTCCGCGTAGAGCTGCACCACAAACGGGTTTTCGTGCGACTTGCGGAGCACCTTTTCCTCGTCCTCCGTATACAGCCCGCGCAGGCGCTTGCTGCGCACGTCCGGATCGTCCGACCGCGGCTGGCCGCCGCCCATGATGCAGCCGCCCGGGCAGCCCATCACCTCGATAAAGTGGTAGGGCGAGGTGCCGTTGGCAATCTGCTCCATGAGCTTGTTTGCGCCCGCAAGGCCGCTGGTCACCGCAATGCGCACCGTAACGCCTTCGAGGAAGCGATAGTCCGGCAGCGTGTCCGTAATGGTCAGCGCGGCTTCCTTGACCTGATCGAGCCCGACGATGGGCGTTACGTGCAGCCCTTCAAACGGCAGTTCGCGCCCCGTAACCAGCTCGTAGACGGTGCGCAGCGCCGCCTCCATGACGCCGCCGGTCAGGCCGAAGATATCCGCCGCGCCCGTGGACATGCCCAGAGGGTTGTCAAATTCCTCGTCCGGTAGGTTGTTGAAATCAATGCCCATCTCGCGAATCATGTTTGCCAGTTCCCGCGTGGTCAGCACCGCGTCCACGTTTGCCAGTCCATCGTTCTGCATCTCCGGGCGGATGATTTCGCTCTTCTTCGCCGTACAGGGCATTATGGAGACCACGAAAAGATCTTTCGGTTCGCGCTTGATCTTGCCCGCGTAGTAGCTCTTCGCGAGCGCGCCGAGCATGGTATGCGGCGATTTGCAGGTGGAAAGATGATCCAGTTCGTCCGGATAGGTGTGCTCCACATACTTAATCCAGCCCGGGCTGCAGCTCGTAATCATCGGAAGCACCGCCTCGCCGCCGGTCAGCGCGCTCTTTACGCGGGAGAGCAGCTCCGTTCCCTCCTCCAGACTGGTCAGGTCGGCGGTGAAGTTCGTGTCAAACACGTCGTCAAAGCCCAGCCGCCGCAGCGCCGCGGCCAGCTTGCCGGTGACGCGCGCGCCCGGTTCGTTGCCAAACTCCTCGCCAATCGCCACGCGGATGGCGGGCGCAGTCTGGACGATCACGCGCTTATTCTTGTCGTTGATCGCTTCCCAAACGGCCTGAATCGAGTCCGTCTCTTTGAGCGCGCCAACCGGGCAAACGACCGTGCACTGCCCGCAGAACGCGCAGTTGACCGAACCGATGGCAAGCTCCATGGCGGGGCTGATGACGGTTTGGAAGCCGCGATTCTGCGCGTTGATGATGCCGACGCCCTGAATCTCGTTGCAGGCGGTCACGCAGCGGCGGCAGAGAATGCATTTGGACATGTCCCGCGTAATGGAGGTGGAAACGTCAATGACGCATTCGCTCCGCGCGCCTTCAAAGCGAGTTGCCTCCACGCCGAGCTGCTTGCCCAGCGCCTGCAACTCGCAGCTCTGGTTGCGCTTGCAGCTCAGGCAGTCCTTGGAGTGGTCGGAGAGCAGCAGCTCGTAGAGCACCTTGCGCGCGCGGCGCACGCGCTCCGAATTCGTTTGAATCACCATTCCCTCGGACACCTTGGTCATGCAGGAAGGCACCAGCGTCTTGGCCCCCTCCACCTCGACCACGCAGATTCGGCAGGAGCCGAATTCGTGCACGCCCGCAAGATAGCAAAGGCTCGGAATCTGTATGCCGTTTTGCTTCGCTGCCTCAATGATGGTGAGGCCGTCTTCCACCTCATATGGCTTGCCGTTGATCGTAATATGCTTCATGCTGGTCACCTACCTCCTGTCGCAGTGCAGGCAACGCATCGCCTCGGCCATCGCCCTGAGTTTGTGGTAACCCAGCACGACTTCGTCAAACGAGGTCTTGCGTTTTTCGATGTCGAGCTCTTCTATTTCAAAGCGCTTGTGCTCGACTATCTCATCGTCGCTGAACTGGTCGGGAATCTCAATTGGCGCGCCTTTGTTCAGCTTTCCTTTTCCGCCCAGATATTTGTCAATCGAGACCGCCGCGTTCTTGCCGTCCGCGATTGCCTGAATCACGGTGTCCGGCCCGCGGACGACGTCGCCGCCGGCAAACACGCCGGGCATGGTCGTCATCATGGTATCGTAATCCACCACGAACGTACCCCAGCTGGTTACGCCAATCTCGCTCTTCTTGATGAACGGCAGGTCGGAATACTGGCTCACGGCCGGAATCACCGCGTCCACCTCGATGGTATAGTTGGAATCCTCAACGGGAACCGCCCTGCGGCGGCCGTTCTTGTCGAATTCTCCAAGCTTCATGGTCTGGCACTCAATTTTGCAGACCTTGCCCGCGCGGTTTGCGAGAAACCGAACCGGAGCAACGAGCTCGAGCAGCTCAACGCCTTCGTCCAGCGCCGCCTGCACTTCCTCCACGCTCGCGGGCATCGCGTCCCGCGTACGCCGGTAGAGAATCATCACGCGATCCGCGCCCAGGCGCAGCGCCGTGCGCGCGGAGTCGATGGCGGTGTTGCCGCCGCCGATGATCGCGACCGTGGCGCCCAGCGACATCTCGCGCTGGAGGTTCACGTTTTTGAGGAAGTCTATGCCGTGGATCACGCCGGTAAGCCCCTCGCCGGAGATGTTGACCTTCTCCGGAAACTGCGTGCCGGTCGCAATATAGACCGCGTCGTACTGCGCCTGCAGCGCTTTGAAGGTAATGTCCTTGCCCACCTGCGTGTTCAGGTGAATGTTCACGCCCGCCTGTGCAATCAGGTCGATCTCGTGCTGAAGCACCTTCTTGGGCAGCCGGTATTCCGGAATGCCGAACGCAAGGACGCCGCCCGCAACCGCCTCGGATTCGTATACGTCCACCTCGTAGCCAATCTTCACGAGATAATACCCGCAGGTCAGGCCGGAAGTGCCCGCGCCGACGATGGCTACCTTTTTCCCGTTCTTCGGGAACACGAGTTCCGCGTTGAATGGTTCCTCGTGTTTATAAGCATAGTCCGCGACAAAGCGCTTAATTTCGCAAATGGAAACCGCTTCGTCCAGCGTGCGGCGGCGGCACTTCGTTTCGCAGGGGTGCGTGCAGATGCGCCCGCAGACCGCCGGGAAGGGGTTCTCCTGCCGAATCAGGTTATACGCGTCGATGAACCGCCCAGCCGCCACCAGGCTCATATACCCCGGCACGTTGATGTTTGCCGGGCAGGTATTCTCGCAGGGGGAGATGAAGAGCGGCGAACAGACGCTGGAGCGGCAGTATTTGTCGCGAATGTGCTCCTCGTATTCCTCGCGGAAGTAGCGAATAGTCGAGAGCACCGGGTTCGGCGCGGTTTGACCAAGCCCGCACATGGCGGTGTCCTTAATCGTTTCGCCGAGCTCTTCCAGCAGTTCGATGTCGCCTTCCTCGCCCTCGCCGCGCGTAATGCGCTCCAATATCTCGAGCATGCGTGTGGTGCCGATTCGGCAGGCAGCGCACTTTCCACAGGACTCGTCGCGGATGAAGTCCATGAAGAAGCGCGCCGTATCAACCATGCACGCGTCCTCGTTCATCGCGATCAATCCGCCGGAGCCCATAATCGCGCCGAGCGATTGCAGGGACTCATAGTCCGTCGGCGTGTTCAGGTTGTCCCGCGTAACGCAGCCGCCGGAAGGCCCGCCGATCTGCGCCGCCTTGAACTTCTTTCGATCCCGCAGCCCGCCGCCAATGTTAAAGAGAATGTCTCCCAGCGGTTTTCCAATCGGCACCTCGATGATGCCGGTGTTCACCACGTCCCCGGCGAGCGCAAACACCTTTGTGCCCTTGCTCTTCTCAGTTCCGAAGCCGGAGTACCATTCCCCGCCCTTGAGCAGGATTTCGGGAATGCTGGCGTAGGTTTCCACGTTATTGATGATCGTCGGCTTTTGAAACAGTCCGCTCTGGAACGGGAACGGCGGCTTTTGCCTCGGCTCGCCGCGACAGCCCTCGATGGACGCCATCAGCGCCGTCTCCTCGCCGCAGACAAACGCGCCCGCGCCAATGCGAATCTCAAGGTCAAAGTCAAACCCGCTGTTGAATACGTTCTGCCCCAGAACGCCGCGCGCGCGCGCTTCCTCCAGCGCTTTTTCCAGCCGCTCAATGGCCAGCGGATACTCCGCGCGTACGTAGACATAGCCCTTGCTCGCGCCGATGGCATAGGCGCCAATCAGCATGCCTTCGATGACCGTGTGCGGGTCGCCTTCCAGAATGCTGCGATCCATAAACGCGCCCGGGTCGCCCTCGTCCGCGTTGCAGACGATGTACTTCTGCCCGCCCGGCGCGTCGTGTCCCGCCTGCCATTTCACACCGGTTGGGAAGCCCGCGCCGCCGCGGCCGCGCATTCCGCTGCGCTTGACCTCGTCGATTACCTCTTGCGCCGAGCGTTCGTTGAGCGCCTTTGCCGCGGCGAGGTACCCGTCCCGGCTGATGTAGGCATCCAGGCTGTTGTATTCAATCACGCCGCAGTTGCGCAGCGCAATGCGCACCTGTTCTTTGAAGAAGTCGATGTCGTCGATCTTCGGAATCCGCTTCTTCAGCGACTCGTCGTAGAAGGTATATGCTTCCGCAATCTCGCCGTGGCCAATGTGCTTTTGCACGATTGTGCGCGCAATCTGCGGGGTCAGTTTCGTGTAGAAGATGCGCTCCGGCAGAACCAGCATGACCGGCCCCACCGCGCAGGTGCCAATGCAGCCCGTCTCGCGGACGATGACCTGCTCGCTCATGCCAATGCGGCTCAGTTCGTCGCGCACGGCGTCGCGAACCTCCGCGCAGTTGGAGGAGACGCAACCCGCGCCGCTGCAAACAAGAATCTGGTAGCGGCTCTTCGCGGTCTCGTCGAGATATGTCTTTTTAATCTGCTCCAGATCCTGAATTGTTTTCACCATGGTCTCGCTCAAATCCTTCACCCCCTCAATAACGCGAAAGAATCGCGTTGAGTTTGTTGATGTTCACCTGTTTGTAGACGACGTCGTCAATCATCATTGCCGGCGCTAGTCCGCAGGCGCCAATGCAACGCGCAACCTCGAAGGTGAACTTTCCGTCCGCGGTCGTTTCCCCGATGTCCACATTCAGCGTCTTCTGCAGCGCATCGACAATCTTTTTCCCGCCGCGCACATAGCAAGCCGTGCCGAGACACACGCGAATGGTATGCTCGCCGCGCGGTTTTGTGGAGAAGAACGAGTAGAACGTAACCACACCCGAAACCTCGGAGAGCGGTTTTTGCAGTGCTTCCGCAATATGCTGCTGTAATTCGAGCGATAAAAATCCGTAGAGTTCCTGTGCGATGTGCAGAATCTGAATGAGATTCCCCTCTTTGTCTCGATAGAGATCGATGATGAGATCGAGTTCGGCGAAAGGTCCCGCGCCGTCCAATTGACAGCAAGTACAATGCGATTGTGCGTTGTTCATTTCACTGCCCTCTTTTCAGTTGTAAGTCGGTTCGGAAGTGCGTTCTCTGATTTGACCACAACCATCGTATCAAACAAATGTCATCAATTAATGTGCATGCAAGAAAAATTCTCCTGTTTCTTCCTGCTTTTTTCGCGTTTTCTGCCCATTTTGGCTGCTCTTAGCACATATTTTGCACACAAATTGCCTTGTTGCGACGTAAAAATTTCATCTCGGCGGTGTCCCTTTTCAGCATCCTGTTTTTGTAGAATACTGAAAACAGAAACGTATGCAAAAAAAGCCCTGTAACAGGGCTTACTAATTGCGTTTAATCTTTTATCGCGCTGCCGAACCGAGAGCCGGTTCGATTGATCACAATCGCAGGCGTTCCTCTTGCGCCCAATCTGCCGTAAGTTCTATTTTGATGTTATCCGCCCAATCCATTCCGGTAGCCTCTGCGTATCGGCCAGATTGTAGTCCGCTGCGTACTTCGTGCCGATTCCAATCGTCCGCATGGAGAGCGCTTTTGCGCCGGCAAGTCCCATTTCCGCATCCTCAATCATCAGGCAAAGCCGCGGATCAACGCCCAGTCGCTCGGCCGCCAGCAGGTAGCCCTCAAAGTGCGGCTTCGAGTGCGTAATGTCATTTCCGTCAACGACTGCGCCAAACGCATCCCGCAACCCGATTCGCTCCAGAATGAACTTTGTATTTTTGCTGACCGAAAACAGCGCGCAGGGAATGTTTCGTTCTTTTAGATCCGTCAGGGTTTCCGCAACGCCCGGCAAAATATCCTCGGGGGACAACGAAGACAGCTCTTCCAGATAGTATAGATTCTTCTTGTTCAGCCAGATTGCCATCTGCTCCTGCGGCATGGTACGTCCGCCCATTTCCAGCAGCAGATGCATGCATTCCGCACGGGAAACGCCCTTAAAGCGCTCGTTGCCTGTTTGATCAAACGGAATCTCCAGCTCGTCGGCAATCCGCTTCCATGCCGCGTAGTGATAGCGCGCGGTGTCCGTCACAACCCCGTCCAAATCAAAAATGACTGCGCGAATGGGACGGTTGATTTGCGTTTCCGTCTTTTCGACGCAAATGCTTCTGTCGTAGACCATCAGCTCTTGGTTTTCGCCTTCCAACATGCGAACGGCGCAGCCCTCTGCATTGACCGAAACGGATATCCGGCTGCCACGGAATGCCAGCAAAAACGAATAGCCCGCCCAGCCGTCCGGCAAGAGCGGAAACAGGCGCAACCCGTCGTTGTCCAGCCGCATTCCGCCAAACCCGGCAATCATGGAGATGTAGGCACCGCCCATGTTGGCGATGTGGAGACCGTCCCGTGTGTTGCCGCTCTGGTCTTCGATGTCGATGCCGACGGTCATCTCAAAATAGCGTTTGGCGCTCGCGAGATCGCCCAGCCGCGCCGCCATCATGGAAAACACGCATGCCGAAAGGCTGGAGTCATGCGTGGTCACCTGCTCATAATACGCATAGCTGCGGCGCATGACCAGCGTGCTCTCCTCGCGGTAGAGAAAATGCGCCAGCACGGTATCCGCCTGCTTGCAAACCTGTCTGCGATTGATATAGAGCGGGTGATAGTGCATCAGCAGCGGAAAATGTTCCGGCGGAATTTCGCTCAATTCCCAACGTTTCTTGTTGAGAAAGCTGTCGTCCTGCTTGCAGATGCCCAATCGCTCGTCCATCGGCAGATACATGGCGTTTCCGGCGGCAGAAAACGCCGCCAGTTCTTCCGCGGTTACGCCAATTTTCGCGCCGAGCGCGTTCAGTCCGCCGTTTTGATCCAGCAAGTGGCAAAGCGCATCCGCTTCCAGAAACGTTTTGGCCGCGCCTGCGTTCGTATAATAGTTGTTGTCTACAATGCAGGTGTATTCGTCCGGTCCGGTTACGCCGTCAATGCGAAACTGTCCGTCTCGCATATGTCCAACGTCCAGATACAGCCGCGCGGTCTCAACCAATACCTCGCAGATGCGAGGTAAATAGCCGATATCCTTTGTTGCGTACCAATACTGAATAAACGCATGCGCGATATCCGCGTTGATGTGATACTGCGCCGAGCCGGAGGGATAATACGAAGAGCACTCGGACCCCGTAATCGTTCGCCAGGGATAGAGCGCGCCGCGTTCGTGCCCAAGCATCCGCGCGTTCCAGCGCGCCGCGTCGAGATGCTCATATCGGTAATCCAGCAGCTTTTTTGCCATTTCGGGCGCACTCATGAGAAAAAATGGAAAGGCATAGGTCTCGCAATCCCAGAAGTAATGCCCCTCATATCCTTCGCCGCTGAGGCCTTTGGCCGCTACGCTGCTGCGCCCGTTCTGCCCCGCCGCGCAGAGCAGCTCGTAGACACACAGATCCAGATACGCCTGCGTGCGGTCATCGCCCTGTATCCGCACGCGGGATTTGTGCCAGAAATCCTCCAGATACGACCGCTGGAGTTTTGCCCAATGCTCATATCCCTTCTCGCGCGCGTGCTCCGCCAGCGATATCGCCGCGTCGACGGGGTCTTTCCCCTCCGGCGCTTCTGCATAGATGCAATACTTGGTCAGTGTAACCGTTTCCCCCGGATGGATGTCGCGCTGAAACCGCGCGGCGAGCAGATTTCCCTGCCCAAAGAGCTCCGGCGCGCTGCCCTCCATCTCATGCAGCACCGCGCACCCAAGCGAGCGTTTGCTCGCCAGCGTTTCCGCTTGCAGCGCAAGGCAGCCGCTCTCGAGCCGCCGGCGGGTAATCACGAGCTTTGGCTTGGTCTCCGAGGCGACGCGCGGGTCGTCCGGGTCGCTAAAGTTCGTTACGTCGCCGTTGAGCAGCGAATCCAGACAAATCTCCCCGGAATAATCCATAGAGGTCACGCAAAAGCGCAACACAAACAGCTCTTTGAGCGCAAAGCTTGCCATGCGGGTCATCGAGAGCCGGAGCGATCCGCGCGTGGTATGAAATTGGTAGTCGCGTTCCGCAACCCCCGCCCGAAAGTCCAGCCGTCTGGTCATCCCCTCTGCGGTGTCGCTCCACGCGGCGGCTTTCACGCCGCCCGCCCAGAGATGCACGCTCTGCGCATCCGGCAGGTTGACGATTACCTGCTTGCTTTCGGGAAAGCCATATAGCCGTTCGCCATAGTTGATTTCTTCTTCTTCACAAAACCCGTTGATATATGCCCCGCGGACGGTGAGCACGCCACCTTTCGCGCCTTCTTCCAGGCAGCCTCTCACGCCGAGGTACCCATTTGCGCAATGAAACAGTGTTTCGTCGCGCGAGAGCGTTTCATCGGCGTATCCGCTTGTTACAAACTCCAGTTCATTCAACCTTGTGTACTCCTTGACTTTGCCGGAACCATTCCGGGGTATTTTTCGCTTGGGCCGCATGCGCTGAAACGATGCATCTTTACTCTTTGACCGCGCCGGACGTCATGCCGGAAACGATCTGTTTTTGGAACAGCAATACGATGATCAGCGTCGGAATGACGACTACGACGGTTGCGGCGGTAATCTCCCCCCAGAGGATTGAAAACTGCGTCCGCAGCGCGTTGATGGCCACCGGCACCGTTTGAAACTGCTTGTCCGAATTCAACGTCATGGTCAGCAGGTATTCATTCCAAGCCGCGATAAACGTCATGATGGCGCTCGTAAAAACGCCCGGCAGCGCAATTGGAAAGATCACCTTCCAGAGCGTCTGCCACTGGGAGCATCCGTCAATGTTTGCGGCCTCCTCAATCGAAAGCGGAATCCGCTTAAAATGCGCAACCATAATCCAGACCGCCGCCGGAAGCGTAATGGAGGAATAGGCTAGCGTCACAAAATAGCTGTTGAGCAGATCGAGCTTGTAAAACATATTGAAGATCGGGCCAACCACAACCATCTGCGGAAACATGGAAACGCTCAAAATCAGCCCCAGCACCAGCCCTTTTCCCTTAAAGCGCACCCGGGCCAGGATATAGGCGCTCAGGGTTGCGACGCTGACAACATAGATGGTGGTCACCGTTGCGACGATAAAGCTGTTTTTAACCGAGTTGAGGATGCCTTTGTCGAGCACCGCTTTATAGTTGATCAGCGTCGGGTTGTTGGCGATGATGTTGAACGCCGTGTCCTTGCCGAAGATCTCGCTGGAAGGCTTGAAGGACGTGATGAGAATCCAGAAAAACGGGAATACCATCACCATGAGAAATGCCGCAATGATGATGGTTGAGGTAATCTTTGTGAGCCGCTTTGTTTTCATTCGCTTTCCCTCCCCTCAATCATCCTTCACGATTTCCGCGCCGAGCACCTTGACAAACAGGAACGCAATTGCCCCTACGCAAAGCGCCATGGTCAACACAACGACCGATCCATAGCCATAGTTGTTCTGCGCAATCATGAGCTTATACGCATAGATGGAGAGCGTCTCCGTTCCCTGCGCCCCTCCGGTTAAGACCGCAATGAGGTCATAGACGCGGAAGGCGTCCAGCGTGCGAAACAGCAGCGCAACAAGCAGCGAGGGCTTGAGCAGCGGCAGCGTGATTTTGAAGAACGTTCTCGCCGGCCCCGCGCCGTCGATCTTTGCGCTTTCGTACAATACCTTATCGATGATTTGCAGTCCCGCGAGTAACAGCAGTGCCATATAGGGCGTTGTTTTCCAAACGTCCGCCAGTATGGCCGCGGTCATTGCGCCGCCTGCCGAGAGCAGCATCAGCTCCGGCGAGGCAATCAGCCCGATATCGGTAAAGATCTTTGCGACGACTCCGCTGCTGCCGTCATACATATAGCTCCACATGAGCGCGGAGACGGCGGTTGGAATCGCCCAGGGAATCAGCGCGGTCGTTCGAATGCCGCCAATGCCCTTAATCGCTTGATTCATAATCAGTGCGAGCGCCATGCCGAAGATCAATTCCAGCGTCACGGAGATGGCCGTAAAGATTGCCGTGCTCTTGAGAGAATGGAAAAAGCGCGTATCGCTCAAGAGCTTTCCATAAGCAGCCAACCCGGTAAAATTGCTCTTGATCAGGCAGCTGTCCATCTCGGTAAAAATCGTGTTGAGCTTATCCCAGCCGTTGTAAAACGAAACCCCGTCGTTTCGTTCATACACCGCCTGCATGGCGGCTTTGATCTCCACGACTTCGCCCGCTATCTGATTTGCCTCCGCAGCGGAGAGCTTCGTAACCTCTCCTATGGCGGCGTATCGCATAGAGAGTTCATCCACCCTCGCCATTGCGGTGCGCAGTTCGGCCTGATCCGCCTCGTTCAAGAGGGTGATGTCGTCCTCTAAAAACCAGTTGATATACCCACAGTCCTCTGTAAAGAGCGGCGCGTTGAAGTTTCCGCTTGTATAGAGTCCGGCAACCTGCTGGTCGTTGGTGCGGTAGTCAAAGAGCGAGTAGACGACGGACGAGATAATCGGATATAGCGCGAATACGGCCAGAAGCAAAAACAAGGGCAGTAAAAATGCCGCTTGCTTTGCCGTTATGGTCTTTCGCATAGGCAGCCTCCCTTTCCGGTCACAACGGAAGTCTTTGCAGAAAGAGCGGCGCTCGCACCCGCTTTGGTGGAGCGCCGCCTTTGCTCGAAACGTTAGTTCGCCAGTGCGGTGGTAATCGCATCCACCGTGGCGGCAAGCTCCATCTCACCGGAGAGGTAAGCATGCGCCGCATTCATGATCGCGTCCGAAGTTTCGGAATAGTGCGCCGAAACCGGTCTGGAAATCGTGGTTGCCAGCGCGTTCTGGAACCCGGTCATGGAGAGCATGGCGTTTGCGGCAATGACGTCCGCATCGGTCAGCATCTCGTTATAACCCGGCAGATAGCCGCCCTGAACGGACATGATCTTCTGTCCATCCGTCGCGACAAACTTCATGAAGTCCCAGGCGCCTTCCTGATTGACGGAGTTCTTGTTGATGCCAAGCAGCCAGCCGCCGACCGTTGAACCGCCGGGCAACGGAGCAACGTCCACAACATCCTGCGAAATCGTGCCTTCCGAAGCAATCATGCCCCACTGGTACGGCCAGTTGCGGGCAAACACACTTGCGCCTTTGATGAAGCTGTTGTGCGTTTCGCCTTCGGAATAGTTGAGAATGTCAACCGGCGACGCGGAGGAATCCACCATTGCCTTGAGCGCGACGAGGCCGCCTTCTACATCCGTCCAACCGGCGGTGTACTCGGTCAGGTTGCAAACGAGGCCTTCATACAGCTTCGCCTGGAAGACGATGCCATCGGTCGTGCCGCCCTGGCCCATATACATTTCCGCCATTGCCTGCAAGTCCGCATAGGTGTAGTCGCCCGCAACGAGCTTCGCGGCGTCTTCCGCCGAGACGATGTCCTTACGGAAATAGAGCAGGCCCAAATCGGGGAAGAATGGCAGCGTATATTGCTTTGCGCTATAGTTGCCAGCGGTCATGGAACCGGTGTTGAACTGCGAAATCTTGAGTCCATCCGCCTGCATGAGTTGGTCGATCGGGGCAATGTAGCCGGCCGCCGCGAACTCGCCCGCCCAGACCACGTCCATGGAGAGCACGTCGTAGTCGCTGGAACCCGCCTGCATGCTGGTCAGAATCTGCTCCCGCATTGCGCCGGAGTCGTTCGTCATGTCAATCCACTCCACGGTATAGAGCTCCTGTGAAGCGTTATAGGCGTCGACTACGGCCTGTGTCGCAGGAGTGCTGTCCGCCTGTGCGGCAAATTTGATGACGGTACGTTCCGCCGGCACCTGCTCGGTCGCCGCGGGCGCTTCGGTTACCGCGGGCGCTTCGGTGGCGGCAGGCGCGGTGGTTGCCGGTGTCGTGGCGCAGCCTGTCAGCAGCGCAAACACCATCATCAGCATCAGTGAAATACCAAGAATCTTTTTCAACTTCTCTTCCTCCTTGTTCAATTGTCTGTATGGGTGGGTAATTCTGCCCGTTGAAATGTTGAGCCGGGCGAGTGGTTTATATACTCATTATATGGGTTGTAGATACATCCGTTCTATTAATATTATCACTTTTGTATTATAATATTCACTATATCAGGAAAGGAATTCGATCATGAATACGGAAACGCGGATTCACCTGCTGCGCATGTTTCATTACGCGACCGGCATTCCGGTTGAAATGTTGGTTCGCGACGACGTCGTCTACAGCCTGCCGGAGACGATTCCCTGCGCCGCAACAATAGCGAACGACCTGTCGCTTTTTCCCGTGCCGTATCCAAACGATCGAACGGTGCAATACCTGAGCACCCCCGCATTCGAAACCTTTTTTTTGTTGGCCGCGCAGGACGATATCCTGTTGCGCGCCGGCCCCGTGCTGCAAAAGCCCATCCAGCCGGAGCGGCTCGCCCAGCTGATTCGCGGGAGTGTTTTGCCTTTTCGCTGCAAGGCGGAACTGGCGGCGTACTACGCGTCCTGTCCCTTACTGGACGACCGAACCCTCTTTTACTCCGGCAAGTTGCTCGAGACGCTGTTCTCCAGTGAGCAAACGCTCTCCGATCTAACCGAAGTCGAGCCGGACACCGGAGCGCCGATTGACGACCGATACTATTCTCAGACAATGGACTACCGCACGCGTCAGTTTCAGCATGTTCCCTATGCCATCGAGCTGGAAATCTGCCGTATGATTGCAAACGGGGACACCGTCAGCTCAAAGCATATCTTGCAGGACATCAATCGCCTCCCTCGCGCAAAACTCGCCAACACGCCTGTGCGTTCCCTGAAGAATTCTTTGATTTGCAGTTGCACGTTTATGGCGCGCGCCGCCATCTCCGGCGGGGTCAAGCCGGACGAAGCCTTCACGCTCAGCGATGCGTTTATCCAGCGCATTGAAGCGGCGCCAACGACAAACCACCTCGCCGACTTCGAAGCGGAGATGATCGAGTGTTTTACCACGCGCGTCCAAACCGCACGCGGCAGCCGCCACTCGGCAACCGTAAACCAGGCGATGGAATACATCGATGCACACCTGAGCGAGCCGCTTTCCATCTCCGACATCGCCTCCGCCGTCTATCACAACGCAAACTATCTTTCCGGGCTGTTTAAGCGCGAAACGGGCGAAACCATTCACAACTATATTGTGCGCAGGCGAATTGAAGAGGCGGAGTATTTTGTTCGCCACAGCAGCGAGCCAATTGCGGATATCGCCGCGTTCTATCAGTTCTGTTCGCAGAGCCACTTTGTGCAGTGCTTTCGAAAGATTGTCGGTCAAACGCCGGGCGCTTGCAGAAGTCAACGCGCGGGCGCCAGCGTAGAAAAATAACGTTTCCTGGCAGGTTTCGTTCTTTCAATGTCCTTATTTCGGGGTTCGTCTTTCTTTTGAGGGGCAACTCAACGCTTGAATGAAATGGTTTGCGTTTTCTTCTTTTGATCGATTCTGCTAGAATGAGGACAGACGACGGCGTGTTACGAACAAACGCCGGAAAGAGGTGCATTTCTATGAGCAAAAAGAATAGCAGCTTTCTGTTTAATGCCATAGCGCCGGTGTACGGCTTGTTTTACAACCGGCAGAAGAAGCGCTATCGCGAAGTGATCCGCAACATGGCGACAGAATTCGACCTCGCGTCGTTCGGCAGCATTCTTGACGTCGGCTGCGGCACGGGTTCCCTCTGTTCCGTCCTCTCCGAATCCGGTTTGGCGGTTACGGGTGTTGATCCCGCGCAGAAGATGCTTGCGATTGCCAAGCGACAACCGGAGAACGGGAGCATCCGGTTTCTGCAAGCAAACGCTCTTGAGGGGCTGCCGTTTGCAGATCGGTCGTTTGATCTATCCATTGCTTCCTACGTTGCCCATGGAATGCAGAAAAGCGAACGGATCAAGCTCTATTCCGAAATGCGCCGGGTGACAAAAAGCAAGGTCATCCTCTACGATTATAACCAGAAACGGTCGCTTTTGACATCGTTGATCGAATGGCTGGAACGGGGCGACTATTTTCAATTCATCAAAAACCCAAAGAGCGAAATGGAAAATTGTGTTTCCGAAATGGAGAAATGCTTTTCGGAGGTAAAAGTAATCGAAGTGGACACGCGCGCATCCTGGTATATTTGCACGCCGAACTAAATCGTCTTTCAGGCAATGCTATCGGTGTCCGTCTCTATAAAACTGCTTGCTTCCATCCATAGTTTTTTTAGTAGAATGCAAATTGGAGGGATATCTCGCCTGTTTTGAAGCGAAATTACCGCTAGCCTTGACAGAAAACAGGATCGGCATATAATTACAGCCGTAATCATTTCGCACAATTCTCTGTAAGAACAAATAAGCCGTCTTTCGAGGAAATGCCATTATGTTGATAAAGATATCGAATCTGATCACACCCGAAATCTATGAAGTGATTTACCGTATGGGGCATCTTGACGAGTTGGTGATCGCGGATGCGAACTATATGGCGTCGGCCATGAGCAAAAAGGTCGTATATTCCTATACGAAAGAAAATCATAAACTGTTGGCCGAGATTTTGAAATATTTCCCGCTGGACAATGACGAAGAGTTTCCGGTTACGATCATGTCTCTCGATTATGGGATTTATGAAGAACCACAGATCTGGAACGATTATCAGAACGTGCTCAAAAACGTCCCTTCTCCTGCCCCGTTGATCCTCAATCGAATCTCCCGCAAGGAATTCTACCAGCGCACCAGAGACGCCTATGCAACCATACAGACCTCCGATCCGCGCGTCATGGGGGATATCATCATCCGAAAAGGCTTTGTATTCTCTGATATCACCAACGCCTGACGCGCACAATAAAAGTGATACCATCATCCGCTTGAATCTACCCAGTCGAAATCTACGCTTCAACGTTTCGCGGAATCGTGCACGAGAATTGGATGGAAAGCAAACACGCGAATTTTGCAAGAACCCGAAGAAAGAACGTCCGAGGCAAATTCACCCAACCTAAGCTCCAAAGCGATCTCGTTTGGGGGCTTCTATGTTATAATTAGGAATCATCCGCAATAATCCAATGGAACGATCGATTGATCAGGAGATTTCATGACGCAGCTGACCGCCATCTTAAAAACCGTGCTCCCCGTGTTCTTTTTGCTGCTGGTGGGGCATTTTTCGAGGCGCTGGAAAATCTTGACGCAGGACGGCGTGGACGGGCTGAAATCCATTGTGCTCAAGGTCATGCTGCCGATCGTTCAGTTCCGCGCGTTTTTGCAGGTGCACATCGGAACGGACATGCTGTTCATTACGCTCGGCGTGTTTCTTGCTTGTCTATTGGGGCTTTTCGTCGGCAGAATGTCGCTCAAGGTGTTTCCCCGGGCGGAACGCTACGAGCGCTTTCTGTACACGAGCTTCGAGGCCGGCATGCTGGGGTACGCGCTCTATATCATTCTCTATGGCAACGCCCAAATCGCGAACTTCGCAACCGCCGCCTTTGGGCAGGAGCTCTACGTGTTCCTGATTATGGTGCCCGCGCTGCAGATCTCCGACGGAAAGAAGCCGACCCTAAAGGACGCCGCGCTCTCCATCGCGAAAAACCCGATCCTGATCGGCATCTTTGCGGGTATGCTCGGCAGCCTCGTCGGACTCGGCGCGCTGCTCAACCGTTCCGCCGCGGGCGAAGTCGTCTACAGCGTCATGGAGTTTGCCTCCGCGCCAACCGCCGCGCTCATGCTGATTGTCATCGGCTTCGGGCTGGACTTTCGCGGAATCGACTGGCGCTTTACCGCGCGCGCAACGCTCGGTCGCGCCGGTTTTCTCGCGCTCGCCTGCTTTGCGCTTGTCTCCGTTCTCAAGCTGTTTCTGCCCATCGAACCTGCGATGCTCTGGGCGTTTGTGATTCTGTTTTTGCTCCCGCCGTCGTATATCATTCCGTTCTTCCTGCCGGAGGAGCGCGACGTGCGAAAGCTCTCCACGTATCTTTCGATGTATACGGCGCTCTCCATCGCCGCGTTCTTCGTCATCGTGGTGCTCAAGACGGTCTCCTGACAGGTTTAGAATTCATATAAATAACCTAGAAACACAGAATCAAAAAGCCTGCGTGATGTTGACCACGCAGGCTTTTTTTGTTGTTCAACCGAAAGTTCGCAAGTATGTCAGTTCTTGCCGCCGTTTTCGCGTAGATTCCTGCGGCAGGTAATCAGCAAAGTTCCCGTTACAGCATGCTCGAACCCGCGGTCACCACCCAGGTGGCCAGCAGCGCCAGCATCACCGAGCCGACATACACGCGCCCCGTCTTGCGGAACGCATAGGTCGAGAGGAAGAAGAACAGAATGAACTGCGGAATGATCACGATCAAAAACGAGATGAACGGTCCGCCAAAGGTGGACGAAAACAGGATGTCCATGCCCGGCCCGATTCCCGCAAAGAACGGAATGTACTCAATCAGGCAAACGAGCAGCAGTCCGCCGATCATCACAAGGCTGCCCTTGAGCCACCAGACGAGCTGCGTTGCCGCCGGATGCTTGCGTTCCGGCTGGCGGAGCTGCCCGTAGAGCTTTGCGCCGCCGTTGATCAGGAAGAACACGAGATAGAACGGCAGATAGAGGAAAAACTGCAACAGCCGCTCGCCGGTGAAGGGCTTGAGCAGCGGCCAGACAAACCGGAAGTCCAGCGCAAACAGCCGCTGGAACAGCTCCGCATATGCATAGACGCTCCCAACGAGAAGGACGGCGAGCAGCGCGGACTTACCGATAATTCCCCATGGCAGGCGGTTGGGCTCCGCTTCCGAAGCGAGGCCGAGATCGTATAGCGTTTCGCCCATGCGCTTGCCCGCGCCACGCCGGAACCAGTGCCGCAGCATGAAGAACGCGACGAGCGCGAGGAAGACAAACCAGGTGATCACTCCGTCGCCAATCGTCATGCGGAAAACGCTCTCCGGCAGGGGCATGAGCCCGTGCCCCAGCTGCGTTAAGAACGGATAGGACAACCCGCTGATCAAAATCGCCGTCAGCGCCGCGCCCCACCACTTTTTCCTCGGCAGCAGGGTTTCCGGACGGCTCGGCATCTTCTGCGCGCAGGGCGCGAAGAACTTCGTCTTGAGCAGCAGGAGCAACAGCGGCAGCGTGCTTGCCAGCGCGGCGAGAAGGCCGACAAACTGCATGGTCTCTAGCAGCAGTGCGGTCTGGTTGCCGGAGTTGATTGGCGCAGTTTCGCCAAACGAATCGAAGAACCAGTCCATCGCGGTTGCGATGGCATGCTTGTTGATCGTCACCAGTCGGTGGTTCGCATTGGTGAGCAGCTCCATGCGCCGCGCGGTGCCGTCCGCAAACGAGCCGTAGGTGGTGTTCCAGTCGATCGGCCCACTCTGGTTCGCAAACTCGCCGTAGCGCAGTTCCGTGTTAACCAGTTCGTCGGGAACGGCTTTGGTGTAGTCCAGAAAGCAGACAAACTCGTCATAACGCGCCTGCAGCAGCAACACATTGTGAAAATCAATCGCTTCGCTGTCGTAATACGACTTCGGGAACAGCTCGCCGCATTGCAGCACAATCGCCTTATGGTTCGGAAAGCTCGAAGCGACGCTCCAGCTCGACCAGGTGCCCATGGAGTGGCCCGTAACGCCAAGATTCTCCGCATCCACAAACGGCAGCGTACCGAGGTAGGCATACATCTCCCGCCCGCCCATGGACGTGTCCCCCAACGTATCACCCGGCACGTCCGCAAGGTTCGTGTAAAAATCGCTTGTGTTAAAGTTCATCATCAACAGGTAGCGATCCGGCCCGTTGACGGTCTTGTCCCAGTTTGGCAGTTTGTGGTGCGTGTATCCGCGCGCAAGCATGCCAATGTTCGTGGAACCGTGGCCGTAGGAGTCGATGGCCAGCGCGACGACTCCGCGCCGCGCGAGCTCCAGCGCGTAGGCGGCCGAGGTGTCCCGGTCGTTCTGATAGCCGTGCATCAGCAGCACCGCGGGCGCGGGAGTATCCGCCGTCGCCGAAACGGGACGGTAGAGTTTGTAGGTAATGCTGCCGCCTTCCGCCTCCAGCGCGCCGGTCGTGATCTCGATGTTGCCGAAATCGTTCTGAATTCCGGCGGCGAGCGACATCGCCGCCAGCATGACGCATAGGCAGCCGATCCACACGATCAGCGGAAGATTTGGTTTCCGTTTCATGGCTCGAATCCTCCCGTTATGAAGTTGATACGATATGCTAATCTAAAAGAGAGAAGTGTGTGTTCGCTGCGCGCTCAGCCGCGGCGGGAACGCCCTTTTCCAAACAGCTCGGTCAGTTTTTGAATGCCCTCGTCCATGATGACGCCAATCGCTTCGCCGGCGCGCTCCGCGTCGCGCGCGGACAAAGCGGCAAACAGGTTCTCATGCTGGGCAACGGAGAGCCGCATGCGCGCGGGCGTGGTGAAGTAATGCGAAACGTAATATCGAACGACGTCGCCAAACGACTGAAAGATCATGGCGTATACGATGTTGCCGGAGGCGGCCATCATCGTCCGGTGAAAGCGGAAGTTCGCGTCCGAGAACCGTTCGGACTCCGTCGCCGCGCGCATCTCTTCGAGAATGGACGATAGGCGGCCCAGCTCCTCCTCGGTCGCATGCTCCGCCGCGAGCCGCGCACACTCGCTCTCCAGCAGGCGGCGCGTTTGCATCATGCTCGAAAACAGCGCCGCGCCGGAGTGATCCGCCGCACCGCTTGTCATGAGCGAAAGCAGCATTTGCGGCGTGCTCTCGTTTTTATAGTCCGCAACAAACGTCCCCTGCCGCGGAACAATGCGCAGAAACCCCATGCTCTCCAGATCCAGAATCGCGAGGTTCACGAGGCTGCGACTCACGCCGAGCTGTAGCGCCAGTTCCCGCTCCGGCGGAAGCCGCTCGCCAATGGCCAGCTCACCGGAGAAGATTCGGTTCTCCATTTCCCGCACAACTTGCGCGCGGATGCTCTCCGGCTGAAACTTTGTGATCGAATTCTGCTTCATCGTCGTTCGTTGCTCCGTTCTTCCGTTCATGGCATGGCCACTGGTCAAATCATACTACGATTCCATCTGGATTTGCAATTGCATTTTGTTCAAAATCTTCTTGTATTTGTTGACAATTCAAGATATGATTTGGTTGGTGGCCATGCCACGATCATCTTATCTAATTTCGCAGTTCTATCAATTCGTTCAATATGATCTCTCGCATTGTCAAATTGGAAAGGGGTGTTGGATTCTTGGAACACGCGTATGACGCGGTCGTCATCGGCGCGGGCAACGGCGGGCTCACCGCCGCGGCGTCCATGGCGAAAGCCGGAAAGAGCGTGCTGCTGCTTGAGCAGCATAACCTGCCCGGCGGATTTGCAACGAGCTTCGTTCGGGGGCGGTTTGAATTCGAACCGTCGCTGCACGAGCTCTGCGACGTCGGCTCGCCGAAAAACCCCGGCGAAGTCCGTCGTCTACTGGTCGAAACGCTGGGCGCAGAGGTCGAATTTCTGCCGGTGCCGGAGGCTTACCGCCTCATCACAACCGCGGAGGGAAAGGACAACCTCAACATCGTAATGCCGTTTGGCGTTTCGGAATTCGTCGACCAAATGGAAGCGTATGTGCCCGGCAGCCGAAAATCCATGGAGCGCTTTGTTTCGCTCTGCGAAAGCATTATGGCGGCGCTGGCGTATATTGGCGCTTCCGGCGGCAAGGCGGACTCCAAGGTGCTCATGAAGGAGCACGCAAACTTCCTCAAATGCGGCGGATACAGCGTCAGCCGTGTGCTGAACGCACTCCATATGCCCAAGAAAGCGCAGCGTATTCTCTGCGCCTACTGGTGCTATACGGGCGTCAGCGCCAAGGAGCTGAACTTTGCGCTGTTTGCAGCCATGCTCTACAAATATCTGACCAAGGGCGCGTGGATTCCGCGCATGCGTTCCCACGAGCTTTCCACCGCGCTCGAAACCCGCGTTCGCGAACTCGGCGGGGAAATCTGGTACAACACCCGCGCGGAGAAAATCCTGATGGAAAACGGACGCGTGGTCGGGGTGCAGACGTCGCGGGGGATCTTGAAAACCGCGCATGTGCTCGCCTGCTGCTCACCGAACG
The DNA here is from genome assembly GCA_034927595.1 of Christensenella sp. Classification (GTDB taxonomy): domain Bacteria; phylum Bacillota; class Clostridia; order Christensenellales; family CAG-138; genus UBA7703. The sequence goes on from JAYFPQ010000150.1 coordinate 24,803, forward strand.
CCGTCTTCGGGGACATGATGGGCGCAAGCGACGTGCCGGAGCGGCAGACGCGCATGGTCAACGCGCGGCGCATCGGCGCGCGCGGGTTCGTCGTTTATCTCGGCTTAAACCGGACGGCGGACGAGCTGGGGCTAAAGGACTACAGCTACTTCATCTACGAATCCATGGATACCGTCAAGGAGGCCGCACGCGCGGACGGGTTCAACGACCATCCGATGCAGGCAACCGTCTGCCTCAACCGCGCGAATCCGGACTGCTCGCCTCCGGGCACCTGCATCATGAGCTTTACGACGCTCTACAATACGGACGTCTGGGGAACGGTCTCCCCCGAGAACTATGTCGCGAAGAAACGCGAGGTTGCGGAGCACATGATTCGCGATTTCGAGCAGCAGGTCGGCGTGCGCCTCACGCCCTATATTGAGGAGATTGAGATTGCGACGCCGGCGACCATGGCGCGCTATACGCTCAATCCGGAAGGCGCGATGTACGCCTACTCCTGTGGGGATTGGGATACGATGCTGCCGCGGTTGATGATGCTCAAGGAGGATCAGCTCGTGCCCGGCATCCGCTTTGCGGGCGGCTACGGGCCGCGCATCTACGGCTACAGCTCGACCTATCTCAACGGCGAACTCACCGCAAAGCTCACCCTCGCGGACATGAAGGAGGCGGGAGAATGAACGACTTCAACTTTCATGTAAAGCCCCTTGGCTTGCTGGACATGCTCTACTTTAAAAAGATGGTGCCCGCGCGCCAGAAGGCGCTCGCCTGCGGGTCGACCGCGCCGCTCGGCGCCGAGCGCGGCGCAAACAAGCTCGCAAGCCTGCTGCACCCGAAGGAGCAAAAGCTCACGATTGCCGAGGTCATTGAGCACGGCGCGGACGCAAAATCGTTTGTGCTCACGGGCGAACACCTTGCGCTGTTTCGCGCAGGACAGTATCTCTCGTTTCGCCTGACCATCGGTTCCTCCGTGCTGACGCGTCCGTACTCGATCTCCAGTTCGCCCAAGTGGGCAACCGAAGGAAAGTACGCGGTTACAATCAAGCGCCAGATGGACGGGTTTGCCTCGCCCTGGATTCTCGACCACTGGAAGGCGGGCGACGTCGTCACCGCCTCCGGCCCCGAAGGAACGTTTTATTACGAGCCGCTTCGGGACGCAAAGCGCGTTATCGGTCTCGCGGGCGGCTGCGGCATTACGCCGTTTCTTTCGATGGCGTATGCCATTCGCGACGGAATTGAGGATTTCGAACTCACCCTGCTCTATGGCAGCCGCAAGGAATGCGACATTCTCTACCACAGCGAGCTTGCGGACATCGCAAAGGCGACCGGCAAAGTAAAGATCATCAACATCCTCAGCGACGAGCAAAAGCAGGGCTACGAGTATGGCTTTATCACCGCCGAGCGCATCCGCGCGGCCTGCGGCGGCGAAGATTGCAGCGTGTTCCTCTGCGGTCCTGCGGCGATGTATGCGTTTGTGGATCGTGAGTTGGAAAAGCTCGGTCTCGAGCGAAAGCACATCCGCCACGAACTCTACCCCGCGCCCGCCTCACCCGCGAAGCTTGCGGGCTATCCGGGCGTCGCGAACCAGAGCTTCACGCTAAACGTTCGCCTGTACGGGGAAACGAAGGCCATACCCATGGCGGCATCCGAAACGGTACTTGCCGCGCTGGAGCGCGCGGGCATCGCGGTGCCGAGCCGCTGCCGTGGCGGGGAATGCGGATTCTGCCACTCCAGAGTCATTTCCGGCGAGGTATTTCTGCCGGAGGCGCTCGATCACCGGCGCATGGCGGACGCGGCGGCGGGGTATATCCACCCCTGCTGCGCCTATCCGCTCGGCGACCTCACGATCGAGGTCTGGCCAGAGTAAGGTTCCGTTCGAGCCGGAACTTTCGTCACGTTCATCTAAAAAGGCACACGAGATTCTAGAATCTCGTGTGCCTTTTTTGATGGAACCAATCTGCCTTACTCTATATCAAGTAGCGGATCAAAGGAATTCGAAATAATCCGCATCGACGCTCTTTTCCAAGCAACGAACAGAAAGAATGCTTTCTCCCGTACTATGGATGCAGAAAGCGTATGCGCCGTCCGCCTCCTGTGTGCAGGCCAGCGGCGCATCGTTGCAACGCACTTCGAACCGTCCATCGCCGGAAACGTGGAACCGGGCGCAAGCCGGCGCGCGCTCCATTCGAACGAGAAAGCGAATCTCGTCGCCTTGATATAAACGCACAACGATGTTTTCGCTCGGCGGCTGCTGTTCACCCTTCAATCGCCTGTAGTCCGGTTCTCCTTGGTGTCCGTCCTGAAACAGCAGGGTTGCCTGTTCGCGCGGGCGCAGTTTCGCGCCGGGCATTCGCCTGCTCACAATGCGGCTCTCGTCGAACGCTTCGCAGGGCAGAACAAACGGCGGCGTGCGAGTCAGCGCGCCGAGAACGCGATCGTTGTAGATCGGCGTGCCGACGCAGGACAGAAACTCATCAAAGATTTGCTGCGCCTGCTCTCTCGGTATGGCCACGCCTGTTCGAATCTGCTCCATCAGCAGATCCCACCCGGCTGGCCGCGCGAACGTGACCGGCGAGTTTTCGCAGGCCATCTTCTTATAGCTCCAGAACGACCAACCGATGTGCAATCGCTCGCAGAGCGGAAACATCGCGGTATACCACTCCAGATTATTCTCGCCGCTCTCGCCCAGATAGAGCGGAACGCCCAGCCGGTCTGCCGCCTGACGATAGCCGTCCAGGCTCTCTTCGTCCGGCGCACTCCAATACCGGTGAAACTGAAGCGCAATGTTCTCCGCGGCTTCCGCGCGGGACATGTCGTTGAGCACGGAAAAATCCGTTGCCCAGTGCGCGCCCTCCAGCATAATCATGTGGTTCGGATCGATCGCCCGAATCTGCCGGATCAAGCGCCTGTACAGGGGCAGCAGCTGATCATTGTATTGGCAAAAAAAGTCCGGCAGCGGCTCGTTGAGCAGGTCATACGCCGCAATAACGGGCTCATCTGCATATCGTTTTGCCAAAAGCTCCCAGCCCTCGCAAAGCTGATCTTGATAAACTTCGTTTGTAAACAGCTCCGGCAAATCGTGCTCGCAGTCGTCAATGTTCTGCCCGGTTTGCCCGCCCGGCGCCGCGTGCATATCGAGAATCACATAGATGCCGAACTCCCTGCACCAGTCGATCAACCGGTCAACGCACGCGAGCGTGCCCGGCACAAACTCGGCTTTTCCGTGCTCAAATCGAAACAATCTTCTGGCATTGAGCGGCAGGCGAACGGAGTTGAAGCCCTTGCCCGCAATCCAAGCGATATCCGCTTGCGTGATATAGTGCTTCTCATACGCCGTCCAGAAGGACGCGGCGTATTCCGCTCCGCAGAGCGACTCAATCAACTGCTCGATGCGGCGGGGGCGGTCGTATGTCCCCTCCATCTGCCACATATAACCTTCCGGCAGCAGCCAGCCGTTCAAGCCAAACCCGCGCAGCAAAACCGGCGTTTCCCCGCAGAAGATTTCTCCCGCGCGGCATTTTAAAAACGTATGCTTCATCCCTTCATCGCTCCATCCGTAATGCCCTTTAGAATCTGCTTTTGCAGCAGCGCGTAGAATACGATCACCGGCAGCGCGGCAATCACCAACGCGCTCAAAATCGCCGACCAGTCCGAACTATACTGTCCGAAGAGCGTATTGGTCGAGAGCAGCAGCGTGTACTTTTTGTTGTCTGAGATGACGATCAGCGGCAGCAAAAAGTCGTTCCAAATCCAGAGCACGTTTGTAATGCAGATGGTCGCCGTAACCGGCTTGAGCATCGGAAAAACGATCTGAAAAAAGGTTTGCAGCGGGGTACAGCCGTCGATTGCCGCGGCCTCCTCCAGCTCCTTTGGAATCCCTTTTACAAACCCGTGATAGAGAAAAATCGCCATGCTCACGCCGAGCCCCGCATACACAAAGCACAGCCCGATCAACGAATTCTTGATGTTGAACGTCATCACGACCTTATACAGCGGAATCATGATCGAGTTAAACGGAATCAGCATGGAGAAGATAAACAGCGAGAGCAGGAACTTCGAAAACTTCGTCTTGGTTCGGCAGAGCTTCCAGCCTGCGAGCGCGGAGAACAGAACAATCAGCGATACGCTGCCCACCGCGAGAATCACGGTGTTGATCAGGCTACGCAGATAGTGCATTTTGTCGAAGCTTCGCACGTAGTTTTCGCCGCTGATACCTGTTGGCAGAGAAAGCACGTTGGTGAGGATTTCTCCGTTCGACTTAAAGGAGTTGAGCAGCGCCAGAATCAACGGCGAGAGCGTAAACAGAGCGCTCAGCGCCAGAAAGACGTATACGGCAATGGACAGAACGCTTCGTTTTTTCATAGCTCCTCCTCTCTGCGCCGCATCAGCGACAGTTGAATTGCCGTGATGGCCAGCACCAGAATGAACAATACCGTGGACTTCGCGGTTGCGTACCCATACTGAATGTTTCCGCGAAACGCTTCTTCATAAATGTTCATCGCAACCGACTGCGTCGCGCGGCCGGGGCCCCCGCGCGTTAGGGTGAAGATGACGTCAAACACCTGAAACGCGGAGTTGAGCGTCCAAAACACGCAGATCGTCACCGCATGACGAATCATTGGAAACTCGACCTTCCAGAACCGCTGCCATGCGTTCGCGCCATCCAGCACGGACGCTTCCTTGATGCTCTCCGGCACGCCCTGAATCGCCGCCATGTAGATGATCATCAAGTACCCCACCGCGCCCCAGGCCGCGACGATGATGATCGCCAGAAACGAGTAGCGCGGGTCTCCGATCCACATATGGTCGAGAAACGAGAACCCGTCAAAGTTGTCCACAAAGTAGTAGAGCACCTTAGTGAAGATAAACATCCACATATATCCGCCTATGACCATGCTGATCATATTCGGCATATAGAAGATCGTTCGAAACAGGCCGCGCGCGCCGGGCCGTGTTTCAATTGCAACCGCGAGCGTCAGCGCAATCACGTTTGCCACAACCACCATCACGATCACGTATTTCAGCGTAAACAGGATCGACTGCCAGAAATACTCGTCCTGCAGCACGCGGGCATAATTTTCCAGGCCGATGAACGACCAGCCTTTGTCTACGCCGTTCCAGTCCGTCATTGCGTAAAAAATACCGGAAAACGCAGGATACAGCTTAAACAGCGCGTAGACGGCCAGCGCCGGCAGCGCAAAGAGCAGTAACGACAGGTTTTGATTGCGCGTCTTCGTCGATGGACCAATCTGCGCCGAACGTTGTTTCATATGGTTTCCTCTATCTTGGTTGCCTGGAGCTTAATTACCTCAGGTTTGGTTGCCTCAAGCGCCGCACGCGAATGTGCAAAGGGGGTTTTGAGCAGGACGCCCTGCTGTACTTTTGAAAAGAGAGGGACTTTCGTCCCTCTCGGTTACGTTGCGAATGGATCTTTGCTTAGTTCAGCGCGTTCGCCTGCTTAAACACTTCGTCCATGCGAGCGATGAACTGGTCGACGGTGATGCTGCCCACGTAGTATTCCTGGAGCAGTTTGCCCTGTTCGTCGGTCACGGCGCTAGGCAGCACGAGGTCCTGATACGCACGTCCGGCCGCGACATAGGCCGAAGCATCGCTGACCCACGAAGCCGCCTCATAGGTGTGGCAGGTGGCAATGGGGTTAAACGTGCAGCTCTGGAACAGCGCGGAGGAATCCTTGTCATCCAGCACGTAGTTCGCGAATTCGAGCGCGAGATCCATCTCTTTGCTGGACGGATGCACTGCCAGCGTCGTAGAGGTAGAGAGGTTGACGCGCGTGCAGTTTTCGTTGTTGTTGATCGGCAGTGCGAACACGCCGAGCTGGAAGTCGGGGTTGGTTTCGAGGATGGTTGAGGCAGCCCAGGTGCCCTGCACAAAGATTGCCGCTTTGCCGTTCGCAAAGTCCGCGGCGCCCGCCTGCGAGCCTTCTTCCATGGCGCGGTCGGTGCCATGCTGCATGATCAGGTCGATGACGTCGAAGATTTCGCGAACCTCTTCATAGGAACCCGTGTCCTGATACATGCGATCCACCCAATCCGTCAGCTCGCCCGAGACTTTGTCGCCAAGCGTGAGCGCGGTCATCAGCTGGGGAACCCACTGTTCCTGGAACGCGAGCATGAACGGCGTATATCCCTTGGATTCCAACACGGTAACGATGTTTCTCAACTCGTCCAGCGTTTTCGGCGGGGTCAGGCCGCACTCGTTGAAGATCGCCTTGTTGTAGAGCACGCCCCACGCCATGGATTCGATCGGCACGGCGAGGACTTTGCCATCGACGGTCACGGTGTCGCGAACGTTCTCGTAAAGCTTTGCGACAAACGGCTGATCGCTCAGGTCGGCCAGATTTCCCGCTTCGTTGTAGACCTTGAGGTTGTTGCGATGAATCGTGTAGAGATCCGGCGCGTCGTCGCCGGTCAGGCGCGCCTGAAGGACGCTCTCATACTGATCGGAGCTCGGCATTTCGAGGTTGATGGTGAGCTTGATGTTCTGCTCTGCGAGCACCTTCGCCTCAAACTGGTTGCAGTAGGTTTCCCACTGATCCATGTACTGCGGAAAGCTCATCATGATGTTCAGTTCCGCTTCGCGCGGAGCCGCCGCCGGTGCTTCGGTCTGTGCAGCCGGTTGCTCGGTTGCCGGTGCTGTCGTAGCCGCAGGCGCCGCGCAGGCAATCGCCGAGAACGCAAGCAACAGGGCCATGGTGCAGATAATTACTTTTTTCATTTCTCTTCCTCCCAAACAGATATGATGTTGTAGAACTGTGATACAACCATATCGCAAACGGAGGACCTTTCCATTTGCTATTCTTTTGCTGTTTCATTGCTCATATTTAATGCGGCGCGCATTTGGCCCGGCTTAAACCTAAAGTGTTTTTGAAACACCGTTGCTATTCTTTTGCAGTTTCATTGCTCATATTTAATGTGGCGCGCATTTGACCCGGCGTAAACCCAAAGTGTTTTTGAAACGCCGTTGCTATTCTTTTGCTGTTTTATCGCTCATATTTAATGCGGCGCGCATTTGACCCGGCGTAAATCCAAAGTGTTTTTTAAACACCCGATAAAAATGCGCGGTGTCCAGATACCCGACCGCGGGGCCAATGTCCTTGATCGCAATGTCGTATTCGCACATCAAACGCAGCGCGCGCTCCATGCGAAGTTTTGTCACGTATTCGGTGAACCCTTCTCCAAACTTCATCTTGAATACCTTGCTCAGGTATTCCTTCGTCACGAAGAAATGCGCCGCCGTCTCTTC
>JAYFPQ010000136.1:0-23601 GCA_034927595.1 Christensenella sp.
CGAGTGGAGTGCAATTCCGTCGGTGCATCCGATACGCGAGGAGCGATGGCCTGGGTGCCGGAGAAGCACGATCGCAAGTCGGACTGCGACAAACTGGCCAACGAGGTGCTCAACGCATATGTGGAGGCAACCGGTCTGCCGCTGCGTGACTTTAAGGGGGAAAGCGTAATCTCGAAGACCGACGAAACCTTCCTCAACAAGACAAACGCCCCGGTTTGTACGCTGTTTATCGGGCATATCAGCAATTCTGCGGAGGATAAGAAGATCAACGACGCGGAGTTTCAAAAGACCATGGCGAAAGGAATTGTAACCGGTATCCTCAAGTATCTTGGGGTAAGTCAATAAAAGTATAAGCGAAACAAGAATCGCCGTATCGGGCGATTCTTTTTACGTCCGGCGGATATCAGTATAAAATAATCGAAATCGTTCGAAATCGGACAGACAACCATTTCATTTTGAAACAGGCAAACGAGTCATACGGCCTGTACAATGGTAAGATCGATTCATACAGTTCATCCGTTTCCACGCGGAACAATGTGGTCTCGCGTGGGACTAAAACAATACGATGTGCAGGATGTTTTTCCTGAGCACGGGATAGGATGCTGTTTTTTCCATATAGAACGCTGTTTTTCAGTGTGTCGATCAAAAAGAAAGCAGGTGGAGAGGTTTGAACAAAACGTTTCGAGGCGGAATACACCCGCTTCGCCGGATTGGCGAAGGGAAGCCGCTGACCAAAGAAAGCCCCGTGCGCGCGATCGTGCCGGACATCGTGGTCATTCCGATGGGAATGCACCTCGGCGCGCCGAGCGCACCATGCGTGGAGAAGGGGCAGCGCGTCCAACTCGGCCAGGTCATCGCCACGCCGGTTGGCGGGCTGGGGTTGCCCGTGCATGCAAGCGTATCGGGCGAGGTGCTGTTTGTTGAGGAGCGTCAGCAACTGCGCGCCGCGCCGGAACTTTGCATTGGCATTCAGAACGACCGTCAGGACGATTGGGTCGAGCTGACCCCGACCGGGTCGGTGGAAGAGGTCGAGCCAGCCGCCATTCTCGCGGCGGTCAAGAATGCTGGCATCTGCGGCATGGGCGGCGCGGCGTTTCCAACGCATATAAAGCTCGCGATTCCGGAAGGGAAGCAGGCCGACGTCGTGATTCTCAACGGCGCGGAGTGCGAACCCTATCTGACGGCGGATCACCGCCTGATGCTGGAGTTTCCGCAGCGGATCGTGGACGGTCTTCGCCTGATTCTGAAAGCGACGGGGGTCAAGGCCGGGGTAATCGCCATTGAATCGAACAAGCCGAACGCAATCAAAATCATGCAACTGGCTTCCTCCGCCTATCCGGAACTGCGTGTGCTGCCGCTGAAAACGAAGTACCCACAGGGCTCTGAAAAACAGCTGATTCAAACCGTGACCGGGCGCGAAGTGCCGCGCGGCAAACTGCCGATTGACGCGGGCGCGCTGGTGTTCAACATGAGCACCGCCGCCGCGATCTGCGACGCGGTGACGCTCGGCAAGCCCGTTGTATCGCGTATTACGACCGTGACCGGCTGCGTCAACGAACCGAGCAATCTGCTGTTGCGCATCGGCACGCGCTATGAAGAAGCGATTGCCGCTTGCGGCGGGCTCCGCGAATGCGCGAAGAAGGTGTTCGCGGGCGGGCCCATGACCGGGTTATGCGCGCCGGATCTCAGCGTTTCGATGACGAAGGCGACAAACGGTATTGTGCTCTTTACGGAGCAGCAGGCGAAGGACATGGAGGAATCCGCCTGCATTCGCTGCGCGCGCTGCGTACAGGTTTGCCCAATCGGGCTGCACCCGTACCTGATGCGCACGGACATCGACAGGCTCGATTTCGAAACCGCTAAGAAGCACGGTCTTATGGACTGCGTGCTCTGCGGTGCGTGCTCTTATATCTGCCCCGCGCGGCGCTATCTCTCGTCGTCGTTCAAAGCAACGCGCGACGAGCTTGCCGCAAAGGCGAGGAGGTGAACCAAATGGAAACAAAACAACGATTCTCCGTTTCTACCGCGCCGCACATCTTTGCGCGAAACACCACGACCATTCTGATGAGCGACGTGCTGACCGCGCTGCTGCCGACGGTGGCCGCGGGCATTTGGTTCTTCGGCTGGAACGCCGCGCGTGTGGTGCTCATCTGCGTCGCGTCCTGCGTACTGCTGGAGCTGCTTTGGCAGCTGCTGATGAAGAAGCCGGTTACGATCAAAGACCTCTCCGCCGTGGTCACGGGCGTCATCCTCGCGATGAACATGCCGTCCACCGCGCCGTGGTGGATGCTCGTCATCGGCAGCGCGGTTGCGATTATTCTCGTCAAGCAGCTATTTGGCGGCATTGGCGATAACTTTGTAAACCCCGCGATTGCCGCGCGCGCCGTGCTGCTCGCCAGCTGGCCCGCGCTGATGAGCGGCAGTGCCTACGTAACCCCGTTTGACGGGGTATCGAGCGCAACGCCGCTTGCGATCTTCTCCCAATCGGCAGAGGCGGTTTCCAGCGCAACGGCGAACGCGGTGATTCCGCCGTCGATGATGGACCTCTTCCTCGGCCGGATTCCGGGCTGCATCGGCGAGGTCAGCAAGATTGCGATTCTGCTGGGTCTTGCGTACCTGCTGCTGCGAAAGACGATCACCTGGCACATTCCGGTGACGATGATCGCCTCATTCATGCTCTTTACGCTGGCGTTTGGCGGCGATCCGCTCCAGGGCGTGCTGATGGGCAGTGTGCTCTTTGGTGCGGTGTTCATGGCGACGGACTACGTCACCTGCCCAATGACGTATAAGGGGCAGATGATCTTTGCGGCGGGCGCGGGCCTGATTCTCGCGTTGATCCGCGCATTCGGCGGATATCCGGAAGGCACGACCTACGCGATTCTGCTGATGAACGTGCTTACGCCGCTGATCGACCGCGTGACGCGCGGAAGAATCTACGGGGAGGTGAAGTCCCGTGCGTAGAATATTGATCCTTGGTTTAAAGCTCTTTGCCATCGCCGCCGTGGCGGGGCTGGCGCTGGGCGCGACCAACATGGTTACGTCCGGGCCGATTGCGCAGCAGGCGATCGTTGCGGCCGACGCGGCGCGCCGGAGCGTGCTGCCGACGGCGGGAACCTTTACCGAACTGACCGCGCCGGAAGGGCTTCTTAACGCCTACGCGGGCTATGACGCCGCGGGCAAGCTGACCGGCAAGACGGGAACCATCGTGACCAAAGGGTACGGCGGGGAGATTGAAATCACGGTTGGCGTTGACCTTGCGGGAACCGTGACGGGCGTTTCGGTTGGCGGATCGAGCTTTGCCGAAACGGCGGGCCTCGGCGCGCGCGCCAAAGAGGCATGGTTCGGCGAACAGTTCGTCGGGCAGACCAGCCCGATTTCGCTGTCGAAGGACGGCGGCAAAATCGACGCGATCACCTCGGCAACCATCACCTCGCGCGCGGTAACCGGCGCGGTGAACAACGCGGTGCAGGCGCTCGGCAGCCTTACTCCGCCGACGGAGGGATAACCATATGGAACAGAAAAACACGCTCGGAAGCATATTCTTCAACGGCATTATCACGGAGAACCCCACGTTCCGGCTCGTGCTTGGCACCTGCCCGACGATGGCGGTGACCACGAACGCGACGAACGGAATCGGCATGGGCGCGGCGGCGACGTTTGTGCTCGTCGGCTCCAACATCGTCATCTCGCTGCTCAGAAAGTTCATTCCGGACAAAATTCGCATTCCGGCGTTCATCATCGTCATCTGCACGTTCGTTACAATGGTGCAGATGTTCATGACTGCGTTTCTTCCGGCGCTGTATCAGAGCCTCGGCATCTTTCTGCCGCTGATCGTCGTGAACTGCATCATCCTCGCTCGCGCGGAGGCGTTCGCCAGCAAGAATCCGGTGCTGCACAGCGCGGTGGACGGAATCGGCATGGGCATTGGCTTTACGATTGCGCTGACGCTGATTGGCAGCATCCGCGAAATCTTTGGCAACGGAACCATCTTTGGCACGCCGGTGTTCGGCGCGGGCTATCAGCCGATGCTGCTGCTGATTCTGCCGACGGGCGGATTCATCGTGTTTGGCCTGCTGCTCGGTCTGTTTAACGCCGCGAGCCTGAAGATTGGCAAACGGAAGGAGGCGAAGAGCGAATGAGCCCGATCGTAAAAATTCTGCTCTTTATGTTCAGCTGCATTCTGACGAACAACTATATCTTCTCGCGCTTTCTCGGCGTGTGCCCGTTCCTCGGCGTTTCCAACAAGGTGGAAACCGCGTTTGGCATGGGACTGGCGGTTACGTTCGTCATGGCGCTGGCAAGCCTGTTTACCTACTTTGTGTATTACTACCTGCTCGTGCCAATGAAACTCGAATACCTGAACACCATCGCGTTCATTCTCGTCATCGCTTCGCTGGTGCAGGTGGTTGAGATGTTCCTCAAGAAGTCCGCGCCGTCGCTCTACGGCGCGCTCGGCATCTACCTGCCGCTGATTACGACGAACTGCGCCGTGCTCGGCGTCACGATTCTCAACATCACGGAGGGCTATAACCTGCTCTACTCCGTGCTGAACGGAACGTTTGGCGCGCTGGGCTTCCTGCTGGCCATCGTGCTGATGGCGGGCGTTCGCGAGCGACTGGAGTCCGCAAAGGTTCCGGCGCCAATGAAGGGATTTCCCATTTCGCTGGTGATCGCGGGGCTCATGAGCCTAGCGTTCCTCGGATTTTCCAATATGTGTGCGGGGGTGATGTAAGATGACGGAATATCTTCCGATTCTCTACGCAATCCTTGCGCTCGGCGGTCTCGGCGTGCTCTTTGGGCTGCTGCTCGGCGTTGCCGACAAGAAATTCTCCGTCGAGGTGGACGAGCGCGTAAGTGCCATTCGCGCGGCGGTTGCGGGCGCAAACTGCGGTGCCTGCGGCTAGCCCGGCTGCGACGGATATGCGGAGGCGGTTGTGCGCGGGGACGCCCCGGCCAACGCCTGCACGCCCGGCGGCGCGAAGACGGCAAAGGCCGTCGCTGCGATCATGGGCGTCGACGCGGCTGCAATGCAACCGCTCGTGGCGCGCGTGCGCTGCCAGGGTACCTGTGAGAACGTGACGGTACGCTACGACTACAGCGGTATTCCGTCCTGCCGCGCGGCGGGCAGCCTCGCCGGTGGGCCGACCGCCTGCGAATTCGGCTGCGTGGGCTTGGGCGACTGCGTAGACCGCTGCCCGTTTGGCGCGATCTCGATGATCGACGGCGTCGCTGTGATCAACGGAGACGTCTGCACCGGCTGCGGTATGTGCGTTGCCACCTGCCCGCGCGGGATTATTCAGATGCTGCCGAAGGAGCAGACGGTGACCGTGCTCTGCCGAAACAAGGCGACAGGGCGTATTGCGCGGCTGCAATGCAAAACTGCCTGCGTTGCCTGCAAGCGCTGTGAAAAGCAGTGCCCGACGAACTCGATCCGCGTCGTCAACGGCGTTGCGGAGATCGACGAAAGCACCTGCACGTGCTGCGGTGCCTGCATTCCCGTTTGCCCGATGCACTGCATCGTGAGCTATTACGAGCACGATCTGGTTGGCGAGCTGGCGGCCACCGCGCAGGCGGAACTGCTGAACGCGGACATCGACTAAACGAACGCATCTAAAAAATCCGCCGAAAGGCGGATTTTTTGTTATCGAGTTTTGTGTGTCAGGCGTAAACCAGTTTACTCGGTCTTTTGATCCTGCGGCGCGGGCTCGTCGTCAAACTCGTCGCTCGACTGTGCAATCTGCTCCGCGGCGGGCGCATGCTTCTTTTTCCGTGCGATCAGAACAATCAGCACCACCAGTGCGGCAAGGAGAATCACCATCAACAGAACTATCTTGATGGCGTTGTAGATGCCCGTCGTCGTGCTGAGGTAATACCGCAGGAAGCCGAAGCTCGCGGGCGTGTTGTAGTCGCTGTAGCGAACATGAAGCGTTTCGTAGTCCTTCACGCAGTGCTCGGTGAAGCGGAAGAGGCGGACGCCGCGCGTATCCTCGCGCCCGTAGCTCGTGTAGGAGCTGCCCGGCGCGCTGGCAAAGTCGACGCCGTCCACATTGCCGATGAAGGAGTTCACGTGGTCGTGGCCGTTGACGGTGAGAAATACATCCCCGTTCTGGCGGTAAGCGTCAAACAGGCCGAAATTCTCGCTGGAGGGACAGGGAGACTCGTTGACGTCCCCGGTAAAGATTCGCTCGTTGTTTGGCAGGTAATACTTGCCCGCGCCAACGCCAACGCCCTTGAACGCGCCCTTGGTGCCTTTGTCCACCTCGGTAAAGAGATTGTAGATTTCCGGCAGCGGAATGTGGCAAAACGCCACGGAGGGCAGTGCCTGACTGTCGTTTTCCGTACGGAACGCGGCGCTTTGCTCGTTGTACCAGTCGACCTGTTCCTTGGAGACGGTGTTGTAATCCCCGTTTGGTAGATAGGAACCGGAATCGAAGAAATAGAGCGCCATCACGCGACGGTCGCTGTCCCGCTCGTAGACGGGCAATACATAAGCGCCGTCCTCGGTGGAGGTCCGGCCATAGGAAACGCCGACGCAGGTTTCGTAGGACTCGTAGATCTTCGCCTGATCGCGAACGCTCATGGGCGTTTCATAATCATGGTTGCCAAAGACGACGGCAAACGGAATTCCGCTGTCGATGATCGGCTTCAATAAGGTTTCGATGGTCTGCTTGCAGTTCTGCTCGCCGTTGCCGATGCTGAGCACGGGACTTGGCCCTTCCAGCTGGTCACCCAGCAGCACGATGAGATCGGCCGGATACTCGGCAATGACGCCGCGCGAACTGCTCTGCACAAGCTGCGTCGTATACTGCGTGTCCTGCAGGTCGGAGAGGATCAGCACCGTAAACGTGCCGTCCGCGCCAAAGGTCAGGCGCGTATCGCCGGTGCCTTCCGCCTTCGCCACGGAAAAAGCGGGGAGCAGGCACGCAGCCATCATCAAAAATGAGATCAAAATCAGGTAAAATCGTTTTTTCATTTGTCAAGCGTACGCCATCCATTTGGGGCCTGTCAAGGCTTGTATTCAAATATATCAAATGGTGAGGATAAGCGGGCTCCATAGGCTCTAAGGTTGAATTCTAAGCGGCTGTACGTTACAATACTCTCACAACGATTACAACCGTTGTTGCCACTGCAAATATTGAGTATTGGAAGAATATTATGTTGCAGTTTTTAACAGATCTCATGCAGAACCGAATTCTGCTTGCCGCGATTGCCGGTTGGGCAATTGCGCAGGCGGTAAAGGCGATTCTTTACACCATTATGAACCGCGAATTCAAGCTGGAGCGCCTCGTGGGCAGCGGCGGCATGCCGAGCTCGCACGCGGCAACCGTCTGCGCGCTGACGACTGCAACGGTGATGCAATATGGCGCGAGCTCGTTTGAATTTGCCGTTTCGTTGATTCTGACCGCCGTTGTGCTGCACGACGCGCGCGGCGTACGCCAGGAGGCGGGCAAGCAGGCGGTGACCATCACCGCGATCATCGACCATCTGATCAAAGAGGGCAAGATCATCGAGCTGCCGGAGTGGGAGCTCAAGGAACTGATTGGGCACACACCGCTGCAGGTGCTGATTGGCTCGATCATGGGCATTGGCGTAGGTATCTGGCTGGGCTGACGAGGCCGAAAGGGGACGAGCGTATGTGCGGGCGGTTTTATACGGACGACGACGAGGCGCAGTATCGCGCGGTGATCGCGCTGCTCTACCAGCGAAATCCGGAGGAAGCGGCGCTGCTGCTGCGCAAGACCGGCGAGATATTTCCGACCGACCATGTGCCCGTGCTGTTGCCGGACGGGCCGAGCATCATGCAATGGGGCTTCTCGCGCTTCGACGGCAAGGGCCGCGTGATCAACGCGCGCAGCGAAACCGTGCTCGAAAAGCCGATGTTCCGTTCTCCGCTGCTCGCGGAAGCGGGCGCAGTGCGGGCTGGCGAACTCCCGCGTTCCGGGCGCTGTCTGATTCCCGCATCGAGCTATTTTGAATGGGAAACCCGCGAGGGAAAGAAGTATAAATATCGGTTGCACCCGCAGCAGGCGGGGCTTTTTACGTTTGCGGGTGTCTACCGCAGTGAGGCGGGGGCAAAGACGCCGGTGTTCGTGATATTTACCGCGCCCGCGGCAAAGGAGATTTCGTTTATCCACGACCGCATGCCGCTGATTCTGCCGGAGGAACGGCGCGAGGACTGGCTGGCGAGCGGAGAACGCGCGGCGCGCCTGCTCGAGCAGGGTACACAGGAAATCGTCTACGAACCCGCCGTCTAACGTGGACAAATCCTGACAAGAAAAGACAGGACGCGCGGAGCTCCGTCTGATAGGATCAATCCAGCAAGGGCAACCGGACGGCACAACACGGCGAGAAACTGAAGCGGAGGAGCACACTTGGAACTGGTCGAGAGCCTGAACGACGCGCTGAACTACATAGAGCGGCACCTGCTGGAGGATGCGGACAGCGCGAAGGCCGCGCGACACGTCGGCATCTCGCGCTTCTATCTGGAGCGAACGTTCGCGGCGCTGACGGGCATGAGCGTGAGCGAATACATCCGCGCGCGGCGGCTGACGCTCGCGGGGCAGGAACTGCTGGCAAAAGACACCAAGGTGATCGACCTCGCGCTCAAGTATGGCTACGACACGCCGGAGAGCTTTACGAAGGCGTTCTCGCGCTTTCACGGGGTAACCCCGACCAGCGCGCGACGGCTCAGCACGCTGATGCGCTGCCAGAACCCCCTTGCAATATCGATCAAAATGGAGGGTGCGAATATCATGAACTACAAGATTGAACAGATGGATGCATTCACGGTAGCAGGGGTGGAGAGAGCGTTCCAAATGGATTCCAGCCAGCAGGAGATTCCGAAATTCTGGCAGGAGTTTATGGAGAAAGGGTTGCAGCAAAAGGTCTGCCCGGTCTTCGGCATCTGCTTCGACGCGGACGCGAGCGGAAACTTTCCCTATATGATTGCGGACGTGCTCAAACCCGGCACGAAGCTGCCGGAGGGACTGACCACCCGCGAGATTCCGGCGCATCTCTGGGCGCGGTTTGCCTGCGTCGGCGCGATGCCGGGGGCGATTCAGGAGGTCACGAGGCAAATCTACTCCGAATGGCTGCCGACCAACGGCGTCTACGAGGTAGCGCAGTACATGGAGATTGAAATGTACTCCGACGGAAACCCCGCGTCGCCGGACTACTACAGCGAGGTTTGGATTCCGATTCGGAAGAAAGCATAACGCACACAAACAAAAAAAGATGGAACCAAGCGGTTCCATCTTTTTGTTTGACTTGTATTAGATTCTCCCGTAAATGCGCGTCATCTCGGCGATCTTTGCAATCAGCGCTTCGTCGAACTCGCCCGGGAGCATGCGCCAACGCCAGTTGCCGCCGCCGAGCGTGCCGGGCGTGTTCATCCGGTTCTCGCTGGATAGACCGAGATAGTCCTGCATCTGCGCTAGAAAGAGCTGGGCAACGCTGCCCATGCCGCCGCGCAGGATGCCCCAAACACGGCCTTCCTCGTCGTTGAGTCCAAGATAGCGAACTGCGAACGCAACATCCTCCTCGGCAGCCTCCGTGAACCAGCCGTCCACGGTGGTGTTGTCGTGCGTACCCGCATAGCAGACGCAGTGCTTGCCGTAGGTATGCGGCAGGTAATTGCTCGGCTCGCGCGCGTCAAACGCGAACTGGAGCACCTTCATGCCCGGAAAACCGCTGTCCGCGAGCAGCTGGCGCACCTCGTCCGTGAGGTAGCCCAAATCCTCGGCGATGATCTCAAAATCGGGGAACGCTTCTTTGAGGCGATCCACAAAATCCCTTCCGGGGCCTTTGATCCATTCGCCGTTTCGCGCGGTCTCCGCGTCCGCGGGCACGCTCCAATAGGAAGACAGCCCGCGAAAATGATCGATCCGGACGCAGTCGAAGAGCGTGCATGCGGAGCGCATGCGCCGCATCCACCAGTCGTAGCCGGTCTGCTTCATGTGTTCCCAATCGTAGATCGGGTTGCCCCAGAGCTGACCGTCCGCCGAAAAGTAGTCGGGCGGCACGCCCGCCACGCAGGTCGGGCGGCGCTGCTCGTCCAATTGAAACTCCCATGGTGCGCTCCAGACGTCCGCCGAGTCGAGCGGTACGTAGATCGGCAGATCGCCGACGATCTTGACGCCACGTTCGTTTGCGTAGGCGCGAAGCTTGCCCCACTGCTCAAAAAACTTGTATTGAATGAATTGATAGAACCGGATGCTCTCGCCAAGGCGTTCGCGCGCCGCCTGAAGCCCCGCCTCCTCGCGCATGCGGACATCGTAGGGCCAGAGTTCCCAGGCCGCGCCGCCGTGCTCGTCCTTGAGCGCCATAAAGAGCGCATAGTCGTTGAGCCAACCGGCGTTTTCCGCCGCGAACCGGTCGAGCGCGCACATGCAGGCGTCGTTTTGCTGCGCGCGCAGAAACGCCGTACGCAGCACCGGAAAGCGGAGCACATAGAGCATGCCGAAATCGACCGACCGGGGCGTACCGCCCCATTCGACGGACGAGACCTCCTCGTGCGTTAAAAGCCCTTCCTGAACGAGCGTGTCCAGATCGACAAAATACGGGTTGCCCGCGAACGCGGAGAACGACTGGTATGGCGAATCGCCATAGCTCGTCGGCCCGAGCGGAAGCACCTGCCAGTAGCCCTGGCGGGCGCGCACGAGCCGGTCGACAAAGTCATACGCCTCCTGCCCAAACGTGCCAATGCCGTAGGGGGAAGGGAGCGAAGAGATATGCAGGAGAATGCCGGAGGAGCGTTTCATATGGTTCACCAATTTTTCCACCGATCTTGCGGAACCATTCGTTTCAAATTTCGTTTCATTATACCGTGTTTGGTGCAAAGGGCAACAGAAATATAAGCGTTCGAAATAAATTCGCGAACAGCAGAGCTTTCGTTATCCTTTGACCGCACCCTGAATAACACCTTTGATGATGTACTTCTGCGCGGAGAGGTAGAAGACGATGATTGGCACAATGCTGATGATGATCAGCGCCATGACCGCGCCCAGATCCACATGACCATAGCTGCCCTGTAGATACTGAATGTGAATCGGAATCGTCTTGTACTTCGTTCGATCCAACACGAGGTATGGCAGGAGGTAGTCGTTCCAGATCCACATGATCTCCAGTACGCCAACGGAAATCATCACCGGCTTGAGCATGGGGAACACGATCAAAAAGAACGTGCGGATCGGCCCGCAGCCGTCGATGGCGGCGGCTTCCTCAATCTCCAGCGGTATGCCCTTTAAGAAGCCCGCGAACATAAACACCGCAAGCCCCGCGCCGAAACCGAGGTATATGATCGGGATCGTGTACGGTGAGTCGAGGTGCAGCGTGTTGGCGGTTTTCGCCAGCGTGAACATGACCATCTGGAACGGCACGACCATTGAAAACACGCAGAGGTAATACACGATTCGAGCAATCACGCTGTTGACGCGGGAGATGTACCACGCGGCCATGGACGTGCAGACCAGAATCAACGCGGCGGAGGTGATGGTAATCAGCAGACTGTAAAGCGCCGACTTCAGAAAGGGGTACTCGCCAACGTTGATGCCGTTGATGAAGTTTGAGAACCCCATGAACGTGTCCTTGTTCGGGAACGCAAAGGTGCTCGTGTTGATGGAGGCGTTCGTTTTAAACGAATTCATCAGCACGATGAAGATCGGTAACAGGTAGAGAATACAGACAAGGACGAAAAAGCCCGTCTGAACCGATTTTTGCAGTTTGGTTCGCCGCATTATTGCTGCACCTCCTTATTCCGCGTTGCCGAGAACTGAATCAGCGCGATTGCCGCAACCAGCAGGAAGAACAGCACCGCTTTGGCCTGCCCTGTTCCGCGCGAATTCGCGTTGAGGTAGAACGTATTATAGATGTTCAGCGCGAGCATTTCGGTGGAGCGAATGACCGTCCCGTCCGCCATAAAGGTGAACGGCTGCCCGCCGTTGAGCACGAGGTTCTGGTCAAAGAGCTTGAACGAGTTCGTCAGCGTTAAAAACGTGCAGATCGTGATAGACGGCATAATGGTTGGAATCGTGATGTGCCAGAGCGTATGCCAGCCGTTCGCGCCGTCAATCTTCGCCGCCTCAACCATATCCGTGGACACGGATTGCAGGCCGGCGATGTAGATGATCATCATGTAGCCGATCTGCTGCCAGGCCATCAGGATGATCAAACCCCAGTAGCCGTAGGTGGTGCTCAGCACAATCGACGTGCCATAGCGGGAGAGAATCCCGTCGAAGATCATCGACCAGATGTAGCCGAGCACGATGCCGCCGATCAGGTTCGGCATGAAGAACACGGTTCGAAACACGTTGGAACCGCGGATGCCGCGCGTGAGCGCATAGGCTACGGCGAACGCGAGCACGTTGATCACAATCAGCGATACAATCGCGACGAGCGCCGTATACTGAAACGCATGCACGAAGGATGCGTCGTGAAATGCCTTGATGTAGTTGCCCAAACCGATCCAACGGGCATTGCTGGTTGTCGTAAAGTGGCAGAAGGATAGGTAGACGCCCTTGAAGAACGGATAAATGAAGCCAATGCAGAACGCCGCGAGCGTTGGCAACAGAAACAGCGGAAAGCTACGCTGAATGGGGCGGCGGATCAAGGGCGAACTGACGGATGCGCTGGAGACTCTGGTTCTGCGTTTCATGGCGACCTCCCTTGGTGCTATGTGCAGAAGGGGGCGAGCGTTTCCACTCGCCCCCAAGGAGTTGCAGGAGCTTGTTTCGCGTTTATTGCGCGGCGTACTGCGTTGCCCAGCCGGCGACAAACGCGGTGACCACGTCGTCCCAAGGGCCGGTGCCCGCGGAGTACTGGGTCAGAGCGGCGACCACGCCCGCACGCCACGGGTCAACGTTTGGAGTGAAGTTGAACGCCCAGGTGACCACGTACTTGCCTGCGGCAAGCTGCTCGTTGGCGTCGTTGAAGAACACGTTTTCAGATGCTTTTGCATTCTTGAACGGGATGGGCCCGAACTGCTCGGCCATCATCTTGGTGCCTTCGTCCGAGGTGACGACCCAGTACATGAAGTCGAGCGTCGCCTGGATGTTTTCCGGCGCGGCCTTCGAGTTCACTGCCCAGCAGTTCTCGGTGCCTGCGCAGACGGCGGCATTCTCTTCACCCGGTACACCGCAGTAGATCGGGATCATTGCGAGGCTATCCGGGCTCATGGCGTACTTGCCGGTCAGGTTGGCGTATTCCCAGGAACCGTTCTGATAGAACACGGCCTTGCCTTCGCCAAACTCGGCTTCCGCCTGAT
The DNA here is from genome assembly GCA_034927595.1 of Christensenella sp. Classification (GTDB taxonomy): domain Bacteria; phylum Bacillota; class Clostridia; order Christensenellales; family CAG-138; genus UBA7703. The sequence continues at coordinate 13,262 of JAYFPQ010000136.1, forward strand.
CGCCGGTCGCGGACGCGAGCTGCTTCGGGTCGGTGGCGGAGTTGTTGATGTAGAGATCCCAAATGTTCTTGTAGTTCTCGAGGTATTTGCCGGTGATCGTCGCGGGTTGCGCGGTCACGCCGTCATCCCGGAACTCATAGAACAGCGGCATGTTCGCGAGGTGGCCGGAGAAACGCCAGCTGGACGAACCGTCCATGCCGGAGGAGGTAAAGGCGTCGAAGCCAAGTTCGGCAGCGCGGCTGTGGATGTCTTCCGCCGCGGCCTTCAGGGTTGCGAAGTCTTTGATCGCATCCAGCGTATAGCCGGCTTTTTCGAGCAGCGTCTTGTTGACGATGATGCCGAAGCACTCGTAGCAATAGCCGATGGCCGCAACTTCGCCGGTTTCTTTAAAGAGATTAAAGTCGTTCGTGGTCATTTCGGCGTAGACGGGCGTATTGGCCAGATCCAGGCAGAAGTCGCCCCAGGTGTCCAGACCGGCTTTATTGCCGCACTGGAACAGCGTAGGAGCGGACGCGCCCTTGTCCATTTCGGCGGTCAGCGTTTCGGAATAGGTGCCGGAAGCGGCGGTAACAATGGTGACCGGAACGCCGGTCTTCTCGGTATACTGCGCAGCCAGCGCCTGCCAGGCGGAGTCCGCCTCGGGCTTAAAGTTGAGATAGTAAACCTTGCCGACTGCGGCGGGGGCCTCCGCTGCAGGCGCTTCGGTCGCGGCGGGAGCCGCGGGCGCCTCGGTCGCGGGCGCTTCTGCCGGTTTTGCGCACGCAAAGCATGCGACACTCATCAGGACTACCAGAATCAGAGCAATTAGTTTTTTCACAAATCGTTCCTTCCCTTTCCTTTTGTATTCTCCAGCGCTTTCGCGCATAGATTCGATTGTGATTTTCTAATGAGATGATTTCTTGTATTCTCCAGCGCTTTTGCGCATAGACTCAAGATTTTCTGTATTTCTCTGGATAAGATGCGATTTCTTCTATTCTGTCGTTACTCATTCAGCCGTCGAACCGAACCGCCCTCGCGTAGCAAGGTTTCAAACGTGACCTGCCGGTGCTTCCCACGCGATTCGATCAGCTCAATCAAAATGTTTGCGCAGGCGAGGCCCATGTCTTCGACCGGCTGCACAAGCGTGGTCAGCGTTGGCAGCAGGTATTCCGAGAGTTCCAATCCGTCGATGGCGACGACGGAGCAATCCTCCGGCACGCGGCGACCATGATCGCTGAGTGCCTTGATGGCCGCAACCGCCATGAGGTCCGCAATGGCGAAGATTGCCGTAAACGAGCGGTCCCGCTCGATCAGTTCACTCGTTGCGCGGTAGATGGCGCCCATGTCCGAAAAGGTTCCCGTGCAGGCGACCAGCGTCGGATCGAAGGGGATATTGTGGCGCTTGAGCGCGTCCTGATACCCCTGAAAGCGCAGCTCGCTGATGGAATGATCGTCCTGATTGTCGGTTAAAATCGCGATGCGGCGGTGTCCGCGGGAGATCAGCGTATCCACCGCGAACCGCGCGGCGTTCTTGTCGTCGATGGCAACGGAGCTGTAGCTCTCCGCATTCAGCGTTCCAAACGAATTGGTATAGGTACAAAACACACTGGGCACCTTGATGAGCGAGAGCTCTTCTGGCGAATAATTGAACCGTCCGCCAAGAAACAGAATGCCGATCAGCTTGCGCTCGTTGGTCAGCTGCGCGCCAATGCGAAGCTCGTCCTCTGAGGTGTCCATCTGGTGCAGCTCCAGCGTATAGCCGCTCTGGGCAATCTCGCGCTCCAGAACCTTAATCAGCTTTGCAAAGAACGGGTTATTCACGCCTTTTACCAGCAGCGCAATGGTGTCCGAGGTGGTGCGCACAAGGTTTCGCGCGCTGGTGTTTGGAATGTAGTGCAGCTCGCTGGCCGCGCGGAGCACCTTCTGGCGCGTTTCCTCGCTCACGTCCGGATGTTCGTTCAGCACACGGGAAACCGTGCTCACCGCAACGCCGCAATGCTGCGCAAGATCCTTGATGTTTGTCATGCTGGTTTTTTAATCCTTTGTTTGGATTTCGACGGTTGTTAGGAATTATGATTGACGGATTCACTTTAAAACGACACTTCTAGAACCATGAAAAGGGGAGATAATTGAGCGAATACGCTTCGGTGCGCGGATATGAAGAGAACATATACAAGTTGTGTTGGAAACGTTACTGGAAACGTTTCCAGTAATTACGTGATTATTATAACCAACCGTTTTCGACTTGTCAATGCGGGAACAATTGAAAATCCGGTTTGAAACACGCTTGTATATACTATAGGTAGTGGATTGACCCGAATTTTTGAAAATATATTATTTTGAATGCTAAAATCGGACCGTTATCTCGGCAAACAAGCCGAAAAAATAGCGTGATAAAGGAAAGTTTGCCGAAATTTCACGCGAGCATAGACGGATTCCTGATATAATGAGTCGAATTTTATAATTGTATCTACGAGTCATTTGGGATCGATTGGATCGGATGCTTTTGAAAATATGGAAACGGCTGAGTGAGTTGCAAGAAGAGGTAGCATGAAGAACAACGACGCAAAATCAGAAACAAGTATCCCGGAAACGACGGAGAAGATGGAGACGGACAATAGCATCAAATCCATTCTTTACCGGTTGGTCTGCGGCGTTGTGATGGGCGTTGGCGGCGTGCCGCCGGGAGTTTCCGGCGGAATTCTTGCGATCAGCCTTGGAATTTACGAGAAGGCAATGTCTGCAATCGGCAACTTTCTAAAGAACGCAAAAGAGAACTTCCGCTATCTGTTTCCGCTGGCCATCGGCGTTGGAGTCGGAATATTATTGACCAGCAACGTGCTAACCATGGTGATCGACCGCTACGAAGTGCAGCTGCTCTCGCTGTTTACGGGCCTTGTGCTCGGCAGTTTGCCGGAACTTCTCGCGGAAGTCAAGCATAACACCCCCAAGATTCGCTGGAAACACGTGTTGGCCGCGGTGCTGGGGCTCGGATTTGTTCTGCTGTTCGCGCTTGGTGAGTCGAGCGTTGCGACCAACAACGAAACCGCGGTGTTGACGATTCCCGGCGCGCTGATCTCCGGCGCGGTGCTCTCCGTTGGGACGGTGATTCCGGGCATCAGCTCCTCGTTCATTCTGGTTTATCTCGGCCTGTACCCGGCGGTCATCTCGGCGATTGCCAGCGTGATGGACTTCAACTCATTGGCGAGCGGCGGTATACCGGCGGTGCTGGCAAAGCTCTCCGGATCGTTCCTGCCGCTGCTGGTGATGACGGCGATGTTTGCGTTGGTTTCGCTGGGGATCATCAAAATTGTGAATCGAATGCTCAAACGGCACCACGCGATGTCCTATGCCGCGGTGATCGGATTTGTCGTCGGTTCCGTCGCGCTGGTGCTGCCCGGCCTTCTGCCCAAGCTCACGTGGGCGTGCCCGATTTTCTTCGCTGCCGGACTCGCGCTGACCTTGCTGGAACGTTACTTCAAACAGAGAATGCAGCGGCAAAACGCGGCAGGCGAAGCGCAGACTGCGCTGGCGGAACCCAGGCAACCGTAACGTCGAATTCGCGAAGATACGTGGAGTACCCGCGGTTTGACAAGTCTTGCGCGCGCATGCTACAATCGATCCGGCGGTTGTGTTGAGCAGAAATCTGGTTTTGACATTCGCCGAAAAAACTAATGCGGCTGCGCATAAAAAGAGGAATTGCAGGGTGTCCAAATTTTCTCCCAAACGGTTTAAGGGCTCACTGATTTTATTATGCAAACTGGCGATCACGGCGGCAACCGCCGGCGCCTTTTTGTATTTGGTGCTGAATTATTACCCGGAGACGGATTTCTGGTTCAAAGGATTCGTCGTCTTCGTCTTTCTGTATCTCGTGGTGTTTCTGGCGTTCGCTTCGACGTATCGCTGCTTCAACATTGGAACCATGCGCTACCGGGAGATGACGTTTACCTATATTCTCTCGACGTTTCTTTCCAACTTTATCTTCTATTTCATTCTCTCGTTGACGGCCAAGCAACTCCTGCCGGTGTCTCCGCTCGCGATGATGACACTGGTGCAATGGGGCATGGGGCTGATTCTGTACTTTGGTGCGGATCGGCTGTATTACCTGCTGTATCCGGCTCGAAAGTCCGTCGTCGTTTGCTCGAAGGACCGCCACGAGGTCAGCACGTTTCGCAAGATTGGCTCCATGAAGGAGCGGCACGAGATCTGCGCACTGATTTCGGAGTCCGAGGATGTGGAGCTGATCAAGGCGCGCATCGATCCATATACCACCGTGTTTATGGGCGACATCTCGCGTGACCTCCGGCTGGAACTCACGGAGTATTGCTTCGAGCACAACAAGCGTCTCTTCGTGCTGCCAACGGTGGAGGACATCATCTTTCATAATGCGCACGAAAATATCATTGGCGATTCTTTGGTGTACCAATGCCGCAACCACACATTCTCCGTGGAGCAACTGGTGGTCAAGCGCATCATGGACATCGTGCTCTCGCTGATTGGCATCATCCTCACAAGCCCGATCATGCTGTTGACTGCGTTGATCATTAAGCTGCAGGACGGCGGGCCGGTGTTCTTTACGCAGGAGCGCTACACGAGAAATTATGAGCGTTTCATTCTTTATAAATTTCGCAGCATGATCGTGGATGCTGAAAAGAACGGCGCGCAGTTTACGACGGCAAACGACGATCGCATTACGCCGTTTGGCAAGTTCATTCGCGCGACGCGCATCGACGAACTGCCGCAGTTTTTCAACATTCTCCACGGGGAAATGTCGCTTGTCGGCCCGCGCGCGGAGCGGATTGAAAACGTTGACTTCTATTGCGAGCGCATGCCGGAGTTCCGCTATCGAATGAAGGTTAAGGCGGGCCTGACGGGCTATGCCCAGATCTATGGAAAATACAATACGAATTTTGAGGACAAGCTCAAACTGGACATGCTCTACATTGAGAATTGTTCGCTCATTCACGACTTGCAGCTGATGTTCATGACGATTAAGGTCGTGTTCATGTCGGAGAGCACGGAAGGATTCGACATTTCGAGCCTGACGGATCTGAATGCGGCGGACGACGGCTGCGTGCCCTGCACGGATCCCTTTGCCGTTGTAAAAGACGAGCAACCGCAACCGGTTAGCGAAACCGTACGCATTCCCAGCGAACCTTCAATACAGGAAGAACAAAGAGGAGCGCATATGAAAGGCATTATTCTCGCGGGTGGAAAAGGGACGCGCCTGTACCCGAGTACAAAGGCCGTCAGCAAGCAACTCTTACCGGTCTATGATAAACCGCTGATCTACTATCCGCTTTCCGTGCTTATGCTCGCTTCGATTACGGAGGTTTTGATCATCTCCACGCCGGAGGACACCCCTGTGTATGAGCGCCTGCTGGGCACCGGCGAACGGCTGGGCATGCGCTTTTCTTATAAAGTACAGGAGACGCCGCGCGGGCTAGCGGATGCGTTTATCCTCGGCGAGGAGTTCATTGGCGACGACGCGGTTTGCCTGATTCTTGGCGACAACGTGTTTTACGGGCAGGATCTGACCGCAACGCTCAAGGAAGCGATGAAGCGCGAGCGCGGCGCAACAATCTTTGGCTATCCGGTCAAGGATGCGCGTTCGTTCGGCGTGGTCGAATTCGACAAGGATCAGCGCGTGCTCTCCATTGAGGAGAAGCCGGAGCATCCGAAATCGAACTACGCGGTGCCGGGGCTCTACTTCTACGACAACCGCGTGGTGCAGATTGCAAAGCATGTGCGTCCGTCTGCGCGCGGCGAAATTGAGATTACCGCGGTCAACAACGCATACCTGACGCTGGGCGAACTGCACGTTGAGCTGCTCGGCCGCGGCATGGCATGGCTCGACACCGGCTCGCCGGAAGGCATGCTCAAGGCGGCGGAGTACGTGGAAGCCGTTCAGTCGCGGCAGGGATTTTACATCTCCTGCATCGAGGAGATTGCATGGCGGCGCGGGTTCATCACGACCGAACAGCTCAAAACACTCGGTGAAGAGCTGCATATGACGGACTACGGCCAGTATTTGATTGCACTCGCACAGGAGGGCTGAACATGAATATACTCGTCACCGGCGGCGCCGGTTTCATCGGCGGCAACTTCATTCGCTGGATGCGCAATCACGCGCCGGAACACCGGCTGATCAACGTAGACGCGCTGACTTATGCGGGCAACCTCGAAAGCCTGAGCGACATTTCCGAAGACGAGCACTACCATTTCATCCGCGCGGATATTCGCGATCGTGCGAAAATGGGCGAAATCTTTCGCGATTATGCGATAACGCACGTGATCAATTTTGCCGCGGAGTCGCACGTGGATCGCAGCATCGTCGACCCGGAAGTGTTTTTAACGACGAACATCATTGGCACGCAGGTGCTGCTCGACGCCGCAAAGCAGAGCTGGAAGCTCGATCCTGCGGATAAGTACAGCCGCGCGTTTCAGCCCGATGTCAAGTTTTTGCAGGTCTCTACAGACGAAGTCTACGGCGCGCGGGGTAAAGAGGGGATGTTTACGGAAACGACTCCGCTCTCGCCGAACAGCCCGTATTCCGCCGCAAAGGCCAGCGCGGACCTCGTTTGCCGCGCATACTTCGAAACCTTCGGCCTGCCGCTGAACATCACCAGATGTTCCAACAACTACGGCCCCTATCAATTCCCGGAAAAACTGATTCCGCTCATGATCCATAACTGCATGGAAGGCAAACCGTTACCGGTGTATGGCGACGGCATGCAGATTCGCGACTGGCTGCATGTTTCCGACCATTGCAGCGCGATCTATACCGTTCTGACCAAGGGCGATGTGGGCGAGGTCTACAACATTGGCGGCAACAACGAGCGCGCGAACATCGAGATTGTGCGCCAGATCATTCGGGCCATGGGCGCGAGCGAGAGCTTGATCACCTACGTAAAGGATCGTCCGGGGCACGACCGGCGCTATGCGATTGACAACACGAAGATCACGAACCGCCTCGGCTGGCAACCCGCGTACACCTTTGAGCGGGGAATTGACGAGACCATTCGTTGGTATTGCGGTCACACGGATTGGATGAATCGCGTCCTCTCCGGCGAGTATACAGCCTACTACGAGGACATGTATCGGCCTTCTTTCGGTTGACTTGCATAAACATTCCAATTCAGAACCATCAAATTCGTTACATTGTATTAAAACGCGTGCCGGTAAAAGAACGGCGCGCGTTTATTATGTCACAAGCGAACATGTCATACTTCCCTAGAAAGGCAATTCTGACCTGAATTATGATCGAAACTCGTTGAAATTTAATAAGAAAATTGTTACATATAAAACAAGAGTTGTAATTATCTAACCGATGATGTAGAATGTATAGAACCATGAATCGTTCGACGGAGACGAAGGGACTATGACTTTCAACCTGGTACCTGAGTATATTTCGTGCGTGATGCTGTTTTTAATCGGCGTCTATTCCGTATTGAACAAAAACCGCCCGTCGCCGAAGGAAACGGCATTTCAGGTCAGTCTGATCGTTGCATTGGTTGCGATCTTCAACAACATTCTTTCCATCTATGCGATTCAGGACAACACACTTGCTTCCATTCGAATGAATTACTACTTCAATACGTTTTACTATGCTTCCGTAGCAGTGTTGTCTGCGCTTATTTCATTGACGACCTATATGACCCTGTTGGACGTGCGCTATCATCACGGACGATTGCGTATTGCGTTCAGTGTTTCCTCGTTCTTTCTGATCTTGGAACTGGCGCTGATCTTGGTCAACCTCAAAACGGGATGGCTGTTCTATTTTGATGAGCAGAATATCTATCATCGCGGGCCGCTCAACAGCATTGGCGTTGCGTTTCTTGCCATCGCGATTGCAAGCGTCATTTTCTTCTACCTGCTCTGGCATAAGCATGTTCGCAAATCGATGCGGATGATCGTCTATACGCTGCCGAGCATTGCCGCCATCCTTGGTTTTACGCAATACATGTTCCCGAATACGATTCTCACCGGAACAATCATTGGCTTCTCGCTGCTGACGTTGTTTATCACCGGGCAGCAACAGCGCGCGCGGGTCGACGCGCTGACCGAGATTTCGACGCGGGAAGCGTTTTTTACCGAGCTGACGCGATTGACCACGCGAGCGCAGCCGTTTCACGTCATTTTGCTTCGACTGAAAAACTTCAAGAGCATCAACGTTCAGCATGGGCAGCGCGCGGGGGATCGCGTGCTGAGCATGGTTGCGGCCTACCTTTCGCAGGCGGATCTCCGCGTGCTGACCTATCGCGTGCAGGGCGCGGAATTTTCACTGATCGTAACGAAAATGAACGACGAGGACTACGAAGCGTTTTTTGCCAATCTGGCGAACCGTTTTTCCGAAACGTGGCAGGTGGAAGGCAACGAGGTTATTTTGCAGGCGCTTCTGACGGATATTTTATGCCCCGCTTATGCGTCCAGCGTGGACGAGTTGATTGGTTCGCTGGAATACGCAATGCTGGTGGCCAAGAAGGAACGATCCGGAAAGCCGGTTCGATTTGACGAGCGGTTGCAAACGGAGTTCCGCAGGCGAACCTACATTGCCGCGCGGATGGAGAACGCACTGCGCGAGGACAGCTTCTTTCTGAATTTTCAGCCGGTCTATAACACGTTTCGGCAGCAATTCTCCGGCGGCGAGGTTCTGCTTCGCTTGAATGAGGAAAACGGAAGACCGATTTCGCCGAGCGAGTTTATCCCCATAGCGATTGAAAGCGGAATCGCAACTCAGCTTGGCAAGATGGTCATGGAAAAGACCTGCCGGTTCCTGCAGGCAAATGCTCATGTAAACGTCGGCTGGCTTTCGATTAACATTTCGGCGCAGCAGGACGAGTTTGACGACACGGTGCGGCACTTGGAAATGCTGCTGGAAAAGTATCAGGTTGACCCTTGCCGCATCAAGCTGGAGATTACGGAGCTCGTACTGCTGGACGATCTGGAACGCGCGCGCAACACCATGGACGAGCTCAACAAACGCGGAATCGGCGTCTATCTCGACGATTTCGGTACGGGATATTCTAATCTGGTCAACGTCATGACCCTGCCATTTCAATGCGTAAAAATCGATAAAGGATTCATTCGCGATCTGACGGATGGCTCAAAGGGCTATACGCTGCTTCGAACCGTGGTCAGCGGGTTGCAGTCCATGCAGGTCAGCGTGCTGGCGGAGGGCGTAGAGACAAACGAGCAGGATCAGATTGTCCGCAAGCTGGGGATTGAGCAGATACAGGGATATTTCTACGCACGCCCGATGCTGGAGGAAGAGTTCCTCTGGCTGCTCGGTCAGCATCAGCCAATCAACGCGGCGGAAAGCTGCGCCTGCAAGAGCATGGAATAACGCAATCGAATTCGTGTGACAATGCAAAACGCCCGGTACAGCCGGGCGTTTGTTTGTTGTTTGAGATTGCGACGGCTTATTGACCGGCGACTGTGGACAGCGGGAGGGTGTAGGTTTCGATCGACTCGTCCGGGAAAAAGTTGTAGTCGTCCAGCACGGGCGAGTACGACGTGATCTTGAACTCCCGCGTAACGGGATCGATGGTGATGATCATCAAGTACCCGCTTCCACCGTCCGGCAGTGCCTGATAGTCCACCATAATGGCCTGCACGGTTCGGTCGTCCGTACCGTCGTTGTTGTCGTCGTATAACTCGGCGACGCGCTTCATTCCGTGGCGATGGCCGCAGAGCACATAGCGCACGTTTGGATTCGCCGCAACAATGTCGTGCAGCACGGCCGAGTCGGCGGAAAACGCCTGATCGTCGAGCTCCAGATACCAGTGCGCGAGCAGAATCGCCGTTCGATCCGGATATTGCTTGAGCACGCCGTCGAGCCAGGCCGCATCCGTTCTCTGCACGGAGTAGCCAACCCCGAGCAGGATATAGTCCTCGTGCCCAATGGTAACGAGATCGTAGCGTCCGCGTCCGAGCGGCTGCTCGCCGCCAAACGTCGGGTAGGACTCGTAGTTCTGGCGCAGCATCATTTCGTGAAATGCTTTGTAGTTGTGCACAACGCCGCCGATGTCGTGATTTCCCGCAATTGCAATCAGCGGAACCTGACCGATGAGCGTATCGAACGCGGCGGTTGCGTTTTGCCATTCCTTTTCGCGCGTCGTATCGTTTACAATGTCGCCCGTTTGCAGCACATACTGTATGTTGAGATCGGTCTTGTGGTCGACGATCCACTGCGTCATTGCGGCGAGCGTTTCCGGATAACTCGAGGAGTACCCCTGCGTATCGCTCATCCAGATCAGCGTGGAGGGGTTCATGGCGGGGTCCGGCGTCGGGGAAGGCGAGGGCGTTGGAGCGGGCGTGGAGGTCTCCAGCACGACCGCTTCCGGCGTTGGCGTTGCTTC
>JAYFPQ010000062.1:0-11357 GCA_034927595.1 Christensenella sp.
GTGACCTGGGCAGTCGACGTGCGCATAGTGGCGCGCATTCGTCTCGTACTCAACGTGTGCGGTGTTGATCGTGATTCCACGAGCCTTTTCTTCCGGCGCCTTGTCGATTTCGTCGTAGCGCATGGCCTTCGCGCCGTTTACCTGCGCCAGTGCCATCGTGATCGCCGCCGTCAGCGTCGTCTTGCCGTGGTCAACGTGGCCAATCGTGCCGATGTTGACGTGCGGCTTCGTGCGTTCGAATTTTGCCTTTGCCATAAGATTTCTCCTTCAGTCGTTCAATCGTATTTTATAAACGGTAATTATTTTTGCCAACCACTGTCTCGGCGATTGACTTGGGAACTTCTTCATAGTGCGCAAACTGCATGGTGAAGGTTCCGCGGCCCTGCGTGCGGCTGCGAAGGTCGGTTGCGTAACCAAACATCTCCGAAAGCGGCACAAGCGCGTCGATCACCTGCACGTTCTGGCGAGCTTCCATTCCGCTGAGCTTGCCACGACGGGACGTCAGGTTGCCCATGACGTCGCCAAGGTAATCCTCGGGAACGAGCACTTCGACCTTCATCATCGGTTCGAGCAGCGCGCACTGCGCCTTTTCGAGACCTTCTTTGAGCGCCAGCGAGCCCGCGATGGTAAACGCCATTTCGGAGGAGTCCACCTCGTGGTAGGAGCCGTCAATCAGCGTCGCCTGCACGTCCACCACTTCGTAGCCGCCGAGCTTGCCGCTCTTGAGCGCTTCGTGAATGCCCTTGTCGACGGCGGGGATGTATTCGCGCGGAATTACGCCGCCAACGATCTTGTCGATGAATTCGTAACCGGCGCCGGGTTCGCGCGGCGCGAGTTCGATGACCACGTGACCATACTGGCCACGGCCGCCGGTCTGGCGCACATAACGCGCTTCCGCCTTGACGGGCGCTTTGATCGTCTCCTTGTAGGAAACCTGCGGGTTGCCGACGCGCGCTTCCACATGGAACTCGCGAATCAAGCGGTCGACGATGATCTCCAGATGGAGCTCACCCATGCCCGCGATGATCGTTTGCCCCGTCTCCGGATCCGTATAGGTACGGAAGGTCGGGTCTTCCTCCGCCAGTTTGATCAGCGCGAGGCTCATCTTTTCCTGGCCGGCCTTCGTCTTCGGTTCAATGGCAACCTGAATGACCGGATCCGGGAAGTCCATGCTCTCCAGCAGGAGTTGATGGTTTTCCACGCAAAGCGTGTCACCCGTGCTGGTGTCCTTCATGCCCACGAGTGCGACGATGTCGCCCGCGTGCGCTTCTTCAATCTCGGTGCGCGTGTCGGCGTGCATCATCATGATGCGGCCAACGCGTTCGCGCTTGTTCTTGCTCGCGTTATACACGTAGGAGCCGGATTTCAGCGTGCCGCCGTATACGCGGATGAACGAAAGTTTGCCGACAAACGGATCGGACAGAATCTTGAACGCGAGCGCCGCAAACGGTGCGTCGTCCTTCGGTTCCACAATGATCTCGCCTTCGCCGTCCTTATCAGTACCAACCGCAGCCGGAATGTCCAGCGGGCTCGGCAGGTAGTTGACAATCGCGTCCAGCAGCGGCTGAACGCCCTTGTTGCGGTAGGACGTGCCGCAGGTCACGGGCACGATCCGGCCGGAGAGCGTCGCCTTACGGATGCAGGGAATCAATTCTTCCGGAGTAAACCATTCGCCGTTGAAGTACCGCTCCATCAGGTGCTCGTCTTCCTCGATGATGGAATCCAGCAGCAGCGCGCGCTGTTCCTTGACCATCGGCAGCATATCCGCAGGAATCTCTTCCTCGCGAACATCCGTGCCGTCGTCATTGTAATAGATCTCCGTCTTCATCGATACGAGGTCGATGATGCCACGGAAGGTGTCCTCCGCGCCAATCGGCAGCTGAATCGGCAATGCGTTTGCGCCAAGGCGCTCGCGCATCATCTTGCAGACGTTCTCAAAGTTCGCGCCGGTGATGTCCATCTTGTTGACGTATGCAATGCACGGCACGCCGTACTTTCTCGCCTGACGCCAAACGGTTTCGGACTGCGGCTCCACGCCACCCTTCGCGCAGAATACGGCAACCGCACCGTCGAGCACGCGGAGCGAGCGCTCCACCTCCATCGTGAAATCCACGTGGCCTGGCGTGTCGATGATGTTGATGCGGTGTCCGCGCCAATAGGCAGTCGTCGCGGCGGACGTAATCGTGATGCCGCGCTCCTGCTCCTGAATCATATAATCCATGGCGGCAGCGCCTTCATGTACCTCGCCGAGTTTGTGAATCTTGCCCGTATAGTACAAAATTCGCTCCGTCGTCGTGGTTTTACCGGCGTCAATGTGCGCCATGATCCCGATGTTGCGGGTTTTTTCCAGTGATGTATCTCTCGGCAAAATCGTATCCCTTTACTGGTTGAAATTTGTTCCCCTACAGTATTGCGCGGGTCTGCGGCTCGGATGAATTGCTCCGAACCGCAGGCCCGTGGCTTGTAGATTCCTTAATTGCTTCCCGTCATCCAGCCGCTTTCGCGATGCGTGAACCGGGACAACTCCTGCTTATGTACCGCGCCGACCGCCGAAATGGCGTTGCAGCGCTTACCAGCGGTAGTGCGCGAACGCCTTGTTCGCTTCGGCCATCTTGTGGGTGTCTTCCTTCTTTTTGAAGGCGTTGCCCTGGCTGTTTGCGCCGTCCATGATCTCGCCGGCGAGACGCGCGCTGATCGTGCGCTCGCTGCGCTTACGCGCAAATGAAACAAGCCAGCGCAGGCCGAGGGTCTGGCGACGCTCGGTGCGGATCTCGATCGGGACCTGGTAGGTCGCGCCGCCGACGCGGCGGGCCTTGACTTCGAGAACGGGCATGATGTTGTTCATGCACTGCTCAAAGACTTCGCCCGGTTCACGGCCGGTCTTTTCGCGAATCATATCAAACGCGTCATAAACGGCTTTCTGCGCAACGCCGCGCTTGCCGTCGTGCATGACCTGGTTGATGAGCTTGGTGACGACCAGACTATTATAGATCGGGTCGGCCAGTACTTCCCGCTTGGGGATAAATCCTCTTCTTGGCATTGTTCGACCCTCCCTTATTTCTTCTTCTGCTGCTTCTTCGCGCCGTAGAGCGAGCGGCTCTGCTTGCGATTGGCAACGCCCGCGGTGTCGAGTGCGCCGCGGATAATGTGGTAACGAACGCCCGGCAGGTCCTTGACGCGGCCGCCGCGAATCAACACGACGGAGTGCTCCTGCAGGTTGTGTCCGATGCCGGGGATGTATGCGGTACCCTCGAGACCATCGGTCAGGCGGATACGCGCGATTTTACGCAGAGCGGAGTTCGGCTTTTTCGGCGTCATGGTACGAACCGCCGTGCAAACGCCGCGACGCTGCGGGCACTGTTTCAGAATAGGCGCAGTGGATTTGTATTCCACTTGCTCTCTGCCTTTACGAACCAACTGGTTAATGGTCGGCATGAATCAATCTCCTTAAAACTTCTTAAAATCGGTTGCAAAAATCTATCTGTATTACCGTCCCCAGCAACCCCTGTTGGGGACATTGTATCCGATGGGTCGGCTGCCCCGCCGCTGCGCGGCGGACAGTCCAGGTTTTGCGTCCCCAGCAACCTCTGCCAGAGACATGATATCCGATGGTTCGGACGCCCCGCCGCTGCGCGGCGAACGGTCCAGGTTTTGCGTCCCCAGCAACCCCTGTTGGGGACATTGTATCCGGGTAATTTCCTCGATTGATTGCGCTGCAATCAACAGGAACCGGCAACTTAGTATTTTATCAGAAAACACCCCGTTTTGTCAAACGGTTTCTTCTGAAATGGCGCTATTCGACAACGTCCGGATCGTCCGCCGTGCCAAGACCGCGCGAAAGGCGGCTCTTGCTGAAGAGCAGCTTTGTGCGCGACTTCGCGGTGATCGGCGTCCAACCCTTTTCGGTCATCTCCACGATGACGGGATGCTGCATCACGTCCACATACATATCCGCATCCCAGCGTTTTGCCAGGCCGTTCGCGACCAGCCGGCCAATCAACGCGCCAACGAGCACGCTGAGCAGCCATGCGCCGAACGGCGCGAACATGGAGATATCCACGAGCGGACCCTTCACCGCGTCCGCCGTAAAGAAGAGCAGCGCGGCAATGCCAAACACGACCGGAACCACCATCGGCAGATACTCCATGGTCAAAAAGCGCGAACGGCACTTTGAGCAGACGGACATCTGCAGCGGAATCATTGTTCCAATGCGGGCGGTGCGCTTGCCAAACAACCATTTTTGTACGCGGCGCGGCTCCGGATGCGCCATGTCGAGAATGGCGTAGCCCTTGCGCTTGCCCTTGATCGGCGTTTTACAGAACTGGCACTCATGACTCTGAAACAGGCGCGCCACGCCGCCGGTCGGCAGCAGGGTTTCGTAAAGATCGAGATCGCTCTTGATCTCCGCCTTCTGTTCATGCTCCCGAACCGTGCAGTTCGCGCAGGTGTGCATGTTCAGCATCTGGCAATATTTCGTGCCGGAGAGCTCGCAGTTTGGGTTTACAGGCAGCTTTTCCATGGACGCTCCTTTCGAGAGTTCCCGTGTCGTTCGCCGGAGCAGCCGGATGGTTGCTCCTTGTCGCCTTCCTGTGCAGCGGCGAAATTACCGCTTTTCCGTCACGACGACGTTGCGATAGCGGCGAAGCCCGATGCCCGCGGGAATCAGCTTGCCGATGATTACGTTCTCCTTGAGGCCGACGAGCGGATCGATCTTGCCCTTGATGGCGGCTTCGGTCAACACGCGGGTCGTCTCCTGGAAGGACGCGGCGGAGAGGAACGAATCCGTTGCGAGCGAGGCCTTGGTGATGCCCAACAGCTTGCGCTTTGCAATTGCAGGCTTTTTCTCGCTCTGGATGATGCGCTCGTTCTCCTCTTCGAAACGGAAGATGTCGATCAGTTCGCCGGGGAGCAACGCCGTATCGCCGTTTTCCTCAATCTGAACCTTGCGGAGCATCTGGCGAATGCTGATCTCAATGTGCTTGTCGGAGATTTCAACGCCCTGCAGGCGGTATACGCTCTGCACTTCCTTGAGCAGGTAGGCTTGAACGCCCTTCACGCCCTTGATCTTGAGGATATCATGCGGGTTCACGCTGCCTTCGGTGAGCTCGTCGCCCGCCTCAACCGCATCGCCTTCGCTGACCTTGAGCTTGCTGCCAAACGGGATCAGGTAGCTTTCCGCTTCGCCGTCCTCGTTGGTTACAACCGCTTCGCGGCGCTTCTTGGAGTCGTCGATGTGAATCGTTCCGTTGATCTCCGAAATCACGGCGAGGCCCTTCGGTTTGCGTGCTTCAAAGAGCTCTTCCACGCGGGGAAGACCCTGGGTGATGTCGTCCGCGCTGGCAACGCCGCCGGTGTGGAACGTACGCATCGTCAGCTGCGTGCCGGGTTCGCCGATGGCCTGCGCGGCAATGATGCCGACCGCTTCGCCGATGTCAACCAGCTCGCCGGTGGCAAGGTTCGCGCCGTAGCACTTAGCGCAGACGCCGCGTTCCGCGCGGCAGGTAAAGACCGAGCGGCAGAGCACGCTCTTCAGGCCGGATTTCTCAATCGCTTCCGCCTGCTCATAGGAGATGAGCGAGTCGGCTTCCACAATGACTTCGCCGGTCTCGGGGTGCTTAATCGCGTCGACCGAATAGCGGCCGATGACGCGGGATGTGAGCGGCTCAATGAGCTTGTTGCCGTCCTTGACCTCGGAGAGCACCATGCCCTTGGGCGCTTCGCCGCGGGCGGCATAGCAGTCGTCCTCGCGGACGATCACGTCCTGCGAAACGTCGACCAGACGGCGGGTCAGATAACCGGAGTCCGCCGTACGAAGCGCGGTGTCGGCAAGGCCCTTGCGCGCGCCGTGCGACGAAATGAAGAATTCCAACACCGAGAGGCCTTCGCGGAAATTCGCGCGAATCGGAACCTCAATGATCTGACCGCTCGGGTCGGCCATGAGGCCGCGCATGCCAGCGAGCTGGCGAATCTGCGCCGTGCTGCCGCGCGCGCCGGAGTTAGCCATCATGTAGATCGGGTTAAACTCGTCCAGCGAGGCCATCAGGGCCTTCGCAACGAGGTCGGTCGTTTTTTCCCAAACCTTGATGACGCGCTCTCTGCGCTCGCCGTTCGAGAGCATGCCCATGCGGAAGAGGTTGTCGATCTCCTCGATCTTGACCTCCGCGTCCGCAATCATCTGCTTCTTTTCTGCGGGAACCTGAATGTCCTGGAACCCGACCGTGATGCCACCGCGCGTGGAATAGGTGAAGCCCAGCTTCTTGATGCGGTCGAGCACCTGCGACGTGGTCGTCGGCCCGTGCTTGCGGTAGCAGCTGTCCACGATGTTGCCAAGGTCCTTCTTGGCAACGAGCTTGTCGATTTCGAGCGCGAAGAGGTTCTCCTCCTTCGAGCGGTCGACAAAGCCAAGATCCTGCGGAATCGCGTTGTTGAAGATCACGCGGCCAACCGTCGTATCGACAACCTTTCTGCGCGTTTCGCCCTGCCATTCGCGCACCAGGCGAATCTTGACCCGCGCCTGAAGCGCGATCTCGCCCGTCTGGTAGGCCATCACGGCCTCGTCTTCCGAATGGAAGGCCTTGCCCTCGCCCTTTGAGCCGGGCTTGATCATCGTTAAATAGTAGCAGCCGATGACCATGTCCTGCGTCGGGGAAACGACCGGGCGGCCATCCTGCGGTTTTAAGATGTTGTTGCTCGCGAGCATGAGGAAGCGGGCTTCCGCCTGTGCCTCAACCGAGAGCGGCACGTGAACGGCCATCTGGTCGCCGTCGAAGTCCGCGTTGTACGCGGTGCAGACGAGCGGATGGAGCTTGAGCGCGCGACCCTCGACGAGGATCGGCTCGAACGCCTGAATGCCAAGGCGGTGCAGCGTTGGTGCGCGGTTTAAGAGCACCGGGTGATCCTTGATGACGTCCTCGAGCACGCCCCAAACGGCCTGATCGACGCGTTCCACCATGCGCTTTGCGCCTTTCACGTTCTGCGCGAACCCGCCCTTGACAAGCTTTTTCATGACGAACGGCTTAAAGAGCTCGAGCGCCATCTCCTTGGGCAGACCGCACTGATACATCTGCAGATCCGGACCGACAACGATAACGCTACGGCCGGAGTAGTCGACGCGCTTGCCGAGCAGGTTCTGGCGGAAACGCCCCTGCTTGCCGCGCAGCATGTCCGATAGGGACTTGAGCGGACGGTTGCCGGGGCCCGTGACGGGGCGCGTGCGGCGGCCGTTGTCAATTAAGGAGTCCACCGCTTCCTGCAGCATGCGCTTTTCGTTGCGGACAATGATGTCCGGTGCGCGCAGTTCCAGCAGCCGCTTTAAGCGGTTGTTGCGGTTGATCACGCGGCGGTAGAGGTCGTTGAGGTCGCTCGTGGCGAACCGGCCGCCGTCGAGCTGCACCATCGGGCGTATTTCCGGCGGAATGACCGGAATCACCGTGAGGATGATCCACTCCGGCTTGTTGCCGCTGGAGATGAACGCTTCGATGACCTCGAGGCGCTTGATCGCGTTTGCGCGCTTCTGTCCGGAAGCGCCGTCAATCTCGTCGCGCAGCTCCACGCGGAGCTTCTGCAGGTCGAGCTGGGTCAGCAGTTCGCGGATTGCCTCCGCGCCCATGCCCGCGCGAAATGCCTTCGCGCCGTATTGTTCCTGATATTCGCGGTATTCCTTATCCGTTAAGATCTGTTTGTACTGCAGTGCGGTATGACCGGGGTCGATGACCACGTACGCGCCAAAGTAAAGCACCTGCTCCAACGAGCGCGGGCTCATGTCCAGCAGCATCTTCATGCGGCAGGGAATGCCCTTGAAGTACCAGATGTGCGAAACCGGAACGGCCAGTTCGATATGGCCCATGCGCTCGCGGCGCACCTTTGCGCGGGTGACTTCCACGCCGCACTTTTCGCAGACAATGCCCTTGTAACGGCCGCGCTTGTAACGTCCGCAGTGGCATTCCCAGTCCTTCGTCGGCCCGAAGATACGCTCGCAGAACAAGCCGTCCTTTTCGGGTTTGAGCGTGCGGTAGTTGATCGTTTCCGGCTTCTTGACCTCGCCGTGCGACCATTCCAATATCTTTTCGGGCGAAGCCAGCCCGATTTGCAATGCGTCAAAGTTCGTTAGTTCAAACACAATCGTTCACTCCCTTGCTGCCGCTCATTCAATGTCCTTGTCGATGTCGAGATCCAGTCCGTCGGAGAGCTCGCCGAGATCCTCGTCCAGCCCGTCCAGGTCGTCCGCGCCCAGCTCCTCTTCCTCGTCCGCGACCAGCGCTTCCTCTTCCGCGTCGTCAAAGTCATCAAACTCATCGAACTCGTCGAGCTCGTCGTCCTCGTCTTCGCCCAGCGGCGCAAGACTGGCGGGCGTGTCTTCGAGCCCGGTGATGTTGACGTCCATCGGGGCGATATCGTCGTCGTCGTCCTCGTTAATCATGATCTCTTCGCGCGTGTCGGAGAGAACCTTAATGTCGAGCGCGAGCGACTGGAGTTCCTTAATGAGAACCTTAAACGATTCCGGTACGCCGGCGGGCGGCACGTTGTCGCCCTTGACGATGGCTTCGTAGGTCTTCACGCGGCCAACGACGTCGTCCGACTTGACCGTCAGGATTTCCTGCAGCGTGTATGCTGCGCCGTAGGCTTCCAGTGCCCAGACTTCCATTTCGCCGAAACGCTGTCCGCCGAACTGTGCCTTGCCGCCCAGAGGCTGCTGGGTCACCAGCGAGTATGGGCCGGTCGAACGCGCGTGAATCTTGTCGTCGACCAAGTGCGCGAGCTTGAGGTAATACATGTAGCCGACGGAGATGCGGCTTTCAAACGGCTCGCCGCTGCGTCCGTCGTAGAGCATCGTCTTGCCGTCCTCGTTGAGGCCGGATTTGACGAGCAGTTCTTTAATATCGGATTCGGTCGCGCCGTCGAAAACCGGCGTTGCGATCTTGATGCCGAGGTTTTTACAGGCCACGCCAAGGTGCAGCTCCAGAACCTGACCGATGTTCATACGCGACGGAACGCCCAGGGGGTTGAGCACAATCTGCAGCGGCGTGCCATCCGGTAGGAACGGCATGTCCTCTTCCGGAAGGATGCGCGAGATAACGCCCTTGTTGCCGTGACGGCCTGCCATCTTATCGCCCACGGAGATCTTGCGCTTCTGGGCAATGTAAACGCGCACCATCTGGTTCACGCCGGGGCTGAGCTCGTCCTTGTGCTCGCGGGTAAAGATCTTGACGTCGACGACAATGCCGCCCTCGCCGTGCGGAACGCGGAGCGAGGTGTCGCGCACGTCGCGCGCCTTCTCGCCGAAGATTGCGCGAAGCAGGCGCTCTTCCGCCGTCAGCTCGGTTTCACCCTTCGGGGTCACCTTGCCAACGAGAATATCGCCGCTGCGAACCTCCGCGCCGGGGCGGATGATGCCGCTTTCGTCCAGCTGGGAGAGCGCGTCTTCACCGATGTTCGGAATGTCACGCGTAATCTCTTCCGGCCCGAGCTTCGTGTCGCGGGCTTCAACCTCGGGCTCCTCGATGTGAATCGAGGTAAACACATCGTCCTTAACCAGCTTTTCGCTGATCAGAACCGCGTCCTCGTAGTTGTAGCCTTCCCAGGTCATGAACCCGATCAGGATGTTTCGGCCAAGCGCGATTTCGCCCTTGTCCGTGGAAGCGCCGTCGGCAATGACGTCGCCCTTTTGAATGATTTCGCCCTTCTTTACGATCGGGCGCTGATTCAAACAGGTGCCCTGGTTCGAGCGCTGGAACTTCGTGAGTTTGTACACGTGCTCCACGCCGATCTTGTCCGTAATCGTAATCGACTTGGCGGAAACGTGGGAAACCACGCCGTCTTCGCGGGCAATGCTGACGATGCCGGAGTCGTGCGCCGCTTTGTATTCCATGCCCGTCGCAACGATCGGCGACTCGGGAATCAGCAGCGGAACCGCCTGACGCTGCATGTTGGAACCCATCAGCGCGCGGTTTGCGTCGTCGTTTTCGAGGAAGGGGATCATGGCCGTCGCGACCGAAACGAGCTGCTTCGGCGAAACGTCCATATAGTCCACTTCGGAGGCCTTCACTTCGATGATCTGGTCGAGCAGACGCGCGATGACGCGCTCTTTCTTGAACCAGTGGAGGTCTTCGTTGATCGGTTCGTTCGCCTGAGCGACGATGAAGTTGTCCTCTTCGTCCGCGGTGAGGTACTCGATCTCGTCCGTAATGATGTGCTTCTTGCCATCCACGCGGCGGTACGGCGCTTCGATGAAGCCGTACTCGTTGATCCGCGCGTAGGTGGACAGCGAGTTGATCAGTCCGATGTTCGGACCTTCCGGCGTCTCAATCGGGCACATACGGCCGTAATGCGAGAAGTGAACGTCGCGAACGTCGAACGTCGCGCGCTCGCGGTTCAAACCGCCCGGGCCGAGGGCCGAGAGACGGCGCTTATGCGTCAGCTCCGCGAGCGGGTTCGTCTGATCCATGAACTGGCTCAGCTGCGAGGAGCCGAAGAACTCCTTGATCGCCGCGGTCACGGGGCGGATGTTGATGAGGTTACTGGGCATGGCAACGTCCATATCCTGCAGACCCATGCGCTCGCGCACGACGCGCTCGAGACGGGTCAGGCCGACGCGAATCTGGTTTTGCAGAAGCTCGCCAACGCTGCGGATGCGGCGGTTGCCAAGGTGGTCGATGTCGTCAACCCGGCCGACGCCATACGGCATGCCGATCAGGTAAGAAATCGAGCTGATCATATCGTCCGGAATGATGTGGCGCGGAATCAGGTCGTAGTAACGCGACTTGAGTAGCGCCTTGAGTTCGTCCGCGCTCAAGCCCTCGCCTTCCTTGAGGACGGCTTTGAGCGTTGGCAGATGGACGTCTTCGTTGAGGCCGGCTTCCGAAGGGTTAAAGTCCAGCCAATCGCTGGCGCGAACGAAGTTGTTGCCAATGACCTTCACGCGGTTTTCGCCGACGATCAGCCAAACTTCGTTGATGCCCGCGTTCTGAATGTCCCCCGCCATGAAGCGGTCGATCGTCTGCCCCGCCTCGGCGAGAATTTCGCCGGTTCGCGGGTTCACGATGGTCTCTGCGGCAATGTGGTTGCGAATGCGCGCACGAATCGCGAGTTTCTTATTGAACTTGTAGCGGCCGACGCGCGCAAGGTCGTAACGCTTGTCGAAGAACAGCGAGTTTAGCAGCGAACGGGCGCTTTCCTCCGTCGGCGGCTCGCCGGGGCGCTGGCGCTTGTAGATTTCGATGAGGCCTTCCGCTTCCGAACGGGTCGGATCCTTCTGCAGCGTAGCCGAGAGGCGCTCGTCATCGCCAAAGAGCTCCAGAATCTGCGGATTGGAGCCGTAGCCGAGCGCGCGCGCCAGTGCGGTGATGTGTACCTTGCGC
>JAYFPQ010000097.1:0-46560 GCA_034927595.1 Christensenella sp.
TTCCTTTGGCGTTTCCGCGCCAATGGGCAGGCCGATGGGGGTATGCACGCAGTCAATCGTATCTCGCGAATATCCCTCTTCCTCCAGCAGGCCGAAGAGCTCAATTGTCCGCCGACGCGAGCCAATCAGCCCCAGATAGCGCGGCATGGTGCCGGAAAACAGCGCGCGAAGGCACGTTGCGTCGTAGCGGTGCCCGCGCGTAATCACGCAGACATAGTCGTACCGCGTGATGTGTAATTCCGAAATCGCTTTGACAAACCCGTCGCAAACGACGTGCTCCGCGTCTGGAAACCGAATAGCGTTGGCAAAGCTCGGCCGGTCGTCCACCACCGTAACCGCAAAGTCGAGGTCGGCGGCGTAGCGGCAGAGCGGCTGGGACACATGTCCGCCGCCGAGCAGAATCAGTCGAGCGGGCGGCAGAAAGACACGCGTATAGGTTCTCTCCGCGCCCTTGTCGTCCATGGTGCTGAGCACCAGTTCGGCGGGCGCGCCGCCTTCCATCGCAAGATTAACAAAGCGCATATGGTTCCTCCTCCCGTCTTCGGGATGACCATCGAAAGCTTACGAGTTCTGCACCTGCTTGATCGAGAGCGAAATCCGCTTTTTCGGGATGTCCACGCCGAGGACGACGACCTTGACCACGTCCCCGATGGACAGCACCTCGGACGGGTGCTTGATGAAGCGGTTGACGATTTCGGAGATATGCACGAGTCCGTCCTGATGCACGCCAATGTCGACGAACACGCCGAAGTCAATCACGTTTCGCACCGTTCCCGTCAGAATCATGCCTGGCACGATGTCCTTGATGTCCAGCACGTCCGTGCGCAACACGGGCTTTGGCAGCTCGTCGCGCGGGTCGCGCCCGGGCTTGACGAGTTCCTTGACCACATCCTTGAGCGTCGGTAAGCCCACGCCGCACTCGGTGGCAAGCTTGCTCTCGCCGAGCTTTTTCACGCGCTCCGGCAGGTCGGCAATGTTTCCCGCGGAAACATCCTTGAGCTGATAGCCGGTGAGGGTCAGCAACTTTTCCGCTGCGGCGTAGCTCTCCGGATGCACGCCCGTGTTGTCAAACACGAGCTTGCTCTCCGGCACGCGCAGAAAGCCCGCGCACTGTTCAAACGCCTTTGGTCCCATCTTTGGCACCTTCATGAGCTGCTTGCGGCTACTAAACGCGCCGTTTTCCTCGCGATAGACCACGATGTTCTTCGCGAGCGTTTCGTTTAGGCCAGCAACCTGCTTGAGCAGCGAGGGCGAAGCGGTGTTGACATCTACACCGACGGCGTTCACGCAGTCCTCGACCACGCCTTCCAGCGTTTCGCTGAGCCGCTTTTGCGGCATATCGTGCTGATACTGCCCGACACCGATGGCCTTCGGGTCAATCTTGACCAGCTCCGCGAGCGGGTCCTGCAAGCGCCGGGCAATGGACACCGCCGAGCGCAGGTTGACATCGTACTGCGGAAACTCCTCCGCCGCGAGTTTGCTCGCGGAGTAAACGGAGGCGCCCGCCTCGTTGACAATCATGTAGCTTACTCCGCGCGTTCGCGATATGAGCTCCACGGTCATCTGCTCCGTCTCGCGGGACGCGGTGCCGTTACCGATGGCAATGTGCTCGACCGCGTGCTTTTTGACCAGCGTTTCGAGCTTTTCAATCGCCTCTTCCTTCTGGCGTTCGCCAAAGGTCGGGTAAACGACCGTCGTGTCGAGCACCTTGCCGGTGTCGCTGACGACGGCGACCTTGCAGCCGTTGCGGTAGCAGGGGTCAAGCCCCATGGTCACGTGCCCTCTGACGGGCGGCTGCATCAAAAGCGGCTTGAGGTTCAGCGCAAAATTATGAATCGCGCCCTCGTTGGCAAGGTCGGTCAACGCGTTTCGCGTTTCGCGCTCCATGGAGGGGTAGATCAGGCGGTCGTAGGCGTCCTCCGCGGCGGCTTCCACAAACTTGCTCGCGGAAGAGCCGGGCTTGACCACGCTGTGCTTGACCGTTCCAACCGCAAGTTCGCGGTCGAGATCGAGGTTCACCTTGAGGAAGCCCTCCTTCTCCCCGCGGTTGATCGCGAGAATCTGGTGGCTCTGGAGCTTGCTCAGCGGCTGGTCAAACTGATAGTAAAGCCGGTAGACGGAGTCCTCCTCCTTGGCGGCAACGGAGCCGACCTTGGCGCTTCTCGAAATCACGTCCCGCAGTTTCTGGCGAATGTTCGCGTTGTCGGACACGCTCTCGGCAATGATATCCGACGCGCCGGCGAGCGCCCCCTCCACGGTATTGACGCCCTTTTCGGAGTCGAGAAACGCGCTTGCGAGCGTTTCCAACGCGGGCAGTTCCTTGCCCTGCGCGAAAATCTGATCCGCGAGCGGCTCCAGTCCCTTCTCCTTGGCAATGGTCGCGCGCGTGCGGCGCTTCTGCTTATAGGGACGGTAGAGGTCTTCCAGCACGGCGAGCGTCTTCGCCTCGTCAATCTGCCTGGCGAGCTCGTCCGTCAGCTTGTCCTGCGCGGCAATCGATTTTTTTATCTCTTCGCGGCGCTCCGCGAGGCTGCGCAGATAGGTGAGCCGATCCGCGAGGTCGCGCAGCGTGGTATCGTCCATCGTTCCGTGCGCTTCCTTGCGGTAGCGCGCGATAAACGGAATTGTGTAGCCTTCGTCAATTAGGTCAACCACGTTTTTCACGTGGGTTTCGCTTTTGTTGAACTCCCGTGCGAGTTGTTGAATCTGGGTTTCCATGTGTTCTCCTTCGTGTGTTGTTCTTCAAGCGGCGTAACGCTATTTTACCACAAATCGAACGCAAGAAGAACAGCGAGCACATTGCTTCCTCTTAAGCCCAAACGAAAGCGCTGTTTCGGCGCCACGAAATATGATATTATAACAGTTGATTTCCGCTTGCTGCAGCCGAAGAAAGGGGCTTCCTTTTAATGAAGAAGACAATCCACCGGCGTTGGTGGTTCATCCTGCTTGAGGTGCTTCTTGCGCTGTTTCTTTGCCTCGCCATCGTGTTAACCACGTCCACCGGACTGCAGGCACGCGCCATTCGGCTCGTCTGCTCCAGCTCCGCATCGACCACAACGGGCGATCCCGCGAACGTAATGACGCTGAAAACCGATGCTTCGTATGAAAGCGCATTCCCGAACGGCACGCTCGATCTGTATTCCGCGCGCTCCAACGAGCCGCTTCCGCTCGTGGTTTACGCGCACGGCGGCTACTACGTGGGCGGCGACAAGTCGGGCCTCACGGAGTATTGCCGGACGCTTGCCTCCTATGGCTACGTGGTTGCGAACCTGAACTACGAACTCGCGCCGGAAGGGCAGTACCCCACGCAGCTGCTGCAGGTCAACGAGGCGATTGCGTATCTGATCAAGCATGCGGATGCCTTTGGCATTGACCCTAGCCGTATATTCATTGGCGGGGACAGCGCGGGCGGACACCTCGCCTCGCAGATGGGGCTCTACTATACGGACACGGCCTTCTGCCAGAAAACCGGCGGAACCCCCGCCATCTCGGCCGAGCAGCTCCGCGGGGTGCTCTTGCTCTGCGGCTACTACAACACCGAAACGGTGCGCGCCACACGTTTTCCCATGATTGCGGACTCCATCTGGATTCTCACCGGCGAAAAGCAGTTTGAAGGCACCGAGGTCTCCGCGCGGATGAACACCGTCGCTCAGGTGTCTCCCGCCTATCCACCCGCGTTCCTCGCCTGTGGGGATCAGGACCCCTTCCTGTCGCAGGCGCAGGAGCTGATTGTCGCGCTCGCGAAGAACGGCGTGGAATCCTCCGCCTACCTGCCGGAGTCCAAGGAGGAATCGCTGGGGCACGAGTTTCAAATCCAGCTGGACACCGCCGCGGGCAAGGAAGCCATGCGCCGCGTAACGCAGTTTCTCGCGGATCACGCGAAGGTTTCCTGAATTTTATTTCTGTATCGAAACAACAAACAAGGCCGCGCGGATTGCGCAGCCTTGTTTTTTATACGCCGTACTTACAGCAGAATCGCGTCGTTTTGGAGTGACTCGAGCAGGTGCAGCAGCCCGTCGAGCGGTAGCGGCACACTCAAAAGAAACCCCTGAGCTATGTCGCATTTGATTCGCTGAACACGCTTCAGCTCCTCCTGCGTTTCAACCCCCTCGGCAACCACCTTTGCGCCGAGGATATGGCCGAGGCGAACCAGCACGCGGTTCATCACATGTGCGTTCTCGTCCTGAATGAACGAGCGGTCAATCTTGATCGTCGATACGTGCAGATCCTTGAGCAGGCTCATCGTGGAATAACCCGTGCCAAAGTCGTCCAGCGCAATGTGAACGCCCTGGTCGCTGAGGCGGTTCAGCTGATCAAGCGCATTGGTCTCCTTGTTGATCAGCACCGATTCCGTAATCTCCAGCTCCACCCGATCCGGCGCGAGGTCATACTCCTGCAAACGACTCATCACGCGTTCGCAAAACCCCTCCTGAATCAGCTGAACGCCGGAAACGTTCACCGCCATGCGTAGACAGATGTTCCTCCCCTGCTCGATCCGTTTGACCGCTTCGCAGGCCGTTTGATACACCCAACGGCCAATCGGCAGAATGAGCAGGCTCTTTTCCGCAATCGGGATAAACTCCGCCGGGGAAACCTCCCCAAGCTCCGGACTGTGCCAGCGCAGCAGCGCTTCCACGCCAACGATATTGCCGTTCGCTAGTTCAAATTGCGGTTGATAGTAGAGTTCAAACTCCCCGTTGTTTAGCGCTCTTGGCAGCGCGTTTCGAATCTGCATGCGTCTGAGCAGCATGTTGCCGATCTGCGTTTCGTAAAACCGGATGGACTCACCGTTCTGCTTTGCCTGATAGAGCGCAAGGTTCGCTTTCATGATGATATCATCGCGATCCGTGCCATCCGCGGGATACTCCGCAACCCCGCATGTTGCGGAGATAAAAAACGAGGTTCCCTCTTCCTCCACCGGTTCGCGGATGACCTTTTGAAACCTCATGATCTGTTCTCGAATCTGTTCTTTGGAATCCATGGCAGGCATCAGGAGCACGAGGTCGGTGCCCGTCATGCTGAAGCACGCAAAGCCCGCCTCGCAAAGGGCATTCAGCCGCTGCGCAACCGTGTACATAATCCGGTCGCTCATCTTGCTTCCATAGGACGCCAATATTTCGGCCAGGTTATCCGGCCCGAATATGGCCAACGTAAACGGCGCCCCGTTACCACCGGCTGCGCGCGCGGCAAACGCGTCGTACAGGCAGGCACGGTTCGGCAGGCCGGAGATCGGCTCAACATTCTCGAGCCGGTCGATATGCGCCCGCTGTGCTCTGAGTTCAACGGTGGATTGTTCGAGTCTGTTGCGCTCGTCGATGTATTGGGTGATGTCGTTCAATGTCAGCGCCACGTGGCCCTCTTTGGGGCTAGAGACCATGCAACTGTACCACTTCTTCAGTGCGCTGGAATACTGCGTAATCCGCTCGGAAATGCCGGTCTTCGCCACCCGTCCGAGGCACTCGATCCAATAGGATTCGGTCTCCGGGTAGATGCTCAGCACGTTCTTTCCAATCACGTCCTCGCGCTTGAGCCCCGTCTCCTGTTCAAACGCCGCGTTGACCGCAAGAAGAATGTAATCCACGGGCCGCCCTTCCGCGTTGTAGACCATGCGATAATACGACAGCGGACTGATCATGTTGTCAAACAACAAAAGGAGTTCGTTTTCGGATAGGCTCCGTTTTTCGGCTTTCGCAGATGTCGACGTACCCTCGTTCTTCTTCATACACGCTCCCAGTTTGCAGAGGCAGCTTTCGTTTATTCTCCTGCTCTTTCCGTCCGCCGCTTGCTGCGGCTGCGGTCATTCCTGCCTCTGGCCAGCCAATTCATTCTCCGTATTTATGGTTGCGTTGGATGTTGCGTCTGTCCGTTCACGCGGTTTCGACCCGCGCGCTTTGCGGTATACAGCGCGCTGTCCGCCGCGCTGAGCAGCGCCTCGCGGGTCAGGCCGTCCTCGGGGAAAGAGGAAACGCCAAAGGACATGGTAAGCCGCTCAATGCCCGCCTCGTTGGGGTCAAACCTGAGTTTGTCCACCTCGGTTCGCAGCGCGTTTGCGCGCCGGATTCCTTCCTCCGGCGGACAGTCCGGCAGAATCAGGCAAAATTCGTCTCCGCCATACCGGCAGGCAACGTCCGACGCACGGATGCTCTTTGCCAAAAACGCCGCAACCCGAACCAGCGCGTTGTCCCCCAGCACATGCCCAACCTTGTCGTTGATGGCCTTAAATCCGTCAATATCGGCCATGATGACGGAGAGGGGCAGCTGTTTGCGCTGCGCGCGCTGAATCTCGCGCTCAAACGTTTCCTCCATATACCGGCGGTTAAACAAACCGGTCAGCGAGTCGCGAACAGAAAGCTCGCGCAGCTTCTCCTCGTCCAACAGCAGCTGGTTTCGCTGGGCTTCGATCTGCTGCAGTTGCCGGTTGTTGGCGAACCCGTACAGCACGCCGATGATGACGGTAAATACAACAAAGGCGACCAAACTCGGCCAGTTGATCGCCTGCAAAGCCGGACTCGACAGAATCAGGACAACCAAGCCGGTGAATTGAATCGTCGCGAGAATCAGCGTCGCCCGTTGGGTTAATAGAATGGAACAGAGTTGAATCGACATGGCGACATAGATCAGCGGCACAAAGTCGCCGTTGATCACCGTTGGGTCGATCAGTATGGAAAGCCACGGGCCAAAGACCATGCAGATAGAGGTGAGCCAGGTCGAACTCTGAAATTTTCCTTGAAGATTCAGCACCAGCGCGACAGCATCAATCACGAGCAGCCCGCCAAGCAGAAAGAGATAGAACGCCAATCGCTCTCCCCGATCCACGAAGACGCATAAAACCATTGTGGCTAACAGCAGCACCACGTAGATCAGCTGAAAAACCAGCAGATTGACGGCTCTTCGCGCCTTCGAAGGCGCATGCCTGCTTTTAAACGACACAAGAAACGACCGGATGCCGTTTAGGTTCATTGACAATACCATCTTTCGAATTGATCAAAAGTGAAACCAGTAACGAAAAAGGCTTATTCGGATTTGTAACTGGAGGAAAGCGGATATATTGGGTTTTTCCGCTTACATTGTAACCGTTGTAACGATACATCGTCAACAGAATTACATGCTTAAATCAATTAATTCATGCGTGATGTGTCAAAATATAGCGCGAGATGTTACAAACAGAAGCCCCTGCGTAAATAGCTTGTCACATTCTGTCGATCACCTTATAATGAAACTGTGTCAGTAATGCGACAGTAGCCCTTTGTTCTGTCGTGTTCCGCCGCAAATTTTGTTTCTAGCGCACCAGGATACACCTTTGCCCCTGCACCGCCGGATCGAATATTCCCATTTTGCCGCGATTGGCTTGATTCCGCCGGAACGTTTCCCAACCGAGTTTTATAGCGCGAGAATCAAAAATGATCGGGAGGTCACACCATGCAATCGGATGGCCGGTATGTCTACTCGTCCGAGGCCAGGCAGGCCCTGGAAGGATTGCCAATTGCGCTTGCCGTCTATCAATACCTGCAGGGCCGCGTCGTTACGCTGCTTGTTTCCGAAGGAATGTGCCGCCTGTTTGGCGTCGAGCGTGATGCTCTGGTCAACCGGATGGATCAGGAAATGTTTCGAAACGTCCATCCCGACGATCGGGAGATGCTTGTTACGCTCGGCTATAACTTTGCAACCAAGGAATCCCCTTACGACGTCGTGTATCGAACGCGCCTGTCCGGGCAGGAAGATTATCGAACGCTGCATGTCGTTGGAAAGCATCAAACGGTAGAAAACGGCGTTCGTCTGGCCAGCCTCATCTATAGCGACATCACGGAAACCCCAAACAATTTCTCGCGCGCGCAGGAACTCGTCAACCTGCCAAAGGCGCGCTACATGGATGAGTGCATGGGGGCGATGGCGATTGTCACCCGCGAAGGCGAACGCCTGCTCTATGCGAACAAAGCCATGACCCGATTACTGCCGCCGAAACGTCCGCTTGACAGCGGCGTTACGTTCTGCCAATACTTCTTTGGCGACGATTCAACCGACTTTGACCACCTGTTTCGAGCGGCGGAAGAGGGCATCCACGTGGTGGAAGACTCGAACTCGCATCGTAAATACGACGTCAATCTGCTCGCCAGCACCTATGCGGAAGAACCGGTCTACGCGGCGTATTTTTTCGAACACTCCGCAGAGGAAGCGCCCCCGACCGGCGGCATCTCGCGGTATCATTCGCGCGCCACGTTCGATTTTGCCATCTTTACGGGAGAAAGCAATCACCTGCCCTATTACAGCAGCGGGTATCGCGGGTTCCGCGTTTGGAATTTAACCCGAAATGAATTGGTTCTTCTGGAAGCCAGCGATCTTCTATTCGCCGACTTAGGGGATTCGCCTTCGTTTGATCTCTGTTTGCAGCGGGTCGTCGAGTTGACCTGTGAGAAAGCCCAAAAGGAACTCCTGTTCGATTGCTCGCGCGAGCGGCTGTTGCAGCTCTATCAAAGCGGAACCTATCCGCGGCAGTTTCAGCTGACGCTCCAGACGGATCACGGCGTCGTCTACGCGGCCGTGAGCCTGACCATGATGCGTGCGCCGAACAGCGAAGACGTCTATCTCAAAATCGAGGAGAAGAACGTTTCCGACGAGGTGATTCTGAACTTATTGGTGCAGAAAACCGTCGAGCAGGACTATGACTTTGTCGCATACTCCGACTTGAGTGCGGATCTTTGCCGAATCATCTCCGGTAATAACACCTCATCCGGACAAAAATCCTACATCATCAAGACGTCCGAGCAGATATCCAAGCCGTCGGACATCCGCAGTTTTCCGCGGCTGTTTCCGGATTCGGTTCAAACGCTGGAGCAGATGCACGAGTATTTGCTCTCTATTTGCGGAGAAAAGGGCAGCTACAGCGCGCTTCAGGAGTTGCCCGGCGGAATTGTGAAAAGCATCTATTTCGAACTGGTCAACGGGCAGACCCGTTCCTTTTTCATTCGCTGCAAGGACGTTACAACGCTTTTACGCAAGGAGCGCGAGCAGAAAAGCGAATTGGAGCAGGCTGTTCGCGAGGAGCACGACAAGGTGGAGCACGTGCTCGTTCAAACCGTGCTCTCCATCAGCAATGCGCTGGACGCGCGCGATCCGTTGACCCGGCGGCACTCCCAGCGCGTTGCGCAATATTCCGCCGAAGTGGCGCGGCGATTGCACTGGCCGGAGGCGCACGTTCAAAACCTCTACAACATCGCGCTGGTGCACGACATCGGCAAGATCGGCATTCCGGACGCGGTGCTGCAAAAAAACGGAAAACTCACGAGAGCGGAATATCTGGAGATTCAGAATCACACCGCCATCGGCGCGTTCATTCTAAAGGACTTTACCGCGTTCGATAAGGTTGCCGAGGGCGCGCTGTATCACCACGAGCGCTACGACGGAACGGGCTATCTGCGCGGACTTGCGGGCGAAGAGATACCGATTGAGGCGCGCATCATTGGACTTGCGGACGCGGTGGACGCGATGAACAGCACGCGCCCTTACCGCGCGCGGCAGAGCGAAGAGTACATACGTTCGGAACTCATCACCAACCGCGGACGCCAGTTTGATCCCGCGCTGGTGGATATCATGCTCGAGATGATCGACGGCGGCGTGCTGGATGCATAACGGAACCATACAAGAACAGCCGAGCGAGAAAAAGTCGCCCGGCTGTTTTTTTTGTTGTGCGTATTTCGAACTGTTTAGTCGACGAAGATCGTTCCCGAGAGCAGATGCTCGTCCTTCGAGCTTCCGCCAACAAAAATCACGAACTCTCCCGGCTCCACCACGCGCCGCTCGTTTGGCAGCACGAGCGAAAAGTCCTCGCGCGTGAGCGAGAACACCAGCTCTCGCGTTTCCCCCGCCGCAAGCCGTACTTTTTCAAACGCGACGAGGCGTTTGACCGGGGTCAACACGCTGCTGACCCGATCCCGCAGGTAGACCTGCACCGTTTCGGCCCCCGCGCGGCTGCCCGTGTTTTGCAGCGAAACGCTGACCGAGCGCGTATCCGCGTCGACGCGCAGATTGGAATAGGCAAAGCTCGTATACGACAACCCCTCGCCAAACGCGAACAGCGGCGTTTCCGGCAGGTCGACGTATTTATCCCCGTGCCAGCCCGGCAGTTGGTTGTAGTAGACGGGGATTTGCCCGCTGTGCCGGGGAAACGAAATCGGCAGTTTTCCACTGGGGTTGATTCGCCCGAAGAGCGCCTCGGCCACCGCCTGCCCGCCGAGCATGCCGCCGTTGAACGCGGCGAGAAACGCGCTCGATCCCTCGACCACGCGAGAAACGCAGAGCGGTTTGGAAGCGACAAGAACGGTCACGATCGGAACGTTCAGCGTTTTCAGCCGTTCAAACAGCGCCTCTTGCCAGCCGGAAAGCGCAAGATCCGCGCGATCCTTGGTTTCGCCCGTCTGCTCCGGCACGTCGCCGACCACCAGCACAATGGCGTCGCAGCCCCGCGCCGCTTCCAGCGCGCCGTCGAGATCGTCCGCCGCGCTGTCCAGCACGCCGCAGCCGCGATGATAGGAAACCGCAACGCCCTGCTCTCCTGCAACCGCACGGATTCCCTCCAACACGGTGGTGTACGGTCGCACGGGTTCCTGCCGCCGGTTCGCTGCCGGATGCGTAAAGTACGTCCAGTCGCCATACTGCGCGCGGATGTCGTCCGCATTCGGCCCAATCACGGCGACGCGGCGCACGCCCGCGCCAAGCGGCAGCACGCCGTCGTTTTTCAGCAGCGTAATGCTCTCGCGCGCGAGGGTCAAGCTCGACTCCAGATGCTCCGCACAGGCAAAGCAGCCCGGCTTGCCGCGCTTTTCCGGGCGCTCGAACAAGCCCATTTCAAATTTGATTCTAAGAATGTTGCGCACCGCCGCGTCGAGCACGCGCTCATCCAGTCGGCCCGTTCGGACGAGGCGAATCGCGCTGTCGTAAAACGCTTCGGTGGTCATGATCATGTCGTTGCCCGCGTTTGCCGCAAGAAGCGATGCTTCGTCCATGTTTTCGGCAACGAACTGGCGGGTCACGAGGCTGGTCACGTTGTCCCAGTCCGTCACGACGAAGCCGTCAAACCCCAGTTCGTCCCGCAGAATGGTTCGCAGACATTTTTCGCTCGCGGTGAACGGTGATCCGTCAATGGAGCCGTAGGCGGTCATCACGGTTGCGACGCCTGCCTCCACCGCGCGCTTAAACGGCGGCAGAAAGACCTCGCGCAGCTTTCGATAGGTCATTTCGGTGTCGCAGGCGTCCCGCCCGCCAACCGCCTCGCCATAGCCGATGTAGTGCTTCGCGCAGGCGGCAATGCTCTCCTCGCCGTCCAACCGATCTCCCTGATACCCGCGGATGATCGCCGCGCCCAGCTCGCCCGCGAGATACGGGTCCTCGCCAAACGTTTCGTTCACGCGTCCCCAGCGAGTGTCCCGCGCAAGGCAGAGCACGGGCGAAAACGTCCAATGCAGGCCGTCCGTCGCGACTTCGCGCGCGGTGACGCGCCCCATTTGCTCGACGAGTTCGGGATTCCAGCTGCAGGCGGCGGCCAACTGCGAGGGAAACACCGTCGCATGGTCGTTAAGCGCGTGGCCGTGAATCGCGTCGATGCCAAACAGCACGGGAATGCCCAGCCGCGTGCCAAGCGCAACTTGCTGGAGTTCCCGCGCGTCGTCCCCCAACACGTGCAGAAACGAGCCCGCGCCGAGCCGCGCCCAGCGCAGCGCTTCCTCGCGCGGTACATAGGAAAAGGGAATCTGCATCATCTGCGCGGCCTTTTCCTCCAGCGTCATTTGCGAAAGCAGGGATTCCACGCGCATTTCGAGTTCGGTGTTTTGCGAACGATTCATAGGCACTCCTTATTTCAACAGAACAACTGCTGTTTTGATTGATATACAATGGTTGAGTTTCTTGCTTGCATTCTATATCATAATAATGCTTCTTGTATAAATACGAAAGAATCTTTTTGCACACTTTCAAACAATTGATCCCAAGTATCTTCCGGAGGGCGAGCCGATGAACAGCAAAACGAAACCGACGCTTGACGAAGCCACCATAAGACGGTTGTTTGCCGAAGCGGGCATTCCAAACGTGGAATCCATCGCGCCGCTCGGCAGCGGCGAGTTCAGCGCCGTCTATTCCGTCGACGCGAACGATCGCGGCTACGTGCTCAAGGTCTCCCCGCGCGGAGACGAACACTGCATGGCCTACGAGCAACACATGCTCGCGTCGGAGATATATTGGTATACCCGCATTCGCGAGCAAACGGATATTCGCGTGCCGGACATCTATGTGTTTGACGATTCGCTCGCCCGCCTGCCCAGCGCCTATTGCATTCTGGAGCGGTTGGAAGGCGACCCGCTGCCAAGTGCCGCGCTCTCCGAGGCGGAACGCACGGAGATTCCCGCACGGCTTGCCGAAATGCTCGCGAAGATTCACGCAATCCCCGGCGAGCGCTTCGGCTACGAGCAGTGCGCGCCCGCTTCCAGCTGGGCGGAGGCGCTCAGCGGCTTTGTTTCCCTCGCGCTGGCGGATTGCGCGCGAAAACACCGGCGTTCTCGCTGGGGCGAGCGGCTGCTGCGCCAGATTGCGCGGCACCGCGCGGTGCTCGAGCCGGTTTTGCCGCGCATGGTGAACTTTGACCTCTGGCCTTCCAATGTAATCGCGAGCCGTACGAATGGCAAACTCCAACTCGCGTGGATCGATCCGGAGCGGAGTTTCTGGGGCGATCCGGCGGTCGACTTCGTCTGCCTCGCGTTTTCGCGCCCGCTCGCGAGCGCCGGGAAAGCAATCGCCGCGCACAACGCGGTCTCCGCCGAACCAATCGAGATTTCGCGCGACACGCGCATTCGCTACGCGTTGGGGCAGGGGTATCTCGCACTGATTATGGAGACGGAGAAGTATTTTCGCTATTCACCGTTCCAGTACGGCTGGTGGCGCAACGTGCTCGCCGCAGCTCTGCTCTATCGCGCCGCGTTTCGCGAGCTGGAAGCAATGTGAAACCAAAACCAAAAAAGATCGATAAGTCCGTGCAGATCGATCTTCTTCGCTGCTCTTGTTCTCTTGCAGGCGAACTCCGTTTAACGATAGAATCGCGCCATAATTCGAGCCTTTCGCGCGGCATTCATCAGCGGAATGAGCACCGCGGCAACAATACCCGCGGAGAATCCGGTGTTGTACAAATTCATTCCGCTGTGCAGCACACCGCTGTTGAGAGCGACCGAGGAGTTCAGAAACCCTGCGATGATCCCCCAGCTCCACCCGTAATACCCGGCAATCGGCGCGAGACTTGTTCCAAACAGCGCCGCAAGCAAAGCGGCCGGGTCATTGATATTCCAGATTTTCGTGACGCTGCCGAGGAACGCGCCCAATAGAAGCGGGATCACATTGCGCGCGTGTTTTCCACTCGCCCCAAAGCCGGCTATGGTTAGTATGCCGCCGAGCGTGGGGCCGTTGAGCGGACCGCCGGCGAGAAGAACATAACACGTTGCGACGATTCCATTGAGTCCAATGTTGATCAAGCAGGCGCCCAATCCATATTGCATTAGAAAATCGTTGTTCCCATAGCCGGATTTTTGGAAGATGCCCTTCAACTCCGCCTTTGGCGACCGGCTGATGAAAAACCCAAACAGAATGGAAATGGAGAAAAGAACGCTTAAAAACATTGCCAGCGGTGCGTTGTTTCCGGTGCTCCAATGCAGCTGCGGCGCCGCGATATACCCATAGGACTTGAAGAGCGAAGCATAGACCGCGCCGAGCAGACCCGCCGTAAACCCTACGTTGTAAAGGCTGAATCCGCCATGAATCTGACGCATGTGAACGGCGAGCAACGGAATCAGAAACCCAATGCTCAGTCCCAGAGTAAGCCCGAATAGCGCGCCCATCCAGCCGGATCCGCCCATCTTGAACAGACCTTCACTGACCACCGGAGAAAGACACGTGGCAAACAGCGCGGTATGTAAATGTTCGGCAAACGGTTCGCGGGAGATGGCGGTATAGAGCCAGGTACCCATCAGAATCGGAAGTACGTTACAGATGTTCTTGCCAAACAAGCCAAAGCTTCCCATCAGAAAGACCGCCGCGACCGTTATCCCCCGAAACGCAACACCCTGCCTTCGAAGCAGGGCGGTTGCCCCGAGCATCAGCAGCCCCGCGTTCACAAACGCAGCGCCAATGCCGCCAACGGCGATATAGTCCGTAATCAGCACATCTGATCCCGCCAGAATGCGAAGCAATCCTTCGGCAATCGCGCTAGGCCGGTCGGAAACAAACCCAAACGCAAGAAACAGCATGGAGAAGGCTGCCATTACG
This sequence comes from Christensenella sp., assembly GCA_034927595.1. Lineage (GTDB taxonomy): Bacteria > Bacillota > Clostridia > Christensenellales > CAG-138 > UBA7703. The sequence continues at coordinate 14,299 of JAYFPQ010000097.1, forward strand.
GTGTATGGGAAACGATCATTATTCCGCGCGGGTAAGCGCAAACGGCTATGCTGCTGTGAAACGGTGATTTCGCCTGCAAACGAAGTGTTCGGAGCGGTCCGGCTCAAGAGTGTACGTCTCGTGTTCATGGTATCCCTCCTAGTGTTACGAATTCGGGATATCTGTACGGGTTGTTTCGGTCAAATCAACGACGTAGTATACGTATGCTGTCGCGCTAGTAGCATAGAATCGTATCGTTGTGTTTGACCCGCTCTTTAGTGTTTTGTCGTTCCGAGCTGTTCCGAAGAAATGATTTGTTTTTGTGCTATCCAATCAAAGTTATGAAGTGATACAAAGAAAGCTTATCATACGGAACCATTGTCATGCAACAAACTCATCTCTCTGTGGTATTTTTCGATCAGAACTGCGTTCTACGCATATATTGTTCCGTGTTTTACATAGTGTAAGTTTTCATAACCGAAGAAACTGAAAATCCCCGCCGTATTGTTCCAAGCGGGGATTGTTTATTGATTTTATCGAATGATTTTTACTCGATACCGTACCCTATGTCCTTTACGCTTCGCAGCCGCACTCCTGCGTGAGAATCCGGTCGATGCTCCAGTGAATGTTTTCCTCGCCGATCAACGCCGTAATCCCGCTGCGGTCGAGCGTTTTTCGCGTTTCGCCGGACAACCCACAAACGCCAATTCGCAAGTCGCGACTGAGCAGCTGTTTCACCACGCCCTCAAACGCCTGCGCGCAGGAGACGTCCAGATACGACACACCGCGCATGGAGAACAGCACCGTGTCGCACTCATCCGGGATGCCCGCCGGAATCGCCTCCACCGCCTGTGTGTTGGCAAAGATCATGGCCCCGGCAATGTAGACGACGCGCGCGCTGCCAAAGCGGCGCTCCACTTCCGCGTCCGGCGCGGAGACGCGGCTCGCGTCCACGCTCTCGATGTTGATCTCGAGCTTCGAGAGCCGACGCACGAGCAGCAGCAGCGCAACGAGCACGCCGAGCGCAATTGCCGTCGTCAAATCAAAGATGACTGTTGCGGCCATCGTGACCAAATACTTCAGAATCGCGCCCTTGAACTTGTGGGAGAACATATAGCGAATCGCCTCCCACTCGTTCATGCGAAACGCGGTCACGAGCAGCACGCCCGCGAGCGCGGAGAGCGGAATTGCGCTCATCACGGGCGAAAGCAGAAACATTGAAACCACGAGCACGAGCGCATGAATGATTCCGGTGAGCCGCGTGACCGCCCCGCTCTTGACCGCGACGCTGGTGCGCGCGATGGCGGCGGTTGCCGGAATTCCACCAAAGAACGGCAGAATGATGTTGCCGACGCCCTGCGCAACCAGCTCCTGATCGCTGTTGAACGGTTTGCCCGTCATGCGCGAGGCGCTCTTGCCGCAGAGCAGGCTTTCAATCATACCGAGCATGGCGATGCTGAACGCGGGCGAAAGCAGGCGGACGAACATATCCCCGTTGATCTGCGACAGATTGAGCCGATCGGCGGGCAGCAGCGTTTTCGGGATCTCGCCAACCGCCTTTACGTCCAGCCCGAAGACCTGCGCCGCTACCGTTGCCAGAATAATCGCAATCAACGAGCCGGGCACGACCGTGTTCCACTTTTTCGGATAGAGGATCATAAACAGCACGACGAACAGGCCGACGCCGAGCGCGTAGAAATTCGGATGAAACCCGAGTGAAAAATAGCTGCCGATGCGGTCGATCACCGTTTCCCCCGCGGAGGTTACTCCAAAGAGATTGTCGAGCTGGCCCGCCGCAATCAAAATGGAAATGCCGGAGGTAAAGCCCGTGATCACCGGCGCGGGAATGTACGCGGTCATCTTGCCGAGCCGCAGAACCCCCGCGAGCAGCAGGAACACGCCCGCCATCAGCGTCGCGAGGAACACGCCCTGCATTTGGTATTTTGCGACGATGGAAATCAGAATCGCGGCCATCGCCCCCGTCGGCCCGGAAATCTGGTAGAACGCGCCGGAAAGCGAACCGATCACCACGCCCGCGATGATCGCGGTGATGAGTCCCGCCGCCGCGTCCGCGCCGCTGCTGACGCCAAAGGCAAGCGCGAGCGGCAGCGCAACCGCCGCAACGGTGATGCCCGCCATGAGATCGCGCGAAAACGACTTTCCGCTATAACTGAGAAACTCTTTCTTTAAATCGGATAAAAACGCCCGAATCATATGCTGTGTAACACTCCAAAACTCAATATCGCTCGCCAGTATACGCTTTTTATGTAGAGTTTGCAATGCAATTCGGCTGGAAAGGGTTGTTTCCAGGCGCAATCTGTATGGATATACAGAAATTCTACATATCGTGGCGCGCTGGTCAAGTGCCTGCCGCGTCGCTCTTACGCACCTTGTGCCGCTGAAAAATGCGCTTTTTCGAATCAGTCACCCTCTTTTTTAGTCAAATCATTTGATTCCCTTGCCGAATGGGTGTATCATGTAGTTGTCGGAAATTGGCATTCCCATCCGCAAGCAGAGTCGTTTCCTACGGCAGTTTGGCATGTGTTTTCCATATGGCGTGCATATGACTGCCCATATAAACTGCGGTTTCACGGCGCCGATCGCCCAAAACCCTCCAATTATGCAGTTTTACGCAGGAAACGCGTCACTTTTGCAGGACGTGAAAGCATTGACTTTCGAAAGTTAGTTCTTATATGATAATTTTGTATCGCGTATGACACGCGATTTCGGTTTAATAAGCGCCCGGCAGTTCCATTTGGGGCAAACCAAGTTTAAAACGGTGTTATTATCAGGTTTCTCAACCGGTTTCCAATAAAGACAGAAAGGTGCCGATACTTATGACAAACAACAAAAAGCTGCTCGCAGGGGTCAAGGAAGTCCAAGGCATGTGCGAACCCGACCGCGTCTACTGGTGCGATGGTTCCCAGGAAGAAAACGACCGCCTGCTCGCCGAAATGGTAGCAAGCGGCGCGGCCACCAAGCTCAATCCGGACAAGCGCCCCGGTTGCGTTCTCTTCCGCAGCGATCCTTCGGACGTTGCACGCGTGGAAAACCGGACGTTTATCTCCTCCAAGAAACAAGAGGACGCCGGCCCTAAGAACAACTGGGTCGATCCCGACGAACTCAAGAAGACCATGTCCGGCCTCTACAAGGGCTGCATGCATGGCCGCACCATGTACGTGATTCCGTTCTCGATGGGCCCCATCGGTTCGCCCATCTCCAAGATCGGCGTTGAGATTACGGACAGCGCATACGTTGTTACCAACATGCGGATCATGACCCGCATGGGCACGAAGGTTCTGGAGACCCTTGGCGACGGTGAATTCGTCCCCTGCCTCCATTCCGTCGGCGCGCCGCTCGAACCGGGTCAGAAGGACGTTCCCTGGCCCTGCGCTCCGATCGAACAGAAGTACATCAGCCATTTCCCCGAAGAGCGCCTGATCTGGTCCTATGGCTCGGGCTACGGCGGAAACGCGCTGCTGGGCAAAAAGTGCTTTGCGCTGCGCATTGCGTCCGTTCAGGCGCGTGACGAGGGCTGGCTGGCCGAGCATATGCTCATCCTCCGCCTCACCGACCCGCAGGGCAACAAGACCTACATCACCGGCGCATTCCCGAGCGCCTGCGGTAAGACCAACCTGGCCATGCTGATTCCGACCATTCCGGGCTGGAAAGTCGAAACCATTGGCGACGACATCGCCTGGATGAAGTTCGGCAAGGATGGCCGCCTCTACGCGATCAATCCGGAATACGGCTTCTTCGGCGTGGCGCCCGGCACCTCGGACAGCTCCAACTACAACGCCATGCGCAGCATCGACAAGAACGCCATCTTCACCAACGTTGGTCTGACCGACGACGGCGACGTTTGGTGGGAAGGCATTGGCCACGATGCACCCGCGCATCTGATCGACTGGAAGGGCAAGGATTGGGCACCCGGTGCGGAAGCACCCGCCGCGCATCCCAACGCCCGCTTCACCGCCCCCGCGTCGCAGTGCCCCTGCATCGCACCGGAATGGGAAGATCCCGCAGGCGTGCCCATTTCCGCCATCCTGATCGGCGGCCGCCGTCCGCGCACGATTCCGCTCGTTCACGAGAGCTTTGACTGGACGCACGGCGTGTTCTCCGGCTCCATCATGGGTTCGGAAATCACCGCCGCAGCCATCTCCGCCAAGATCGGTCAGGTTCGCCGCGATCCGTTCGCGATGCTGCCGTTCATCGGCTACAACGTCTGCGACTATCTGCAGCACTGGCTCGATGTCGGCGCGAAGACCTCGCCGGACAAGCTGCCGAAGATCTTCTACGTCACCTGGTTCCGCAAGGGCGAAAACGGCAAGTTCCTCTGGCCTGGCTTCGGCGAGAACAGCCGCGTGCTCAAGTGGATTGTCGAGCGCGTCAACGGCAAAGCGGACGCGGTCAAGACGCCGATCGGCTACATGCCAAAGAAGGAAGACCTCTACCTCGAAGGCCTCAACGTCTCCGACGCGGCCATCGACGAGCTGTTCCACCTCGAGAAGGAAGAATGGCAGGCGGAAGTCGAGTCCATCAAGGAGCACTACGCCAACTACGGCGCGAAGATGCCCAAGGCGCTGGTCGAGCAGCTCAAAGCGCTCGAAGCACGCGTCAACGCCATGTAAGGCTGCGGCATTCGCAACAAAAACGGTTCCCACGCGCGGGCGCATACCAATTTGGTATGCGCCCCGTTTTTATGTACGATACATACAAATACTACGCAAAAGTACGTCAAATTTTTGTTAAAATAATGTTGTAACAGGGGAATTGACAGCCCGATTTCTTTGTGTTATAGTGATCCAGTATTCAAATTAATTGCTTTGACCGCACATGTGCTGATCATCCGTTAATTGATGATCGTCCGCATGTGTTTTTTGTAAAAACCCAATGTCGCGAGACGTCGGGTAATTCAGAGGGTCGAGGGCATCTTGAACGCGCGAGAACAGATTAGCTTCTTTCGTTTTTAAGCCGCTAGCCGCTAAACCCCAAGCAAGGATGCAATCATTCACCTAAGGGAATGTGATTGAACGGGTACACCAGAACAAAACCATCAACAAAACGAAAGAGGTAAATCCATGTTCAGCGACAAAACCATCGTCTGCAAAGATTGCGGACAAAGCTTCACCTTCACCGCCAGCGAGCAGGAATTCTACGCGGAAAAGGGTTTCACGAATGAACCCCAGCGCTGCAAGAATTGCCGTACCGCTCGCAAGCAGAGCTCTCCCCGTGGCGGCGGCGACCGTCAAATGTTCGATGCAGTTTGCGCAGGCTGCGGCAAACCCTGCAAGGTTCCGTTCCAGCCCCGCTCGGACCGTCCGGTCTACTGCTCGGATTGCTTCCGCAAGTAATTGATCTGAAGCACAAAGCGCCCTTCACAAGAGGGCGTTTTTTTATTTCATAAATAGAAATGAGATTTCTATTTATCTGACTTGGATTGCTTCCGCAGGGTTTTAAACGAAAGTACAATATACCTTTCGCAAGAGGGCGTTTTTTATTACCCTTCGTTTGAGCAAAAGAGAAATAGAAAAAGAATTTTCTATTATTGGGGTCGGATTGCTTCCGCAAGGTTTTGGCCGGAAGCACAAAGCGCCCTTCAAAAGAGGGCGTTTTTTTGTTTCTCATGGTTTGTTTTTTATTAAAAACAAATCATGTTCTCCGCTCTTCACACAAACTTCGCTTTACAAATGCGAACGAATGTGTTATTCTTCCAAGGTATTGTGATGCAGCACCCCTGTTGAAGAAGTGCAGGGGATACAATTTGACTCGAAACGATTGATTTATTTGATATAGTTCGAACTCCCGTTGTCTGTCGCATTGATGATACGCCCTGGCAAGAAAACACAACACTTGCCATACGGCTCGGAGCGTTCCGGCTCCGACGTATCAATAGCGAACAGCGCGACGCGGACAACGTTTTTCAAAGATTTTTTGATAAGACGATGCCTAGATTGGTCGGCATGGTCTTATTTTTATGGAATTTCGGAACAGAAAGCACAGGAAATGAACTACACCGAATTACTCTCCCCAGAAATGCAGGCAACGCTTGCAGCCGCAGGCTACGACACCCCTACCCCGATTCAGGAGAAGAGCCTCGAGCTCCTGCTGAACAACCGCGACCTCATCGGCGTTGCCCAAACGGGCACCGGCAAAACCGCCGCGTTCGCCGTACCGATTATCGAGCGCATCAACCCCGAAAACCGCAGACCGCAGGCGTTGATCCTCTGCCCCACGCGTGAACTCGCGCTGCAGACCACCGCGGTATTTAAGAAGCTCTCGCAGCATAAGAAAATGCGCACGGTCTCCATCTACGGCGGTCAGTCGACCAACGTACAGATTCAGGCGCTGCGCGGCGGCGCGCAGGTCGTCGTCGGCACACCCGGCCGCGTGAAGGATTTGATCAATCAGAACGCGCTCAAGCTCAACAACATTCGTTTCGTCGTACTCGACGAGGCGGACGAAATGCTCGACTTCGGCTTCCTGCCAGACATCAAGTGGATTCTCGGCAATGTCACCGGTGAGCACCAGATGATGCTCTTCTCGGCGACGATGAGCAAAGAGATCAACGGCATTGCGCAGAGCTACCTGACCGACCCGAAGACCATTGAGGTCGGCGAGCGCAACGAACCGACGAAGACGGTTCAACAGATGAGCATCCACACGCCGGAAGCGGGCAAAATCACCACCGTGAACTACCTGATGAAGGAAGCTTCCCCACGCCTGACGCTGATCTTCTGCAACACGCGCCACCGCGTGAAGACCGTTACGCAAAAGCTCAACGCGGGCGGCCTCACGAGCGCCTGCTTGCATGGCGACCTGAGCCAGAGCCAGCGCAACAACATTATGCGTGACTTCCGCGCGGGCAAAACGCCCGTGCTGGTCGCAACGGACGTTGCGGCGCGTGGCATCGACGTGGACAACATTGACCTCGTCATCAACTACGACGTGCCGGACAAGCCGGAATACTACGTCCACCGCATCGGCCGCACCGGTCGCGCGGGGCACAGCGGACTTGCCTGCACACTCGTGAGCGAGCAGGACATCCCGCGGCTGCGCATCATCAAGCGGCAGTACAACGTGCTGTCCAACTAAACAGGCTCCAATACGCAAAAACGCTCGAAGAGATTCGGGCGTTTCTTCTTTTGGTCGGAAAAAGGACTCCTTGTTACATCTAAGTTGCATTCGAGCAAAATGACTTGTTGCATTTCCGTTACTTGTTCGATGCTTTTGCATTCAAGGTCGAGACACGGAGAAGACGTTTATCTATAACAGCATTCAAATCGCATTTTTTGAAAGATACGCTCGGTTTTGCCCGCTTGGTTTGCATGATCTTGTCACATAATACCATTCGGTAATAGCAATCCCTGTGTTTTTTCAGCCAAATCATTGTGTTTTTTGATGTTCGGAAGAATTATTTAATATATTCCGAAATACTTGTTGTTTGTAACGGTTATGTAATTTTTAACGAGTATTCTGAGCGTGTAAGAACAAACAAGGGGAAACAAACATGAATCGCAAGAAGCTCTGGATCGTCCTGCTCCCGCTTTTTCTGCTGATCGTCGCCGCCGTGCTGGTCGGCACCGGCACTTTCTCGGGCAACCACATGGTCGCCTCCACGCCCGTATACGACGAACCCACCGCAAAGAATTCCACCGTAGAGACCATTGCGGACGAAACCACGCCGCTCGCCGGTGCGCAGCCAGTGGAACCGCTGGACATTGAGTCGGTGATCGTTCGCGTGTATGCCCCGACACAAACGGAATCCGCGCCGGAGCCGCTCCCGCTCGAATCCGAAATCGTACCGGATCCCGCGCCGGAATCGCCTGCGCCCGAATCGCCCGCGCCCGAATCGCCCGCGCCGGAAGAACCCGCGCCGCAGTCCACCACCGCAACCCGCATGCTGGATCGCGCCTATACGTTGATTGCGCAGTTCAACGCCTGCACCAACAGCGAGGAAAAGCGCGCGCTGCTCGGAATCACGAACAACAACTTCAGCAACGACTCGTTCCGTAAGAAGATTCTCTCCGACATGGGCGGCAGTTTTGAGCAGCTGGAGGCGGAAGTGGTCGCTTCCACCGAATATCAGCAGGGCAAGACGCTCTATGTGCAGGTTTATATTGCCGGTAAATCCACTGCCTACGAGCCCGTCGTCTACTCCACGCAGAATTCCGACCTCTCGGGCAGCCAGTGGTCGACCAACCTCGTTTACGACGACGACACCGCAACCTGGATGGAATACACCAAGAAACACCCCTACAACGACAGCCGCGTCGGCTACTCCCTCGCCGGGTTGAACGGCAAAGAGGACGGCTACGACGAGCTGAAGGACACCATGGAATCCAGCGACCTCTGGCAGCCCGTGGACGAAACGCCGGACGCGGAAGCACCCGCCGAAGCCCCCGCCCCTGTGACCGAGGGATAAGAACGAAACGTTTGAGCAACTTTGCTCTTCGGATATCTTTCCTCCTGATTCCCTTTTTTTCCGGACTTCCTCCTGATTTTCTTTCCTCCTGTTTCCTCCTTTCGAAAGCGGCTTCGTGTGAGCAGACGAGGCCGTTTTTGTTTGCCCATTGTTCTTTTACGCACCAAAACAGGTTGTGCTATAATGAAATTATAGTCAAGTAACTTGCCGAACAGCGGCATGCTGAAACGGAGAAATCAATATGGATAAATCCGAATCCCTCGAAACCATCGCCGTGCTCATTGACGCGGACAACGCGCAGCTGAGCAAGCTCTCGCTCGTGCTGGAGGAGCTCTCCACCTACGGGCGAATTGTCGTGCGCCGCGCCTACGGAAACTGGAGCAGCCGCGCGCTGAAAAACTGGGAAGAACAGCTCAAGAAGCTCGCCATCAAGCCGGAGCAGCAGTTTGCCTACACCACCGGTAAGAACGCGACGGATATCTCGCTCGCCATCAGCGCGATGGACCTGCTGCACACAAATCTCTATGACGCGTTTGCGCTGGTTTCGAGCGACAGCGACTACACGCCGCTCGCGATTCGCCTGCGCGAAGCCGGAATCTACGTCTTTGGCGTTGGCGAGGAAAAAACGCCCATGTCGTTTCGCAACGCCTGCGACAACTTCATCCTTACTCAGAACCTCGGCGACGCGGAAAAACCGAAACCCGCGCCTGCAGGAGAAGCGAAGACCACGACAGCTCCCGCGAAGGCCGAGCCAAAGGCGGACATCGCGGCCATTCACAACCTGCTCAAGATCGCGAGCGAGCGCTATTCCGACGCGGAGGGCTATGTCAATATCGCTTCCGCGGGCGGCTACCTCAAGCGCGTCATGCCGGACTTTGACTCCAAGACCTACGGTTTTTCCAAGCTGACCGACCTGATCAAGGCGTTTCCCGCCAAGTACGAAACCAAGAACTACCCCGGAAAGGGCACGGTGACGATCTTCGCGTACCGCTGCCTATAACGGCAGAACGGAGTAGCAAATGTCTCCCTCCTCGGTCAAGCCCCGCAAACGCGCGGGCAAAATCGTTCTCCTTTCGCTCGTCGCGCTATTGCTGGCGTTGCTGCTGGCGTTTTTCGCGTACACGCAGGATTATTATCGCGCGGATGCAGACGCCGTCGCGCTTCTAGACAGCTCCCCCGCCATTCGGCAGGACGGCAACCTGACCATCCTCACGCCGGACGCGGCAAACGACACCGGCGCGGGGCTGATCTTCTACCCCGGCGGCAAGGTCGAAGAAACGGCGTATCTACCGATGCTGGAGCAGCTTCGTGAAAACGGGCTGACCTGCGTGCTGGTCAAGATGCCGTTTCGACTGGCGGTGTTCAACATCCGCGCGGCGGACGCCGTATACGGGCGGTTCCCGTCGATTTCGCACTGGTACTTAGCCGGGCATTCGCTCGGCGGAGCCATGGCCAGCAGTTATGTTCCGGGCAATGAAGACAAGCTTGCGGGGCTGATTCTGCTCGGCGCCTACCCCGTGAACGACAGCCCGATACCGACGCTCGCGATCTATGGCAGCGAGGATGTGCAGTTGGATCTCTCGAAACTAACAGATGTTGCAAGCCAACTGGAGATTCAGGGCGGCAATCATGCTTACTTCGGAAACTACGGTGAGCAGGCGGGCGATGGCACCGCCGCGATCTCCCGCGAAGAGCAGCAGGCGCAGACCGTAGCCGCCATACTGGCGTTCGCGCAGAGCACGCTGCCCGCTCGGTGATCGAGTCACGAAGCCCGCTTGAAGCGAAGCCGCCCGTTCGGTAAGATGAGCACAAGGAAGCAAGAAAACGAATCGACCTTCCAAAGGAGGAACTTTCGCATGGAGCAGCAAAAAACGTATTCCCTCAAGACGGCTATCGTCATGTTGTTTGTGTTTGCGTTTGTCCTGGTCGCGGCAACGCGGCTCGTGACCCCCTTGCTCGCCCGCTTTCAGGCGACGCTGCTGCCGGACACGGGCGCGGCCTGGTATTACTGGAAACTGCCGCACCCCGAACTCTGGGCAACAGTGAGCATGTGGGTGCTCTACCTCGCGCATCAGATTGCCGTTTGGGCGCTGATTGTTCGGCTCAAAACGCAGCCGCGCCTGCCAGAAGGACGAATCGGGCGAACGAACCTGCTGCTGCTCGTCGTCAACGCGGTGTTTGTTGTGCTGCATCTTGTGCAGACCGCGCTGTTCTACGACGGGCTGGCGCAGTACGTGCCCGTTTGGAGCTCGCAGTTCTCGGTCATCGTGATGCTCGTGTTCATGCTGATTCTGCTCAACAATCGCCGCGGGCTGTTCTTTGGTAAGAAGGTCTCCCTGCCCCCGCTCGGCGTGAGCACAACGCAAAAGGTGCACGGCTTCTACATCGCCTGGGCGGTGGTCTACACGTTCTGGTTCCATCCCATGGAGGGAACGCTGGGGCACCTGCTCGGATTCTTCTACCTGATTCTGCTGCTGGGGCAACTCTCGCTTGCGCGGACGAGCTGGCACACGAAGATCGGCTGGCTGACGTTCCTGGAAGCGTTCGTCGCGCTCCACGGCGCGGTGGTCGCGATTCTCGCGAAAAACGGCATGTGGCCTATGTTCTTCTTCGGGTTTTTGATGATGTTCATCGTGACGCAGGTGTACGGAATCCTCAAAAACCGCATCGCGATCGCGGGCATTACGGCAAGCTATATTGCGCTCGTGCTGGTCACCTACAGCGGCGCGCTCGGCAACCTCTTTACCGGAACGCCGGTTGGCTGGGCGGACATTCACCAGATCACCTGGATTCCCATCATTCTCTACGCGCTTGTCTTCGCGCTCTGTTGGCTGCTCGCCGGGGTCGGCGCGCTGGTCAAGCGCAAGCAGAAGACGGAATAATCCCTTTCGGTTTCGAAAACCGCAGGTTTGCCTGCGGTTTTTCTTTTGGGCTTGACAGGAGCCCAATTCGCAGTATAATTGAATTCGCAACTGTTGAATACTCAACTATATAGGAGCACACATGAATTACAAACAGCTGAACACTCTCATCAAGCTAGGGCGGGACTTTGGGCACGAGCAGATTCGCGGCGCGGGGTTTACGGACACCGAGCACGCCATCTGCACGTTTCTGTGCTTTCACGACCGTGTTTCTCAGGACACCATCGCCACCGCGCTGATGATGGACAAAACCACCGTCGCCAAGGCGCTCTCCAGCATGGAAACCAAGGGGCTGATTGCGCGCGAGCAAAACCCTGCCAACCGGCGCGAGAACCGCATTCGCCTGTCGGACGCGGGGCGCTCAAGCGTCAGCGGCAGCGTCGACCTCTACGATACGTGGCTGAGTCGCGCCTGCGACTGCCTCTCCCCTGAGGAACTGCAACAGCTCGACGGGTACTTTGAGCGAATCGTTCAGCACGCCATACAGCTGCACGAAGCCGATAAGAAATCAAGCACCGGAAAGGATCGCTAAATCAATGAAATCTTCCAACACCAGCCAACCAACCATATTCCAGCGCATCTGGGGCGGCCTGAAGGCCTATCTGACCGACTGGCGCAACCTCCTGGGGCATGCCCTGCTCGGCGTGTTCTTCGTGGTCATCGCCGTTTGGGCGCCCATCAACATTTGGCTCAAGCTCGCGATCATCGCCTGCCTGATTACGCTGAACATCCTGCGGATGCGGCTGAAATCCAAAAAAGCAAATGGGCAGAAGGAGAGTGCAGCAGAATGAGTTCGTTTCGCGATCTTCGCATTGTCGATAACTTTTACCAGACGTCGGCGTTCTTCCCGATGCCGACCGTTCTCGTCTCCTCGCTGACCGAAACGGGCGAAACGTCGTTGGGTTCTTACTCGCTCTGTTTTCCGTACTACGTCGCGGGCAAGGATTCTTACACGATGATTCTGGAGTGCCGCAACAGCTCCAACACCGCGCAGAACATCCTCCGCAGCGGAACTTGTGCGCTGAACTTCATTGAGGACAGCCGCGCGAACTTCAAGGAAGCGGTACGCCTCGGCTTTCCCGGGGAAACCTGCGAAGAGAAGATGAAGAACTGCCGTTTCGCGCTCGAAGAGGGTCAGGCGGGCGGCGAACAAAAGCGCCCGCTCGTCGTGAAGGACGCATATCAGGTGTTTGAATGCACCTGGTGGAGCGAGCTGGAAAACGCCTATGAGGACAGCGCAAAGGTCGGTCAGCTCGAAGGCGTTGAGCCGCCGTATCGCGACTTCAACGGCATTACGAGCAAGTTTGGCGTGCACTTTATCCTCAAGATCGACAAGATTCTGATGAAGGAGCGCTACTACAACGCGATCATCGGCGGGGTTAAGGCGGGCAGTTTCCCGCGCGTTCCGGTGGACTACGGCTACCGCGACAACACGCACTTTTGGTATACGCGCTTTACGCGGCCCATTGCGGAGCGTATTGCCGCGGGCATGGCGGCGGAGCTGAGCTCCGTGGTTTACGCCGCGAGCCGCATGGACCCGGAGGTAAAGTTTACGGAGGAAGCCTGCGCAACGCTCGTGAAGGTGCCGCGCGTGTTCCTGAAAGCGGCGCTCCAAGGCTGCGTAGACTGGGCGAAGGCAAACAACGTTTCTTTAATCGAAGAACAGCACATGGCAACCATTCGCGACAAACGAAACGCGGAGAAAAAATAGGAACGCAAACAACAAAAAACCGCCGAGTTTGACTTCGGCGGTTTTTGTTTTATACGATTCCGTGTTACGGCTGCATTGCTCCAAAGAGCACGAGCCACGCGAGGAACGATTTTGCCACGAGGCTGAGCACGATATATACCCGCTCGCCGTAGACGTAGTCCTTCCATTTGCCAACGCGCTTGTACTGGAGAATCATGTTGATCGGGAACGTATTGAAGGCCACGAAGTACGTGCCCACAATCGCCCAGACGAACCACGGCACCATGTCGAAGTTGCCCGTGCCGAACATGTACAGCAAAATCGCAACCCAAGGCGCGATCCCCGCGATGGAACCCCAAACGAACGGGCCCCACTTGACGTTTTGTTTCTCCGCCCCGCTGTTGAGCTGCTCCATCACGAGCCCGAAGAGGTTCATGCTCGCGTTGACCGCAAAGATCAACACCAGCGACGCAATGTCGTAAATGCCAAACAGCGTACTGATGAGCACGATCATGATCGACGAGCTCAGCGCATACTCAAACCAACGGAATTTGTTGATGCCCGCGCGAATGCCGTTGAGATACGTTTCTCCGCTTAGATAGATAATCAGGTGCGCCAGCGCGGAGATAAATAGAAACGAAGCCACAAGAATGCCAAAGGGCAGCGTAAAGATCGCCTTCCCGGCGGGTTCGAGGGACTTGGTCGCTAAGTTGAAGGTGAGATAGTTCTGCGTAATGGTCGGCTGGAACTCGGCGATTTTCTGAATCACGCTCGTCGCAAGAAACAGCATGGCCACCGCTTGGATGAAATGGACCGCTCCCATAATCAGATTGAAGCGTCTTAACTTTTGGAGTTTCACTTCCATATGTTTTACACCATCCTTCTGAACTGATTGTACACTATTTCAACAATTTATAGAAGTGATTTCATCACGAAAAAAAGCGCCGTTTCCGGCGCCTTCTATGCGTTAAAACATCTGATTTCAGTTGCGATACTGCGTTTCCCTTTAGTTGCCCATCTCGATGCTGATGTCGGTGAACACCTTTAATAGATCGTCCACGGCAAGCGCGCCCTTGTCCTCCCCCGCCTTGTCGAGCACGACCCCACCCTGATGCAGCATCACGAGCCGGTCGCCATAGGTCGCGGCGTAACGCAGGTTGTGCGTCACCATCACGGTGGTGATGCCGCGCTTACCGATCAGGTCGTTTGTGAGCGTCATGATCGTCTCCGAGGACTTGGGGTCGAGCGCGGCGGTGTGCTCGTCCAGAATCAGCAAACGGATGTCGCTCATGGTGGCGATCACCAGCGCGAGCGCCTGCCGCTGCCCGCCGGAGAGCGTGCCGACCGGTGCGTCCAGCCGGTTCTCCAGCCCCATGCCACAGAGGCTTAGCAGCGCGCGAAAGTGCTCCTTGCGGTGCTTGGGAATGCCGCTGCCGAGGCCGTAGACTCCGCCCTTATGATCCGCGAGCGCGAGGTTTTCCAGAATCGTCAGGTGCGCGCAGGTGCCCGCCTTGGGATCCTGAAACACGCGCCCGATCCAGGCCGCGCGCTTGACCGCGGAATCGGTCGTAATGTTGCGCCCGTCAAAGAGCACGTTTCCCGCGTCGGGGCGCGCCGTGCCGCAGATCAGGTTGAGCAGCGTGCTCTTGCCGCTGCCGTTGCTGCCGATGATGCTGACAAACTGCCCCTCCGGTACGGCAAACGAGAAATCCGAAAACAGGTTCAGTTCGTCCGGCGAATTCGCGTTGAAGCGAAGGTCAATGTGGTTCAATTCAAGCAGCATGGCGCGTTACCCTCCGAACCGACGGCTGTTCCCCAACGAGCAGCGCGAACACGAACAACGCCGCCATCAGGAGCTTTAGGTACTCCGTTGGCAGTCCCAACGCGAGAGCGACGGTCAGGCAGGCCTTGTACGCGATGCTGCCGAACACGACCGCCGTGGTTGCGCGCATGCGCCGAATTCCGCGAAACAGGCTCAGCCCGATGATCACGGACGCGAGCCCAAGCACGACCATGCCGACGCCCATCTGCTGATCCGCCGAGCCCTTCGCCTGCGCAATCACCGAGCCTGCGAGCGCGGCAAAGCTGTTGCCCAGCGCAAGGCCTATGATCTTGCTTTGTCCCGGGTCGCGCGCCAGCATCGTGACAAACCCCGCGTTGTCGCCCGTTGCGCGCAGCAGCAGCCCGCACTTTGTACGCAGAAACGCGTCCAGCAGCAACTTACAGACAACGACCAGTACCAGCCCGACCACGAGCTGGCGAATGTAGAGCCCGCCGACCATCTCCGGCAACAGTGACGCGGGAAACGAGGAGAAGATCGTCGGCTTACGAAAGAACGAGGCGACGCTGTTTCCGTCGTTGAACAGGAACAGAATTACGAGGTTCACCGATAAGAGCGCGGTGTACACAAGAATGCCGCTCAGCAGCGGGCGAATCTTGAGTTTTACGTGCAGCACGCCCGTGAGCGAGCCGAACGCCGCCCCCGCGAGAAACGACACAAGCAGGCAAACCCACGGGTTCACGCCCTTGAGAATCAGCACGCCGGAGAGGATTGCTCCCAGCGGCATGGTCCCGTCTACCGAAAGATCTGGAAAGTCGAGAATGCTGTAGGTCAGGTACACGCCGAGCGCGAGCAGCGCATACAGCAGCCCCTCTTCCAGCGTTACTTTGAGTATGTTGAGCACAATTTGCATGACAAGTCCGCCTTTTTGCCGCTCTATTTACTGCACGGCGAGTCGAGAAGATGGAATGCGTCGGCGGAAGACAGTCCCAACCGTCTTCCGCCAACGCCAGAAGGAGGATACCGGGTCTTCGATTATTGTTCCGTGGTGAGCATGGTTGCGTTCTGGTATGCCGCAGGCAGCGTGTAGCCGAAGGTCGCGAGGACGTCCGTGTTCACAACGGGCACCGCGTCCGTAATCGTCTTGACCGCCATCGTCGCGGCGGAAGCGCCGTTCAGCACGTCCAGCGCCATCTGGCCGGTCACGCGGCCCAGCGCGATGTAGTCGAGGCTCATGGACGCGAGGCATCCGGCGGACACCTGCGTGTTCTCGGAGCCGTAGACGGGCACGTCGTTTGCGCTTGCCTGCTCGAGCAGAATGCCAAGGTTGTTGACCACGTTGTTATCGGTAAAGTTGGTAATCGCGTCCACCTGCGCGCAGAGGGATGCCGCCGCCTGCGGAATGTCCGCCGCGCTCTGTACGCCCTGCGAAACGACCGTAAAGCCGTAGTTCGGCGCGAGCTCGTTGAGCTGCTTGAGTTGGGAAACGCTGTTGGCTTCGCTCGTGGTATACAACACACCGAGGTTCACCGCGTCCGGCTGGAGCGAGCGGATGAGTTCGAGCTGCGCGGAGAGGTCGAGAATGTCGCTCGTACCGGTACAGTTGCTGCCCGGCGCTTCGAGGGAGTCCACGAGTCCCGCCGCAACGGGGTCCGACACGGCGGAGAAGACGACGGAAATCTGCGTGTTTGCCGCCGCCGCGAGCGCGGAGGTTGCCGCGGGCGTTGCGATGGCAATGATCATGTCGTAGCCCTTGGCGACGAAGTTCTTGGCGATGGTGTCGCAGGTTGGGGTGTCAAAGTTGCCAAGCTGGAGGTCGATGGTCACGCGCGGGTCGGCGCCGAGTACCTCGGCAATGCCCGCGTAGCAGTGGTCCAGCGAAGGATGGCTGCCGAACTGCAGCACGCCGACGGTAAAGGTTTCGTCCGTGGCGGTCGTCTGCGTTGCGCTTTCCGCGGCGGCGGCTTCGGTCGCTTCCGGTGCGGCGGCGGGCGCGGCGGTGCAGGCAAACATGGACAACGCCAGCAAGGCGGCAACGATGAGGGTGACGATGGTTCTGATGGTGCGTTTCATGATAAAAATCTCCTTTATTCTTCGTGTTCTAGTTTGATTAAATTCGGGACTCTTTCTCAATGAACACCGCGCCATCGTCTGCCGGGCTGTTTACACATCGTTTGCTTTCTCCTTTTCGTCGTCTGGGTAAATAAAAAAATCCTGCCCTATCGTTCTTCCGATAGGACAGGATGAAAAAACTTCCTGCGGTGCCACCTACGTTCGATCGTGCAACAAGCACGTTCGCTCTTAGCCGCGTACCAACATACGCGCGCCGCTGTAACGCTCGGCCTGCGTTTCGTATCGTCCCTTGCGGGAGTTAGCGAACCCTCCTGAGCCCATTCGTCCATCGTTTCGCGGTCGGATTCCCACCATTGCCGACTCTCTTCACACGAACACTGATTGGACTACTCTTCTCAATCATTGGTGTACGGTCGTTATCCTAACACCAAAGCGGGAAGCGTGTCAACCCCCTGTTTTCGATTTCCCCGCCTCGCGGCCGCCCGCCCGTGCTTCCCCCGCAGACGAAAAAGTGCTATGATGGGGGAAACACAACACAATATGCGCAAGAAATAAAAACGATCAAAGGAGAACCCAATGCTCGAATTCAAATACGACACCCAGCTTCTGCTCGCGGGGGAACAGCTCAACGAGGACGAGGTATTTGACTACATCACCGCAAACCTCGAGGGCGACAGCCTGCTCGCTGTTGGCGACGAGTCGCTGATCAAAATCCACTTCCACACGAACAAGCCCTGGGAGATTCTCGCGTACTGCGCGTCGCTCGGGGACATTTTCGATATTGTGGTGGAAAATATGGAGCGGCAGGCCGCCGGTCTGCAGGGCTAAACTGCGTAACCCACAACTCCGGCATTTGACTGCCGGAGTTTTTCTTCGGTTCATGTTCCGGTTTATACTAAGTTTATCAGCGCAGTCTCTGCGCAACGAAACTCTACTTCAGCCTGCGGCAAAACCGCCGCGTGCCAATACCGATTTTTTGAGGGAACGATATGTTTCATATTCTGGTCGTCGAGGACGATGGTAACGCCCGAAAACTCATGAAAGCCGTGCTGGAGCGCGCGGAGTACTCCGTTTCCACCGCGGAACACGGGGAGGCCGCGCTCGCGCTCCTGGACACGCAGCACATCGACCTGATCGTGCTGGACGTGATGATGCCCGGCATGGACGGCTACGCGCTGACCACCGAGCTGCGTCAAAGCGGCAGCGTGATTCCGATTCTCATGGTCACGGCCAAGCAACTGCCCGCCGACAAAAAGAAGGGCTTCCTCGTCGGCACGGACGACTACATGACCAAGCCCGTGGACACCGAGGAAATGCTGCTGCGCATCAAGGCGCTGCTCCGGCGCTCGCGCATCGTAAACGAGCGAAAACTCCAGGTCGGCAGCGTAGAGCTCGACTACGACGCGCTGACCGTTTCGCGCGGGGAGGACAAGCAGACGCTGCCGCAGAAGGAATTTTACCTGCTCTACAAGCTGCTCTCCTATCCGGACAAGATTTTCACCCGCATCCAGCTCATGGACGAAATCTGGGGCATGGAATCCGAGAGCGGAGATACCACGATCAATGTGCACATCAACCGTCTGCGCCGAAGGTTTGAAAACTATCCGGAATTTGAACTCATCTCCGTGCGCGGGCTGGGCTATAAGGCGGTGAAGAAATAATGAAAGAGCAAAAGGAGTCCTTTCAACAGCGCGTTGGCCTGCCGCTGCTGTTTTCGGCGATTGTATTCGCGATTCTGATCATCTCCTCCGTCATCATCTTTTTGTTTGGAATTCTGCTGATTCGATACAACGCGGTCAATTTGCTAAAAGTAACGAAGAACGAGCCAATGTTCTCCGTAATCCTTCTTTTGGTCATCAGCGTGCTGGTCGGAACCGTCGTTTCGTTTGTCTTCAGCCGGTTTCCGCTCAAGCCCGTGCGCCGCGTCATTGACGCGACCAACCGCCTCGCCGCGGGCGACTTTTCCACGCGGCTGGATCTACCGGGGCCGAGCGCCTTTTCGGAGCTCGCGAACAGCTTCAACCGCATGGCGGAGGAACTCGGCGGAATTGAGATGCTTCGTTCCGATTTTGTCGATAATTTCTCCCACGAGTTCAAAACGCCAATCGTCTCCATCAAGGGGTTTGCCGAGGAGCTCAAGCACGACGATCTCTCGCCGGAACAGCGAAGCGAGTACCTCGACATCATCATCAGCGAATCCTCGCGGCTGGCGACGCTAGCCACAAACGTACTGAATTTTTCGCGCGTGGAAAAGCAGACCATTCTGGCAAACCGCGAAAAGTTTGACCTGACGGAGCAGATTCGCCGCTGTGTTCTATTGTTTGAAACCAAGTGGGATCAGCGCCGCCTGAACCTGACCGTCGAGCTGGACGAGATTTCGCTCTTCGGGGACGAGGAGCTGCTCAGCCAGGTTTGGCTGAACCTCATCGACAACGCAGTCAAGTTTACGCCGGAGGGCGGCTGCGTGGAGATTCGGCTCGAGAAGCGCTGGAACAAGGCGTTATTTCGCATTCGCGACGACGGCTACGGCATCTCGGAGGAAGCGCAGAAGCACGTATTCGATAAGTTTTATCAAGGCGACGCATCGCACAGCGCGCAGGGAAACGGCCTCGGCCTTTCCATCGCCAAGCGGATTGTCACGCTGCATGGCGGATCGATTGCCTGCGAAAGTCAGGAGGGCGTCGGCACGGAATTCAGCGTCGAGCTGCCGCTGGAATAGCGGCTTCGCAAAAAGTTCAAATTCCGGGTTCGTCAGTTTTTCCTCAGTTCATAAACCCTCGGTACCATAAGCCCGCAACACAAAAGAAGGCATTACGCTCCGGATATGGAGCATTATAGGAAGGAAATTGAAACCATGCAGACCAAGAAGAAAAAGCGCATTTGGCCCTGGATTCTCCTCGGCGTCGTCGTCCTCGCAGTCGCAGGGCTGGCGCTTTTGAACCAAGCCGCTAAGAGCGCCGCACAGACGGTTTACGCCCCGTATACGGTTGCAACCGGAACGGTGGAGCGCACGATTACCGGCAGCGGCAAACTTACCTCGTCGGACAGCGAAACCCTTCGCCTTCCCGGTGGCGTCCATGTGGACACCGTCATCGCCAAATCCGGCGACGCGGTCAAGGCCGGCGATCCGCTCGCCACGTTGGATCTCGACTCCCTGAAGACCCAGGCCGCGCAGGTCAGTTCGGATCTCACCACGCTGGACCGCTCGGTTGCAAGCCGCAGCGAGATCACCTCGGTGAAGTCCCCCGTTCGCGGCCGCGTGAAGTACCTGCCCGCCAAGAGCGGCGACGACGTGCTTGCCGATATCGAAGCCTACGGCGCACTCGCGCTGATCTCAGCCGACGAGAAGATGGTGCTGGAAATCAAATCCACCGCCAACCTCGCGCTCTACTCCGAAGTCAAGGTCACTTGGGAAAAAGGCCACGCAACGGGCACCGTTGTTGCGAAAACGGCGGACGGCTATCGCATTACCCTGACCGACGACGGCACGCCGTATCAGGCGCAAGCCAAGGTCTACGACGGCGACACGCTGCTCGGCGAAGGAACGATTCTGATCAATTCGCCGGTAACGGTGCTTGCCAACGGCGGACAGATCAAGAGCGTTCGCGTTTCCGAAAACACGCAGGTCAGCGCGGGCGGCGGACTCTTCTCGCTCGAATACGCGCCGGACAGCGCCAGCTACATCACCGCGCTTTCCGACCGCAACGAGAAGGCGGCGCTCTACCAGACCCTGCTTGGCTACATTGCTGACCCGCGCGTTCTCGCGCCCGTTGACGGCTATATTGACGAAGTGCAGCTCAAGGACGACACGGACGTTGCCGAAGCAACCGCTTCCGACGGGTTGAGCGATGCGTTCTCGATTCATACCGGCGGCGCGGTCAAGATGAGCATCGACGTGGACGAGCTGGACATTGACGACGTCGCGCTGAATCAGAGCGTTTCCGTTACGCTGGACGCGTACCCCGGCGAAACGTTTGAAGCGAGCGTTACGCATATCTCCCGCATTGGCGAGTCGGACGCGAGCATTACGACCTACCCCGTCGAAGTCACGCTCCAGTATGACGAGCGCCTGCTCGAGGGCATGAACGGCAGCGCAGTGATTCTGACGGCGACGCGCGACAACGTCGTGCTGCTGCCGATTTCGATGATCAAGGAAGACGCAAACGGCGAGTATGTATTCGTCCAGGCGGCGGATGGCAAGAGTTACACGCGCCTCGACATCACCACGGGCCTTTCGGACGGAACGAATGCCGAAATCACGAGCGGTCTCGCGGCTGGCGATATCGTCTGGTCCCCGGTGGAAACCGTCAATCCGTACGCATCCATGCCCGGCATGCGCAGAATCGACAACACGGCCAGCTCCTCGAACGGTGGTGAGTAAGCATGCCCGCTAGCAGTCGCCCCATCATCTCCATGACCGGTATTACGAAGGTCTACAACGTCGGCGGCGAGGAGGTGCGCGCGCTGGACAACGCGAACCTGACGATTCACGAAGGCGAATACGTCAGCATCATCGGCCCGTCCGGCAGCGGAAAGAGCACGCTGATGAACATCATCGGCTGCCTCGATGTGGCGGACAGCGGCGAGTACATTCTCGACGGGCAGTCCATCGAGCAGTATTCCGAGGAGGAGCTCGCGCGCATTCGCAACCGCAAGATCGGGTTTATCTTTCAAAACTTCAACCTGCTCTCGCGCATGACCGCGCAGGGCAACGTGGAACTTCCGCTGATCTACCAGCACATGCACCTCAGCGAGCGCAAAGAGCGCGCAAGCCGCGCGCTGGAGCGCGTCGGTCTAAGCGACCGCAGCTCTCACAAGCCCGCGGAGCTCTCCGGCGGACAGCAGCAGCGCGTCGCCATTGCGCGGGCGCTCGCCACAAACCCCGCCATTCTGCTCGCGGACGAGCCGACCGGCAACCTCGACAGCAAGACCGGCGAGGACATCATTGCCCTGTTTCGCGAGCTGCATGAGGCGGGCGACACGATTGTGCTGATTACGCACAACGAGGACATCGCCAAGCTGGCGCAGCGCCGCATCCGCATTATGGACGGGCACGTTTCGGAGGTGGAAGCATGATTCTCCAATCCGTTAAAATGGCCTGGGAGGCCATTGCCTCCAACAAGCTCCGTTCGTTTCTGACGATGCTTGGCATCATCATCGGCGTGGTTGCGCTCGTCGTGCTCGTTTCGCTGGTCAACGGCGCAACCGGCGCGGTCACGAACGAAATCACCGCGCTGGGCAACGATATGGTCACCGTGAACATCAAGGACGACAAAGGTTCGCCCATTCGCCTGGAGGATCTCGACGAAATCGCCGCGTTGGACGCGGTGAAGGACGCCGCCCCGTCCGGCTCCATGAACGCCGTTGCCCGTAACGGGTATTCCGACACGGACGTCAGCCTCTACGGCGTTACCCCCGCGTACTACGACGTTCAGGGGCTCAAGCTCAAGTACGGCCGCTTCCTGATGTCAACGGACCTGACGAACGGTTCCTACGTCGCCGTTCTCTCCTATAGCACCGCGGACGAGCTCTTCGGCAAGCCCGAGGTAGTTGGCGAATCGCTTACGATTAACGGACGCAGCTTCCTCATCGTCGGCGTGCTGGACGAGGACGATTCGCTGCTCGCCAGCATGATTGGCGGCTACAGCATCTACGCGCCGTTCACGGTGGAATCCCGCATGGCGGACGCGCCGTATGTCACCTCGCTCTCCGTCTCCCCCAACGGGGATACGGATGATACGGAGTCCGAAATCACGAACTACATGCTCGCGCGGTTGCATCAGGACGAGGATGCCTTCAACATTATGAACATGAGCAGCATCTCGGATGCCATGAGCACCGTAACGGGCACGCTCTCGCTGCTGCTCGGCGGAATCGCCGCGATCTCGCTGCTGGTTGGCGGAATCGGCATTATGAACATCATGCTGGTCTCCGTTACCGAACGCACGAAGGAAATCGGCATCCGCAAGGCGATTGGCGCGGGCAAAAAGAGCATTATGCTCCAGTTCCTCATTGAGGCGCTGATGGTCAGCCTCATGGGCTGCCTGCTCGGCCTCGCGCTGTCCTGGGGCATCCTGCAGATCGTCTCCGTGATCGCCAAGACGATTTCGTTCTCCATGTCGATTGGCGTCGTGGTGCTGGCGGTCGGGTTCGCCTCCGCCATCGGCCTGATCTTCGGGCTCTACCCCGCGAATAAGGCGGCCAACAAGCACCCGATCGAGGCGCTGCGTTACGAAGGTTAACGCACATTAGGCCTAAGACGACCAAATTCCACTCAATAGTTCCGGCGCCCCCGGGAATCCCCCCTCTTTCCTCCCCCGGGCGCAGATTCGAAACCCGCCGCGCGATTCCCCCATTTCGCGCGGCGGGTGTTTTATTTTGGCAAATTCCAAACAAAAAACGCCCCGTTTTTGGCGGAACGTTGTGTCGTGTCTTTCGATCAGGAGTACGCTTCGTAGAGCGCTTCAAACTCCTTGTCGTGCGCCAAAAACAGATCCAGCAATTCGGGGTCAAACTGCGTTCCGCGCCCCTCGGCCAGAATGGCAATGCTCTTCTCGTGCGAATAAGGCTCTTTGTAGACGCGGCGGGAGCGCAGCGCGTCGTAGACGTCCGCGAGCGTCATAATCCGCGCGGAGAGCGGAATCTGCGTACCCTTGTGGCCGGAGAGATACCCGCTGCCGTCCCACTTTTCGTGATGATACCGCGTGATGTCGAGGCCCATACGGATAAACGCGTTGTTCTGGTGCCGCTTCTCCACGTTCTTGAGCGTTTGGTAACCGATCTCCACGTGCGTTTTCATGATGTCGAATTCCTCCGGCGTGAGCTTGCCGGGCTTGAGCAGAATGCTGTCCGAAATACCCACCTTGCCAATGTCGTGCAGCGGGCTGGCGCGGTAGATGGTTGCAATAAACTCGTCGTCAATCTGATCCACAAAGGTGGAGAGTTCCCGCGCCTTCTGCGCCAGCAGGCGGCAATAACCCGCCGTGCGCTCAATGTGCGCGCCGGTGTCGTCGTCCCGCGATTCCGAGAGTTTCACGAGCGCATAGATGGTTGCCATCTGCGCGTCCGTCGTCTGCCGCACCTGTTCGGCTACCATCTCCTCAAGGTGTTTGCCGTATTGTTCGAGTTTATCCTCCGCTTCCTTCGTGGCAGTGATGTCCTGAATGGTGCCGTAGCTATGGACGATATTGCCATTCTCGTCAAACTCGGAGTTCACGCGAAAAAACACCCACTTCACCCGCCCGTCGGGCATCAACAGGCGATAGCGCACGGTCCAGTTTTCCCGCTTCTCCGTCAGCACCTGATACAGCGAGGCGGCAAACGAGGCGTCGTCCGGATGGACACGCGAGAGAAACAGCTCGGAGGTTGGCGGCGTAGACGGATCAATCTCCAGAATGCGATAGAGAGACTCCGTCCATTTGCGTTTCTTCGTAGTGTGATCAATGTCCCAGCGCCCCATCATGGCAATCTGCTGCGCTTCGTTGAGGCTGGCTTCGCTCTGCTTGATTCGTTCAAACGCGAGCTCAAGCTCCCGCGCAATCTCCGCGTGGCTAAGAAGCAGTTCGCGCAACAGTTCGTTTTGAATCTGGTTGTCAACGATAATTGCATAGCTCTCCAGCGCGTAGATGGAGAGCGTATCGTCCTGCAGATGGAGAATATCCTCGTAGATTGAGCCGTCGCGTGCGGCATCCCAGCGTTTCATAACAGATTCTCCGCAATCAGATAGTCAATGCCGACGTGCTCCACCCGCCGCAGAAATCCGATGACGAACTGCGCTTCCTCCCGCGTGCGGAGAATGCTGCCGTGCTGCGGCGCGATCCGTTGATAATCCAGCGACTCAATCACATCCAGCGCGTGATCCAGCGCAACTTTGGACGTCATGATGCGTTTGTGAAACTGATCGATCCCGTAGATCGGGCACTTCTCCCCGGTATACGGGCAGATTCGCTGCGACAGGCACTGGTCGCAATGCGGATCCAGCTTGATATACAGGTGCCAGTTTGCGTCATAGCTGCCAAACAGGTCGCTGGAGAACAGCGTTCTTGTCTGTTCGTCAAACGTTATAAAGCTTCCGGGCGAGTGGCAAAACGGCGTTGCGTGAAAGGTCAGCCGTCGCCCGCTGGAAAAGACGAATTCGCTGTTCAGGGTGCGATAGTCGAGTTTTTTAATCCTCGTCGAATAGTATTGAATGAAGATGTTGTTCTCCATGTGTGAGATGATTCGCAGGTCTTCGGAGTTGATGATTGCCTGCAGTTGCGGAATGCTGCCGCAGAGATCCGGGTCATAGTGGTGATAGATCAGCCGCTTGATCTGCCCGGGTCGAAGTCCCGTTCGCAGAATCTTGAGCATCACGTGGCTAAAGTCGTCCCGGCTGCCGCCATCAATCAGCACCGCCTCGTCGCCTTCCCGAATCAAATAAGGGTTGCAATGCAACCCAACATTGGCGCCGGAATATCCCAGCCAATAGATGCCGTCCGCAATTTCAATTGGATAGAGATCCAGGTTCTCGCTCTGTTCCATTCGATTCCTCCAGCCATCCTGTGTTTTGACGGCGACTCTTTTTTTACGATCAAGGAATTCAATTTTTTGTCATGTAATAATCGATTTCTGCGCTTTTATGGACTTCATGCAGGTTATTTCCATATGCAAAACCCGAATTGGCGAGTTATATTACGCTTCTTTAACATTTTATCGCGGAAAAAACAAGCGCGCAAGCTGTATTCTGTGGAGCGGATATACGTTCCCCATATGGCGCAACTATTACAAGCGGGAGCGTATCGTCAAAGAATCCGCCGAACAACACTCGCTTTAATTTCCCTTTGTCGCGCACAAACGAACCCAAAAATCCCGCGCGGTGTTCAATAGATATGTTCGATCCATCGCGCCGTGAACGCCCGCTTCCTCCAGCGCGCGGTCGGTCGCCGCGATCAGCAGCGCGTGTGCCGCCGAATCGTCCGCCTGCGCGAGCCTCTCCGAAACGGCGCGCAATTCCCCGCTCTCCAGCGCCAACGGGCGAATGGAGCGCCCCGCCAGCGCGCAGAGCACCGCCATCTCCGCCACCGGCAGATACAGATTCACGAGCAGGTCGTTGTAGTCGCCGTAGTATTGCTCGTAGAGCCGAGTGAGCGCGCCTTCGGAAAACGCGCGCAGAAACCGGCCCTCGACGAGCCAGCGCGAAAGATAGTCCTGCACAAACTCAACGCCGAGCAGCGCGTCCGAAACCGGGTGGCAGAGCGGATAATCGATGGAACCCGGAATCTCCTGCGCAAAAAACTCCGCATCATACCAGTGAAAGAACGCCGGCAGCGCGGAAAGCGTATCTAAAAATCCAATGTTGACCACCGGCGGCTGCCCGCGCTGCGCCTGATGCAGCAGCAGCTTCGCGCGCTTAGCCCGTCGCTTCGCCTCCGCTACCCCCGCCCAGTATCGATCGGATAGCGGCGCGTTGTTTGGCACACTGGAATCCGCGCTGGCGCGATGCAGCGAAACGCAGAACGAAATCCCCTCCAGCAGGCGCTGCGCTGTATCGACGGGAACGGATGTGCTGTCCCCCATCGTATAACGCGCGATTCGGTCGCTGAGCAGCGCGAGCAGTGCTTCGGGCAGCTCCGCCGAGTCGGTTTCGATGTTGATGGTCGCGAGCGAACGTTCACTCATCCTCTTCCTCGTCCTCCTGCCAGCCGTCGTCGTAGTCCTGCCCGAGCCGGCGCGCGCGGCAGAGCGCCTCCAGCGAGGTGCCAATGACCGCGTCCACCGACCCGTCGTAGGCGTCGTAGCGCTCGCGCATGGCGGCAATCAGCTCGTCGTCCGTCAGTTGCTCCCCGCATTCGTTCTTAAAGTAGTAGAACGCGTCCAGCAGCTCCAGCAGCGTCGCCGCGTACTCCTCCTGCAAAAGATACGGCGAATCGCAGAAACCGTCGATCAGCGCGGGCAGCACGCTCCCGCCGAGCTCCACGCGTCCGTGCTCCACCAGCGACTGCTCCCGCCGCTGCGAGAGCTCCAGCATTGCCCCTTCGCTGAGCCGCAGCCCAAAGCGCGCCGAACGCTCGTTGATCGATTGCAGCTGCGCGAGAACATTCTGCTCACGCGCGAGCGCCAGCGCGTTTCGTTCCTTCTGTTCCATCGTATACCGCCCCCTGTTCGCGCTCAGCATATCCCTTCACCGGCGCACGTACAAGTCTTGAAAAAAGGTGCGCTTTGTGCTATAGTAAGTACAGAAAAAAGAGAGAAATATTCGTTTCAACAGAAAAACAGACCGGATTTTTAACATCCCGTCTGTTCTTTATTTATTCCGCGATATTTTCTTCGCGCGATTCCTGAATTCTCATATGTTAAAAAGAATACTGGTTGCCGCCGTTCTTCTTTGCGCGAAACATTGCGTCGTCCGCGAGTTTTATCGTGGCGCGGAGATCCGCATCCGCCGCGTGCTCCGCAATGCCCATGCTGACGCCAATGGCCTCGCGGGAGCCTTCGATGTTCAGGCATGGCAGCGCGTCCAAGATGCGCTGCGCAACGCCGGTGGCCTCCTCTTTTGAGAGGCGCGGCAGTAAAATAAGAAATTCGTCCCCGCCGTAACGGCCGATGTAGTCGCTCTCGCGGAGTTTGCCCGCCATCAGCGTGGAAACGCCGGAAAGCACCTTGTCCCCAAAGTCGTGGCCGTACTGATCGTTAAAATACTTGAAGTTGTCGACGTCAATCAGAATTGCGCTGACCGGGTAATGCTCTTTTCTCGCGTTCTGCGATTCAAAATCGATTAAAATCTCCAGATAATTCCGGTTGAACACACCGGTGAGCGTATCGTAATGCGCCAGATTGATCAGCTTTCGCCCTTCAATCTTCTCCGTAACATCCATGCAACTGCCAATGTAGCCGGTGAACCGGTGCTCCGCGTCGAACGTCGGCACGCCGCGATCATTGATCCAGCGCCAGAGCCCGTCGTGCCGCTTGAGCCGGTATTCCATTTCAAAGCTCTCGCGCCGTTCGAACGACGCAAGATAGGTGTCCATGCAGCAGCTCTTGTCCTCCGGATGCACGCCTTCGAGCCAGCCTGCGCCGACCTCCTGCTCCATCGTCTTTCCGGTGAACTTCAGCCAGGTAACGTTAAAGTAGTTGCAGTTTGCGTCCAGCCCGGCGCGCCAGATCATGTTGGGGGACGCTTCCACAATCGCTTCGTATTCCGATCCGGTCAGTTTCATAGCCTTTCCTCCGTTCCAGAATTTCTGCGTGCCAGCAGAGCGCTGGACATCGGGTCTCGTCATAGGGTTCATATGTTACGTCGAAACCATTATAACATATTGTCAGATAAATAAACACATTGAATCACGTGTGTTGGCTTTTTCAATATGGATCTTCCGGCGTTGTCTCCTTGTTTGTTGTGCGCGCACTGCCGTTTGTGCTATACTCCGTGTTGATATGAAACACAATTCTCCACAACCGCAATACACCCCTTGCGCCGATCTCGCGGCGCTGTTTTCGCAGGCCGCCGAAGAGGAAACCGACATCGAATTCGTCCTGTTTGAAAACCTCACGCTGACGGAGGGCGACTTTCCCGGGCTGACGTTTCGAACCTGCCGCTTTGTCGGCTGCCGCATCAGCGGCTGCTCGCTGGAGCGCGCTGCGTTCATCGACTGCGTGTTTGAGCACTGCGACTGCTCCAACCTGAATCTGCAGAAGGCATCGCTGGAGCGAACCAGCCTTTCGGACTGCAAGCTCGTTGGCGCGTCGCTGCCGGAGGCGTTTCTGCTTGACGTGTCGCTGACGGACTGCATTGCGCGTTACAGCAACTTCAGCTCCTCGAAAATGCGGCACACGCGCTTTACCGACTGCGATCTGTCGCACGCCGCGCTCGGCGGCTGCAAGCTGGCAAAGACCGCATTCGAGCGTTGCCTGCTCGTTCGGGCGGAACTGTTTCAGACTTCCTTCTCCGGCATGGATCTCTCCGACTGTGACATTTCCGGCGTCGCGATCAGCGGCGGGGAGCTCAGAAATGCGCGCGTGAATCTGGAGCAGGCGGCGCAGCTCGGCGTGCTGCTCGCGGGCGTTGTGCTCGCGGAGGCGGCGCTGCCGCGCGAAACGCACTGACGCGAATCCTGTTCTACACAAGGCCATATCCTGCTTTTGTAGCTTAATCACGTTTCAATGCTGTTATATGATTGAATTTCGAGTTTTCTATGATACAATAAACGTAATCGCATACGTTTCACGTGTGTGAAATGAACTTGGAGGAATCCATAATGAAACGTTCGATCGCGATCGTTCTTTCCATTCTGATGTTAGCCTTCGCGCTGACTGGCTGCGCCAAAGCCAAGGACGCGGCGGCTGACACCGCAGAGCAGGCGGCAGACGCCGCACAGGGCGTGGTCAATGATGCCGCAGGCAGCGCGCCCAGCGCCGCTTCCGGGGACACCGCTTCCGCGTTTTACACCGCCTATAGCGAGGGCAAATCCGCCGTGATCACAAAGCTGATGGACGGCCTTGGCAACAATCCGGAGACCACGATGAGCGCGCTTTCATTTCTGGGCGCGTCCTTCATTGACCTCTATCTGCTCCCCGCGCTGTATTTTGGATTGGGTGAAACCGGCGTGGCAACCGCGCTGACCATGATGGGCGCCAAGGACGTGACCTATCAGGAGAACGGAAGCCAGTACACCGTTACCTACCAGAGCGCCGAGGGCAAAACCGCCGAGCTCAAGGGAACCTACGACGCCGGCAAGTCGCTCGTTTGCGTTGGCTCCACCGACGGGGTGGAAAACGTATTTTCGGATGTTTACCGCACTTCGTTTGGCTACGTCGGGCAGTTCTACTCCGTTTCGGAGGACGGAACGGGCACGCTCTATCTCTTCTCGGTCAGCGGGGAGGATGGCTCCATCGGCATCGTCAACGGCAGCGACCGTCCCGCGGGGCTGACCGGCAGCGAGAGCGCGGACTACACGAGCTCCGCCAAGGAATGGTACGCCATCAACGGCAGCACGATTACCGGCATGAACGCCGAGGGCAAGTCGATTTCGTTCGAGTATGTCCCCTCGGAGAACAACTAACCGCAAGGCAGTTCCTGCGCACTAGCGGCGCAACCATGCATGAAAGCTCCGGTACCCTCCCGTCTCCATGGGAGGGTATTTCTTTGTGCCCGATTTCGTCCAAACATCGACAAAAAACCGTTGCAGAAACGTAACCGCGCGTTGATGTTTTGTTCATGATTCCGTGGTAGTATATACAGCGTAGGGTTTGGACGGTGCAGTCGTCATCCATAGACTATATTCTTCCTTCCTCGTGACAGTTTCCTTCCCCCGAAGGATTCCCAAAAAGAACAACCGTTCAAACCTTGTTAAGGACGCTCTGAGAAGAGCGTCCTGCCTATTTTTTTGTACCTCTCAAAAAAAGCTTGACATTCTGATTATTTCGAGTAAAATGTGAATGAATCGTATTGTAATTCATTCATTTGAGGTGCGAGCATGAACGACAAGAGACAGCAGCTCTATCAGAGCGCTAAGGCAATGTTCTCGGAGCGCGGGTTTAAGGACACCAACATTTCCGCCATCACCAAGGCGGCAAACATGGCTGTTGGCACGTTCTACCTCTACTACTCCTCCAAAGAGCAGCTGTTTATGGAGATCTTCAAGGACGAGAACACGCGGCTCAAACGCGAACTGCTCGACAAACTCGACCTGAACGAAAGCCCGAAAGCGATCATCCTGCGCATGCTGAAAATCAATCAGGAAGGGATTCAAACGAACCCCATCCTCCGCGAATGGTACACCAGCGACGAGTTCCGCAAGATTGAGCAGGCATACCGCGAAGCGCACGCAATCGACTCGCTCAACTTTCTCTACGACACGTTCCTTGCGCTCGTCGAGCGCTGGCAGGCGGAAGGCAAGATGCGTTCCGACATCGACAGCAAAATGATCATGAAGGTATTTGAAGCGATCATCAACGTCGATACGCATAAGGACGAACTCGGCATGGAGTACTTCCCCCGCCTGCTCGACATCATGACCGATTTGATTCTCAAGGGCCTGACGGAATGCTCCGCCTGACGGCAGCGTTCTTTTTCATCGGCAATAATGAATGAATACTTCTGCTATTCATTCACATTAGAAAGGAGTCATAAAACATGACAAAAACAGCAAAGCCCCGCAAGGTTCATATTGACGTAACCGAGAGCGGAAAGAAGACCGCGGATGTCCGCCTGCCCTACGGCATGTTCCGGATGGGCATGAAATTCGGCAAGGACGCCGCCGCAAACGAAACGGACGCGTGCGCGCGCGCCATGGCCCGCCTCAAGGACTTCGATTGCGCAGCGTTTGAGCGCTCGGTCGCAACCGGCGAAATCCTTCTGCCGTACGTTCTGTTTCAGATGGACGAAACGGAGAGCAACACGCAGGTCATCCTGACCGCCGAGTAAGCCGAAAACGCTATTGAGGAATCCAAACATGAAAAAAACCGGGAAAGCGAAGAAGAAACGCCGCCTTTGGCTGATTCCAGTCATACTGCTGCTCGTGATAGCCGTTCCAGTCGTCGCAATGTATTTTGTCGATGCGCCGTCGCGCGCGGAACTCGAGTCCCTCACGTTTGCTGCGATTGACTTCGATCGCTTGCAGGACGGGCGCTACGTCGGTTCCTTTGCCGGAACCAAGGGAAGCCTGCGCGACGCAACGGTGGAAGTCGAAATTGTCAACGGTAACCTATCGGACATTCTCATTCTCAAAGGCGCGGTGGACGACGCGGGCGCGGCGCAGGAGATTGGTTCGGGGAAAACCGCCAACGACCTGTTTGACGCCGTCGTCGCCCAGAGAACCCTGCAGGTGGACACCATCAGTGGCGCTACTCTCACCTGCAATGCGCATCTAAAAGCGCTGGAGCAGGCGCTGCTGCAGGCACAACACGAAGAATAAAGGAGATATCATGAACATCGCAGTCGTATCCTATAGTTTCACCAACAACAACGAGAGGTTTGCGGCCTCCCTCGCCGCGGGTCTCTCCGCGAAACACATTCGCATTCAACCGACCAAGCCCGTTACCTACGGCACCCTCACCTGCGACCTGCTGCTGAATCGCAAGCCGGACGCTTCGCCAAATCCGGAATCGCTCGCGCGCTATGATCTGCTCGTGTTCGTCGCGCCGATTTGGATGGGTCAGGTGGCGTTTCCGCTGCGCGCGTATCTGGCGGCGCTCAAGCGCCGGGCCCAGCCATATTGCTTTCTTTCCATCAGCGGCGGCGCGGACGGCGTGAACCCGAAGGTGCCGGAGGAGCTGAAAAAGCGCACGGCGCAGGCGCCCGTGTTCGTGCTGGATCAGCACATTCGCGAGTTGCTGCCCGCAGAGCCCGCCCCAACGCGGGACGACACTTCATAGTACCAGCTCACCGTTGAAGACCTGGCACAATTCACCCAAAAAG
>JAYFPQ010000131.1:0-16044 GCA_034927595.1 Christensenella sp.
GACAAACTTTAACCCGGAGATCAACCTCCGCGAGGTTTCCGCGCCGGGCAGCTACTGGGAAAACGGCAAGTGGATCGAAATTCCGGCGATGAGCGTCAAGCGCGAATACGACTTTCCTGAGGTCGGCAAAAAGGACATGTACCTGCTGCACCACGAGGAGATCGAGGCGCTGGCGAAGCACTACCCGGAGATCAAGCGCATTCGCTTCTTCATGACCTTTGGGCAGAGCTATTTGACGCACATGAAGTGCCTCGAAAACGTCGGCATGCTCTCGACGACGCCGATTGAATTTCAGGGTCAGCAGATCGTTCCGATTCAGTTTCTCAAGGCGCTGCTGCCCGATCCCGCGTCGCTCGGCCCGCGCACGAAGGGCAAGACGAACATCGGCTGCGTGATCTCCGGCCTCAAAAACGGAAACCGCAAGACGATCTTTATCTACAACGTTTGCGACCACGAGGCTTGCTACCGCGAGCTTGGCAGCCAGGCAATCAGCTATACGACGGGCGTTCCGGCCATGATTGGCTCCGCGCTCGTGCTGGACGGCACCTGGCGCAAGCCCGGTGTGTTCACGACGGACGAGTTCGATCCCGATCCTTACATGGACATGCTCAACAAATGGGGTTTACCATGGGTGGTAAACGAGCATCCGGAGGTCGTCGAGTAAGCCCGAAAACAGTGCACTTTCCAAGCCTACCACGTGTGGTATTATTGACTTCAAGCGTCAGGAGCAATCATGAACCGTTCCGAACTGCCAACGCCGTGCTTCCTCGTGGACGAGGTGGCGCTCAAACAGAATCTGGAGATCCTATCCGGCGTGAGCAAGCGCACGGGCTGCAAGATCCTGCTCGCGCAAAAGGCGTTCTCCATGTTTCGCGTGTACCCGCTCATCGCCCGGTATCTCTCCGGTGCGTCCGCGAGTGGACTGTTTGAAGCGCGGCTGGCGTACGAGGAGATGGGCGGCGAGAACCATGTGTTTTCGCCTGCCTATACGGACGAGGAGATGCGCGAGCTGGTGACCATTTGCGACCACATCGTGTTCAACTCGTTTGCCCAGCTGGAGCGACATCGCCCGGTCTGGCAGGCAAGCGGCGCGAGCGTCGGCATCCGCGTGAATCCGGAATGCAGCACGCAGGAAGGTCACGCGATCTACGACCCCTGCGCGCCCTTTTCGCGCCTCGGCGTTACGCGGGAGCACTTCCGCTCCGACCTACTTGCCGGCGTGGAGGGACTACACTTTCACACCCTCTGCGAGCAGAACAGCGACGATCTGGTCAAGACGTTTGAAGCATTTGAGCATAACTTCGGCGAATTTCTGCCACAGATGAAATGGCTTAACCTTGGCGGCGGGCACCACATCACCAAGCCGGATTACGACATCTTTGCGCTGGACGAGCTGCTGTACCATATCCGCGCGAAGTATCCGAATCTAACGGTGTATCTGGAACCCGGCGAGGCGATTGCGCTCAACGCGGGCTGGCTGGAGACGACCGTGCTGGACGTGGTGGACAACGGCATGCCGATTCTGATTCTGGACGCGTCCGCCGCCTGTCACATGCCGGACGTGCTGGAGATGCCCTATCGCCCGCCGCTGCTCGGCGCGGGCGAGCCGGGCGAACAGACGGTGACCTGCCGCCTTGCCGCGCGGACGTGCCTCGCGGGGGACGTGGTTGGCGACTACAGCTTCGAGCGCCTGCCGCAGGTTGGCGAGCGGCTGACGTTTGGGGATATGGCGATTTACAGTATGGTCAAGACGAACACGTTCAACGGCATGCCGCTGCCCGCCATCGCGCTGCTGCGCGAGAACGGCGACTGCGAGCTGGTGAAGACATTCGGCTACGAAGATTTTAAAGGGAGACTATCCTGATATGCTCCAGACATTGCCCGCACAAGACGGCTACCATATGCCCGCCGAGTTTGCGCCGCAGAGCGGCGTGCTGCTCGTTTGGCCGGTGCGTCCCGGCAGCTG
Source organism: Christensenella sp. (assembly GCA_034927595.1). GTDB lineage: Bacteria > Bacillota > Clostridia > Christensenellales > CAG-138 > UBA7703. The sequence continues at coordinate 1,967 of JAYFPQ010000131.1, forward strand.
GGGCGTTGACCCGCGCGCGGCGCAAGAAACGTTTTGCGCGGTCATGCGCGCGGCCAGCCGGAGTGAGCGGGTCTATCTGCTCGCGGACGCGGCGCATATAAAGGAAGCGCGCGCGCAGGCGGGAGCGTTTGCAACCGTGCTCGAAATCGAGACGAACGACGCCTGGGCGCGGGATATCGGGCCGACGTTTGTGACGAACGACGGGAACATTCGCGGCGTCAACTGGCGCTTCAACGCCTGGGGCGGCGTGGTCGACGGGCTGTATGCCGACTGGGAAGCGGACGACGCGGCGGCGGAACGTTTCTGCCGCGCAATCGGCGCGCCCTGCTACGACGCGGGAGATTTCGTGCTCGAGGGCGGTTCCATCTGCTCGGACGGCGAGGGAACCTTGCTCGTTACAGAGGCCTGCCTGCTCAGCGCCGGGCGAAACCCGCAGTTGAGCAAAGCGCAGATCGAGCAGAAGCTAAAGGACTATCTCGGCGTGCAGAAGGTACTCTGGCTGCCGCGCGGAATCTACCACGACGAGACAAACGAGCACGTGGACAACGTCTGCGCGTTTCTTGCGCCCGGCGAGGTGGTGCTCGCCTGGACGGACGACGAAACCGATCCCCAGTATGCGCTGAGCCGCGCGGACTACGACTATCTTTCGCGGCAGACCGACGCACGCGGGCGCAAGCTGTCGATTCATAAACTGCCGATTACCGACCACCCCGTCTGCGTGACGGCGGAGGATTTGGCGAATCTGGAGTTCGAAGCGGGCGAGGACACGCTGGAAGTCGGGCAGCGGATCGCCGCAAGCTACGTGAATTTCTATTTCACGAACGATGCGGTTCTCTTACCGCAGTTCGGCGGCGAACACGCCGCTTCGGATGCGCGTGCGGTAGAGATTCTGCGGCGGCTTTGTCCGACACGGGAGATCGTGCCGATTGAGTCGCGGGCAATACTGCTCGGCGGCGGAAACATCCACTGTATTACCCAACAGATACCGAAAGGAGCAATTCGATGAGCGAAGTCACCGTTGCGGCGGTTCAAATGAAGATGTCGAACGACCCCGCGGAGAACCTCGGCCATGCTGAGGCGCTGGTGCGCGAGGCGGCGGCAAAGGGCGCGAACATCGTGCTGCTGCCGGAGCTGTTTGAACGCCCTTATTTTTGTCAGGAGCGGCGATACGAGTATCTGGGGTATGCGCTTCCCGTTTCGGAGAACCCGGCGGTTCTGCGTATGCAGATGGTTGCAAAAGAACTTGGCGTGGTGATTCCAGTGAGCTTCTTCGAGCGGGACGGCAACAGCCTGTATAATTCCGTGGCGATGATCGACGCGGACGGCAGCCTGCTCGGCGTCTATCGCAAAACACACATTCCTGACGACCACTGCTATCAGGAGAAGTTTTATTTTACGCCGGGGAACACCGGTTTTCGCGTGTTTGATACGCGTTTTGGTCGCGTCGGCGTCGGCATCTGCTGGGATCAGTGGTTCCCGGAGGCGGCGCGGGCCATGGCGCTGCTGGGCGCGGACTTGCTGCTCTATCCGACCGCCATCGGCTCCGAGCCGATCCTCGGCGTGGACAGCATGCCGCACTGGCGGCGGGTGATGCAAGGGCACGCGGCGGCAAACGTTCTGCCCGTCGTCGCGGCAAACCGCGTCGGTGAGGAGCGGGTGCTGCCCTGCGCCGAAAACGGAATGCAGTCCAGCGCACTCGCTTTTTACGGCTCATCGTTCCTCACGGACGAAACGGGAGAGGTGCTCTTGCAGGCGGATCGCGCGGGAGAGACCATACTCTATGCAAGCTACGATTTCGACCGCATCCGTAAAGATCGCCTCAACTGGGGACTGTTTCGCGACCGCCGGCCGGAGTGCTACGGGGCGCTGACTCGATAGATTTCTGCATGAAATGCAAATTAAAAACATCCATTCCCGCCAAGTGTGGGGAAACGGATGTTTTTTATTACGGGAAATAACTTCTGTTTTTTGGAAAATGGACGACGCGCTATTCCAGATACTCGTCGGACATTTCGGTTCCCCAGAAGGTATCAAAATCGCCGCCGAGTTTGACAATCAGCGTGTTGCCGTCCCAGAGCATGCAGTCCTGCGCGGGGAAGTTCGACAGAGCGAGCACATCCGCGCGCTGGAGATACACTTCGTCGTCAATCGTAATTTGAATGTTTGTGCCGAGCTGCTGCTGAATGAACGAGCGCAGGTATTCCCCAAACGTAAATGAGCGGGTCATCCAGGCGCCGGTGATCTCCTTGGTGTGCTTAAACCCTTCCCGCGTTTCGGGGTAGGCGGGCATGCCGACGAACACCACCTCCGTATCCGCGGTATAGCCCGGTTCGGTCTCAATCCGGTCGATCAGGCGCGTCGCAGTGGAGACGGAAGCGTCGTAATTGAGCTTGAGCTTGAGGTACGCTTCGTTGGCCATGATGCCGTTTTTGTAGATCGTCACCAGGCAGACGAGAACCATGCACCACGCGAGAATGGCCGTCCAACGGCGCTTCTTTGGCGCGGCCGACGGACGGGTTTCGGCAACGTCGTACATCTTAATCAGGAACAGCCACGGGGTGATGTACGAAAAGCGCATCAGTAGATGTGGCTCCTCGCCGATGTTGAGCACATACATCGCGTCCATCGCAAGCGGGATTAGCGCGAGGCAGACGAGCGCGAGAACGAGCTTGCCCTTTGAGCGCAGGAGCTGCTTTCCGCGCTGCATCCAAAACACCGCGACGGCGGCGATCAGCCCCGGCCAGAACGCCAGATAGAGAACGACCGGATAGTAGCTCTTTTGCCCGCGAATGGCAAAGAACTCAAGAACGCTACGATACGCGTCGCCGATGGCCTGCAGCACCTGCAACGGGCCAAAGGTGCCGACAATGTCCTTGCTGCGGTAGGAGTCGACAACCTGCCCTGTGAGCTTGACGCCGAGCTGCCAAACAAGGTAGTAAATACCCGCCGAAACGGCCAGCACGATAAAGTAGAGCAGTCCGCGCAGCAGAATCGACTTCGCTGTTTCCTCTTCGCGGCAGATCCGGCGCAGCAGGCAGAGCAGCAGCAAACACGCGGCAAAGCAGAGATAGGCGGAATAGCTGAAGCAGCAAACGAAGAACAGCGGAATGGCCGCGAGCCAACCGCGTTTCCAGCGCTCCAGCGCGTAGACCGCGAGGCAGGCGGTCAACAGCGCAAACGCGAAGACCGGTGCGGCGAACAGATGACAATGCACGGAGATCATCGTCGGAAACGCGATGACGATTCCGCTGAGCAACACGACGGCCGCCGTTTTGCGAATGTCCAGAATCGCCACGAGCAGCGCGGAGGAAACGCCGAGCAGCGACATGGTGAGAATACCAATCGACCAGGAAACCTGCAGCCCGTCGTAGAGTAGATAGATGAAATTCGCAAAGAAACGGTCGGACCACATGCCAAAGAGTTCCTGATGGATCACGATGGAATCGTGGGAAAACAGCGGTGTCACATACGCGGAAAAATGAATCAGCAGCGAGAAGACAATCGTGCTGAAGAAGGCGATTCGAAATTGTAGGGGAATGCGGAAGAACCAGCGTTTCAACGCCAGCTCCGGCATGACCCAATCGTGCTTTTCCGGTGTCTGTTCCATGGCAAACCATCCTTTCGATCTTGAGCGCGAGGCTGTTATCCGGCATGAGAGCTAACGATTCAGTCGCTATCCGTTTTACCGGGCGGAGTGTTCGGCGGCCTTCATCGCGCGGTCGTAATAACGAAGAATGTAGAGGCGGTAGAACACGGTGAGCGTGTCCCAGCCGGTCTGCATCAGATCCTTGAGGCGTATCCGGTTCCAGGCCGTGCCGCGCTGAAAGTGCAGCTCAATCGGCGCTTCGACGATACGCGCTTTCCTTCGGTTCAGAAGCGCGAGCACCTCGATGTCATAGGCAAACCGCTTGACGAGGATATAGGGCATGACCGCGTGAATCGCTTCCGCGCGAAAGAGCTTTACCCCGGTCTGCGTGTCGTGCACCGAGAGGCCGAAGAGCACCTTGAGCACGAGGTAGTAGCAAGTGCTGATCCAGCGGCGGGACTTTGGATAGTCCAGCTTCGAATCAGGATGCATCTTGGAGCCGATGACCGCGTCCGCCTGCTGCGCCTGTAACACACGATAGAACGACGCGAGATGATCCGGATGCAGGTCGAGATCCGCGTCCAGAAACGCAAGATAGCCTTCGTTTGCGGCAGCCAGCACACCGGTCTTTAGCGCGGAACCTTTGCCGCCGTTTTGCTCGTTGCAGACGGGGCGAATGTGCGCGTTGTCCGCGGCGGCCAGACGAATCTCGGCGGCGGTATCGTCCGTGCTGCCGTCGTCCACGACGATGATCGTATAGGACTCCGCAAACTGCTCTATGGACAGAGCTATCACGCCGAGCGTCGCACGAATGTGACCCGCCTCGTTGTAGGCGGGAATCACGACGGTGAGCGGCGCGTCAAACCGAACCGGTTCTGCAGAGGACGGGAGGTCGTTCTTCATGCGTTGTTCCACTTTCATTTGACCAAATCACCGTTCCAATGGAGGAACGAGGGGAAATATAACTCGCGTCATTTGCCGTAGGAAACGTTTTGCTGCTCCCGATGGGTCAGCTTTTTGAGATATTGCAGGCAGATCTGCGCCATCACGTAGTAGACGTAGAGTGGATGCAGCAGAAACGCAGCGCTCTTTCGCGAGATGCTCAAAAAAATCGCATCCCAAAGCGGCAGTACGATGGAAAGACAATACAGCGGAAACAGGAGCTTTCGTCGCTGGAGCGTCTTGTTCACGACGGCGCGGGCGGAATAGCCGGAGCGGGCCGCGTCGTGAACGTTGTTGACCACGCGGAACTTGAGCTTTTTCAGGTAGCCGGACAGGCGCGCGGTGGAGTCGTGGAGAATGTCGTCCCCGCGGAGGCAGCCCGCGACGCGCGTTTTCGCAATCACGTCCCCGCAGATGGTGGATGCAAAGGATTTCTCGTTCAACCGGTCGGCAAACGCCGCGCGGACATAGCGCAGGCTCACCATGCTCGCGCCGCCGTCCGCAATCGGCAATAGGTCGCCCTCGGCAAACCGAAAAAGCTGCATTTCGCCGTCGCCATCGGATGCAACGCGGTTCTTCCGGAAGGTCTTGATCACCGAGCCTTTGAGCCGGTACACGAAGTACGTAAACGGATCCCCAACGCCGTTGAGATAGGCGCAGGCGATGTCCGAGTGCGGCGGCGTCAGCAGGTGATCCGTCAGGATGCATTGCAACTCCGGGTTCGCCTCGAAGAAGGCCAGCCGACGCTGGAGCTGATCGTTGGAAAGAAAATACTCGTCGGAATCCATCTCGATGAAATAGTCGCCCCGCGCGTGCTGAAGAGCTATGAACTTTGCGCTCTCCGGAACGACGTCCGGGTTTTCGAGCACGACCGCGCCGTAGCGCGCCGCGATCTCCCGCGTCGCGTCGGTCGAACCGCCATCGATCACCAGAATTTCGAGCTGCTCTTGCGGGATGGTCTGGCTCCGAATCGACTGCAGCGCGCGCTCAATGGTCCGCGCTGCGTTGAGCGTCGGCATCGCGAAGGTAATGCGAATCGATTCGGTTGGTTCCGGCGCGTTAGGCACGGCGCAATTCCTCCAGTGTATCGACGATGACCGACGAGGGCGAAACCGCCGCTGCAAGGGGCGGGCGCTCCAGCTCGGCGTAGTGCTCGGACATCCAGCCGATCTTCGAAGGATCGCCACCGTAGAGCAGCGCGTTTTCGCCGAGGCCGTCCATTCGCTCCGTCTTCTTGCGCAGCAGCAGGCAGGGCTTGCCCATATACGACAGTTCCTCCTGATTGCTGCCCCCGTCCGTAATCACGTAGGCGGAACCGGAGAGCAGCTCCATGAACCGGAAGTATTCCATTCGCTCGACGCAGTGCACGTTCGGCTGGTTGGTGACGCAGTCGAGCAGGCCAAACTGCTCCAGCGCGACCCTCGTTGGCTCGTGCAGCAGAAAGACGCAGGGCATGCGTTTCGCGGCTTCCAGCATCTCGTCGAGAAAGCGCGCGAGCGTCGCGCGATTGGCAATGTTCTCCTGTCGATGCACCACGAACACGAAATAGCTGCCCCGTTCGGGGACGCAGTCCGGCAGCACGCCGCTGGCGTACCGGTGGCTAATTTCCAGCGCGTCGAGCAGGGTATTTCCCTGCGTGTTGACAATGGTTCCGCGCTTGTTGCGGATGTTGCGGCAGGTTTGTTCGCTCGGCGCAAAGTGCACGCGCGCATAACGAGACACGAGCGAGCGATTGATCTCCTCCGGAAACGGATTGAGATAATCAAACGAACGAAGCCCCGCTTCCACATGGACGGGCAGCAGCTTTAGCTTGTGGCCGAGCCAGGCACCCATCAGCGTCGAAACCGTGTCCCCGTGGACAACGAGCAGCGCGTCGGAGATATCGTGTTCCTTGAGCCAGCCGGGCAGTGTACGCCGCGCATGCCGCGCGGTGCGAAGGAACCAAAGCAGCAGCCCCTTGGCAGTCTTCTGAATGGAGGTGGGGTCGCTCAGCAGCAGGTCGCAGCCGTCGTGCTTTAGCGCGGAAAAGAGCGTGCTGGTTCGAATTTCGTTCTGCCCGGAGGCGAGAATGCGATAATCGATGCCGCGCGCCTCCAGCTCCGCCATGACGGGAAAGAGCTTGATGAACTCCGCCTCGGTGCCAAGGAAAAACAGTATCTGCTTCAAACAATCCTCCTGCCTGCCGGTATGTTCCTATTTCTTGCGGCTCTGCTGGGTGCGATAGATTCGGTTCTGAATCGCCAGAATCAGCTTTGGATTCGCGTTGTAAACAAAGCTCTTGATCGACTTACGAAGCCGGTCGCGCCAGCGCTTGATGGGGCGTTTTGTGGTGTCGACCGCAATGTTCTGTTCCTTTGCAAACGCGAGCGCGAGCGGTTCCCAGCGGCCCTGTTCGACGGCGCCGCTGTCGCAGACGACCGAGAGCGGAGAGGTTTTACACACCAACACCGGCAGCTGCAACGCTTCCTCGCGATAGGAGCCGATTCGCTCGAATTCCCAGGCGCTTTCCTCCGGACTCAGGACCGACTGAAGAAACGCGGTATTCCAGATGGCCGCGGACGCGCTGATGCGGTATGGCGTACCGTCTGCGTAGATGCGATAGGCGGAATCCTTCTCGTAATCGCGCTCGTGAAAACCTTCGTTTCGAAGGTGCACGTCGCCAATTGCGTCGCGCTCCATCAAATCGAGAATTTGCTCGATGGCGGTGGTAGAAATCGTCTGGCACGGCCAGAGATCGTCCAACAGCAGCATCGTATAGGGCGTTTGAATCGCGCTCAGCGTCTCCAGCAGGCGGCCGGACCAGGCGGAACGCGCGCTGTGGACAGTGCGGTGAAACACCGTCTCCGGCGCGGGAGATGCGGACTCGGTGGACAGGAGGATCTCATACGGGCAGTCCGGCCAGAACCGTTTTAAACAATCGGACATCGGGTTCCAAAGATCGGAATACCGGTCGCAGGACATCACGAGCAGGCTCATTCGATCCGATTGCATGCAGAACTCCTCCTTTGTTGCGCGGTATCAGCGCCCGCGGCGTTGGGTTTACTCCGCGCCGGGCAGGGCGACGTCCGACGTAAAATCCTGCGGCTTGAGCAGCAGGCCGTAGACCGCGTTGACGACGAACACAACCGCCAGCACGCCGCTGATGACGTAGATCATCTGCGTAATCGACGCGTGGAACATCGAAACAAGCGCATAGGCCGCGACGAACCCCGCCAGCAACGAAGCGACCAGCACGCGGTTTCGCCCCATCGCGAGAAAATAGTTCATCTCCACGGTAATCAGCGTAACGAACACGATAAAGATGCTGATGGGCAGCAGCAGCGGCAGCGCGGTTGCGTACCGCTCGCCAAACATCAGACGGAAGACAAACGAACCGAACAGCTGTAAAAATACGGCGAAGGCAACGGCGATTCCGCCGCTGTAGAGCATCGACTTGAGAAAGAGCTTTTTCGTCGCCTCCCGGCGGACAACCGCTTCCGCCACCATTGGAAACAGCACCGCAACGAGCGTGCCCGCCACGTAGAGCGGAATTTTGCCAATCACCATGGCGGAGGAGTAGACGCCCGCGTCCGCCGCCGTGGTTGCGTAGGCCTTCACGAGGAGCATGTCCCCGTTGGAAAGCACCGCGTTGCAGAACTGCACTAAAAGCGCGCCCGTAATGTAGCGTTTGAGTCCGCTTTCCTGCGGAAGCGGGTCGGGCGAGCGCAGCGCGAGAAAGGACTTTCCGAGCGTGATGGCGGCAAACACGGTTGCCAGAATGGTACCCAGCGCGAGCGCAAAGATCACGCCCATGAGCCTTAGCCCGATCACGAGAAACAGGATGCTGCCCAGGAACTTGACTCCGCTGGCAATCAGGTTTGCGACGCCGTAGTGCAGGAAGCGCTTCGAACCCTGCAGCGCGCCGACCACAGGGCAACTTAGATAGTTGACCGCGGTCAGCGCGAACGCGGCAAACACGAACCAGCGATTTTCAAACTTGAGTACGCTCGCCACCGGCCCCGAGAGCAGCGCACCCGCAAGCACCGTGCCAAGCGCGCAGAAGAGCGCAATCTTCTCGAGCCGCAGCACCCATTTTGCCGCGAAGCCGGGCTGCTCGGTCGTCAGATAGTTGGTCGTGTATTTTGAGGAAAGTACGGTGAACAGCGCGGTTGGCACGCTGAGGATGACCGAGAGCGAGAGCAGCGCGTTGGCGTTGCCGTAGTCCACCTCGGAAAGCAGGTTTCCGGTGGTCACCTGAAACAGGTAGTTGCACAAACTCGATGCAATTGAAAAAAACAGCAGCAGCAAGCTGTTCTTTTCAAAACTCATCGTTCCTTTTCGCATGCGTTCTCCCATATTAAAAATGAATCCAATACAAAGCAATCCGTTGCACACGGATTTTCAAATAGAAGACTACCATATTTTCCGAAAAACAGCAATGAGGTGTTCCGTTGATCCGGCGTTTTAAGGCAAATCGGCGGGAATCCCGCTTCTTTGTTGCATGGCTCATGTACGGGGTGTTACTATCTATTTATCAGAACGTTTCTCAACATGAAATATCGTACAAGAATAGAATTATATACGGCGGGAGGCGATGAATCTGATCCAAATCTTGTTGGCGGACGACGACGCGCGCATTCGCTCGATTGTGCGCGAATATGCACAGGCCGAGGACTGGGCGTTTGAAGAGGCGGGGGACGGGCAGGAGGCGCTCCGGCTGTTTGAGGCCGGTTCGTTTTCGCTCGTGCTGCTTGACGTTATGATGCCGAACCTCGACGGCTGGGCGACGCTAAGGCAGATTCGAAAGTCCAGCGACGTGCCGGTGATTCTGCTCACCGCACGAAACGAGGAATACGACCGCCTGCTGGGGTTTGAACTTGGCGTGGACGACTACATTGGCAAGCCATTCAGCCCGCGCGAGCTGGTTGCGCGAATGAAGGCGCTGCTCAAGCGCTCCGGCGCGAAGTCCGCCGCCGCGGAGACCTACGTCTTCGGCGGGCTGCGCGTGGACTGCTCGGCGCGGCTCGTCTCAATTGACGGAGCTGAGGTCAGCCTGACCCCAAAGGAATTTGACCTGCTGGCGTTCTTCGTGTCTCGGCCGGACGTCGCCTTTACGCGGGATCAGCTGCTCAACCACGTTTGGGGGTACGACTTCTTTGGCGACGCGCGCACCGTAGACACCCACGTCAAGAGCCTGCGCGAAAAGCTCGGCACCTACCGGGATCGCATCGTGACTGTTTGGGGCACGGGCTATCGCTTTTCGGGAGGCAGCGTATGAAGCACATTTCGACAAAACTCATGCTGGCGTTTCTGGGCATGGCCGTGCTGACGATTGCGCTCATCTGGCTCGTTCAGGCGGTGCTGCTGAACAACAGCTATCTCAACGAGCGGATCGCTTCGATTGACCGCGCCATCGCCACGTCGAAGATTGCGCCGGAGACGGACTACGCGGCGCTGGAATCGAACAGCAATGTGAATCTGCTCGCCGTCGATGCAAACGGCAGCGTCGTGTATCAGTCGGACGGGCTGCCGATGCGCGGCCAGATCGTCCGAAGCATACCGGAGCTGACGGGTGCTGCAGGCGGCGGCGTGGAATACCTGCAAACCGAAACGGACGACGCGCGCTACGCGCTGCTCAGCCGCGCGGTGCCGGGTGGGTATCTGTTGATCGTGTTTTCGCTCGTGGACGTCAACGAGGCGTCCCGCGTGCTGCTTCAGCAGCTCTGGGTGCTCTCGGCCGTGCTGCTTTGCGCGGCGCTGCTGCTCTCCGCGCTGCTGTCGCGGCTGTTTTCGCGGCCGATTCTGCGCGTGACCGCGGCGGCGCGGGAGCTCGCCGCCGGGCACTACGACGTTTCCGTTCCCGTATCCACCAGGGACGAAATCGGGCAGTTGACCGGCGCACTCAACGAGCTGGGCGTCGAACTCGGCAAGACGGAAGAGCTTCGCCGCGAGCTGATTGCCAACGTGTCGCATGAGCTGCGCGCGCCGCTGACCATCATCCGCGGGTATGCGGAGACGGTTCGGGACGTGACCTGGCCAAACGAAGAGAAGCGCACGGAGCAGCTCAACGCCATCTGCGAGGAATCTGCGCGGCTCGGCGCGCTCGTGAGCGACATACTGGACTACTCCAAGCTGCAATCCGGCGCGGAGGCCATGCACCCGGAAACCTTCTCCGGCGAAGACGCGCTTGGTGAACTCGTGCAGCGTTTTGCGCTCGCGGCGGGCAAGCGTGACGTCGCGCTGGAGCTCTTCTGCTCCGACGGGTCGATCCGTTTCGACCGCGGGCAATTCACGCAAGTGATGAACAACCTCCTCGACAACGCCGTTCGGCACGCGAAAGCGCGCACGCGGATTCGCGTTTCCTGCGAGGTGCGCGAAGACTGCACGCGCATTTCGGTGGAAAACCATGGCGAACCGATTCCGGCGGAGGAACTGCCGAAAATTTGGGACCGCTACCATCGCGCGCCGCAGCACGGCGAAGCGGGCGGGCTCGGCACGGGACTTGGGCTTGCGATTGTAAAGAGCATTCTGGAGCGGCACGGGGTTGCCTACGGCGCGGAAAGCGACGAGCAGCGGACGATGTTCTGGTTTGATACGATGCCACTTCAATAGCTTTTAGAAGAAACGGATTCGCGCGACAAAAGGCTCCGGCAACTGCCGGAGCCTTTGTTTGTTTGATTCGTTAATCGAACAGCCGATGCTTAAAGTCACTGAGCCCAAGGCCCATGTCCGCCGCCGCGTCCTTGAGCGTCGCGCCGGAAGGGTAGTCTGTGGGAAGGCCGAGTCTTGCGTAGACGTCGGTCAGCGGGAGGTTGAGCATGCTTGCGGTCTGTTCCAGCGTGAGCGAACCGCGCAGGTCGCTCGGCTCATAGCCGTTGATTGCATCGTAAATCTCCTCTTCGCCTTCCGTACCTTCGGCTTCTTCGCCTTCGCCACCGCCGCCACCGCCTTCGGCTTCGGCTTCCGCAGGGGTGCCCCAGGCCAGACCTTCGTACTTATTCGGCAGCAGTTGCATGTTTCCCGTTGCCGCGGCAACGCCAATTGGCACGAGGAACAGCAGAAGCGCGAGCACGGTTGCAACGATCGGGTGGATGCGCGCTTTTTTGGTAAATCCGGTGTGGATCGCACCTTGCACGGGGCAGGCGTTGACGCACTCGTTGCAGTTGATGCACTCCAGGCTCGTCACGCGGCCGTGTTTCGCGTCCATGACTTCCACGTTCATCGGGCAGGAACGGTTGCACTTGCCGCAGCGGATGCAGGCGTCTGCGTTGACGCGAACCGCATATGGGCTGGCTTTGCCAATTAGGCCATAGAACGCGCCCGCCGGGCAGAGGTACTTACAGAAGAACCGGTCGTAGACGATGGACCCAAGCAGCGAAATTACGAGGATGATGAATCCAACGAGGTACGAGGTAATCAGCGCGTTAAAATCCGCGAGATGTCCCAGCGCGTTGAAGGGATCGTACGGCGTAATCCAGAGTTCGCCGGTGATCCAGGCCATCGCCACGGTGACGGCGAGGACGACGTACTTCAGGTAGCGCAGAACCTTGTCGAGCTTCTGTGGCACGACCGGACGCTTCTTAAACAGCTTGTTGCCGATCTTGCCAAAGAACTCCTGCAGACCGCCAAACGCGCAGATCTGTCCGCAGAACGAGCGCCGCAGAATCAGCGCGAGCGCTACCGTTGTGCCAAAGAGCACAAACGTTCCAATCACGATCTTCTTGAGGAACGTTCCTACGGCAAGCAGCGAAAGCGTGGATTCCAATCCGCCGTAGGGGCAGATGGCGTGGATGGACGGCGCAACGTAGCCGAGTGTATGCAGCAGGGTTGCCGCGAGCACAAAGGCGAGGAAGCTGCCAAGCGTTACCCAGCGAAGGATGCGCGAGACGAGCGCGAGGCGCTTGTCGCGGGGACTGGTGATCTCGGGCGTAGCGGACATGGTATATTACCTCCTGTTGTTCAATCGTTATTATAATACTATTTGGCGAACTGGGTTACAGACGGTTCTGGAAGGCGCGCAGATGGTTTTCCGAAGCGCGCATGAGGCTCTCAAACACCACGCGGACGTCCGCGGGCAGGTCCTGCTCCAGAAACTGCTCATACATGGCGATGTTCGTCACCTCGGCATTCACGCCGGTCTGGTAAGCGCTCGTCAGGTTGTCCGGCAGGGCGGCGCGTGCTGCGCCTTCATCGGCCGGGGCGCTGATGCCGTATTCGGCAAAGAGCGGCAGGAGCGTGTCAATGTGCGTTTCCTCTGCGCGGAGGATGCTGGAGAACGGGCGAACCGTGCCGTAGCTGTCAAGAATCGCTTCGTACTCCGCGCGGGCGGCGTACTCGTCCTGAATCGCGTAGGTCAGCATGTCCGCCAGCGAGAGATTCGTGTCCGCTGCGGCGCCCGCCGAGCCGTAACCCGAAACGGACAACGCGAGATCGGCAGTGGTCGGCGTGTAGGCGGGGTAAGTGCTTTCATCGCCATAGACGGGCAAACAGTCGTCCACGGTCTCTAAGCCATATCCGCCGTATCCGCCGTTGGCGCCGTTGCCGCCGTTTCCGCGGTAGCCCGTGCCCAGCGCGGTGGTGTGTTCCGCGTCGTCAGACCAGCCGTAGCCGCCGGTCACGGAAGAGTCAACCGTCTCCTGCGTCGGTTCGGCGGCTTGCGCAACCGTTGCCGGCTCGGTGGAGGAAGCTTGCGGTGCGGCAGCCGTCGTGCAGCCGGAGAGCACCAGGGAGCCCGCCGCGATCAGTGCGAGGGCGAAGAGAGCGTTTTTCGTGTGTTTCATGTTTGTTAGACCTCCTTATGGTCGTTACTTGTTTTGTGAGTCAGCATTGCATCATCGCTGGCTGACACTGTTATTATCCTGCGAGGATGTGATGAAATCGTGATGGGTTTCCGAAAGTCCTGTGTGGGTTACCAAACAATGCGTTCTCATAAGTAAGAAGAAACAGGTTCACAATTTCTTAACAGCCGCCTTCACGCGGATTTCACATACGTTTTGTATCGTATGCGTGTCGAACAGGCGTGCATCGAAAACACCCTGAGTTCGTAAAATGGGGACACACACCGAAAGGAGAATTCACATGAAACGAATATTGGCTTATCTTTGCGGCATACTGCTGCTCGCGCTTCCGGCAACCGCCCTCGCGGAGACGGCGCAGCCGACCCCGACGCCCGCGCCGGTTTCCGCAACCGCCGCGCAGCCGAAACCGACACTGAGCCCGGAGGAGAAGGCGCTTCGCGCCTCGCTGACCGCGGCAAAGCGACAGGTGACGCTGCTGGAAAAGCAGATCGGTCTGCAGGCCAAGGCCAACACGGCGCTGAGCAAGCAGATTACCCGCGCGCTCAAGCAGGTGAAAGACGGAACGAAGACCATCAGCGCGGAGGCGGACGCGCGCATTCGCGAGCTCGGCACGACGATTAAGACGCTGCGTGATACGGAGAAATCGACGAACGGACAGGCGAAACAATATCTTGCCGACATGCGCGCGAGCGTCGCAAAGAAGGACTTCACCGCCGCGAACACCGCAGTGAATCAGGCGATTACCGTGCTGCAGAGTCGCGTAAAGACCCACC
>JAYFPQ010000151.1:0-8611 GCA_034927595.1 Christensenella sp.
GTACATAACCCGCGCGGAAGGATCGTTTCCCTTGACCGCGTGGCCGATGGCGTGCATCAGGTGCGTTTTGCCCAAGCCCACGCCGCCGTACAGGAACAGCGGGTTATAGGCCGCCGCCGGATTCTGCGCAACCGCGAGCGCGGCCGCATGCGCAAAGTGGTTCGATCCGCCGACGACGAAGGTTTCAAATGTATACTTCGGGTTCAGCGCGAACACGTTGATCGGCTCGGCGCTGACCGGATTGATGTAGATGTCCCGATCCTCCGGCAGCACGATTTTGATGTCGGAGATCGTGTCGTTCGCGGCCTTGACCGCGTCCCGAACGTTTTCAAAATATAAATCTTCCAGCGTATTCTGAATGTCGGGCGTCGGGACTTCTAATACCAATACGCCCTTCGAGAGAGCCAGCGGAACGATTACGTCGATCCAGGCGTGAAACGACAACCCCGTCATTTGGGGACGAATATTCTCGCGCGCGGCCGCCCAAACCGATTGCAATTGATCCATGGTGCTATACCCCCTATATTACAAACCATCATAGCAAAAATGCGGGCACTTTACAAGCCAAGGTTCGGCTGCGCTTTCGCGCGGAGGAACTGCCGGCGAAACGAAACGCGCCGCTTGCAGGCAGAAAAGAACACGTAGGTAAGAACTTATAAAATGGGTGATTTGCGCGGATTCTATGCACCCGTTTTGTTGATTGAACGGCGATTTCCGTCGGATCGAACCGACGACAACACGATACAGAAAACAACAGTAGAACGAGATTTTTGCGCCACTTGGTCGAAAGTAAAAGCGGAAATTCAAACAAAACTACCGATATAAGTTGTAAAAACAGCACAAATCCCCCACTTTTCGCGAAAACGAGAGCGAAAAGTCCAAAATGGGTTAACAATCTGTGACAAACGCCCCGTTTGATTGCAAACGGGAAAATCAGGGTTTACAATAAGAAAAGAATATAGTAATCGGGGGAAATTTGCCCGTGGGAGAATCGCTGCGCAGTCAGTTATTCATCAACTCCGAGCAGGTGGGCGATTTTATCGAGGTCACCTTGCCCGCAACCGGAGAAGACGAGGAGTCCGAAGTTGCGCGCATCCATTATCTGGAAGCGGGGGTTGGCGAACCGCTTCTGTTGATCCATTCGGTCGGGCAGTCGCTGTATACCTGGAGAAACGTCTTTGCCGAGCTCTCGGACAACTACCGCGTCATTGCTCTGGACTTGCCCGGGCATGGCTATTCGTCCCGCCCGGACAGCTTTACGTACACCGCGGACGATATGGCCGCTGTGTTGAACCTGTTTCTGGATGCGCTGAATGTGAAATCCGCACACATGATCGGCTTCTCGCTCGGAGCCATGTACATGCTCCGCTTCTTATCGTTGTATCCGCGGCGCGTAGCCAACTGTGTTGCCATCTCGCCCGGCGGCATCACCGAGCAGATGCCAAAGCTGATTCAACAGCTGCAAACACCGCTGGTTGCGACCTTTGCGCGAAACCTCTACACCGCGAGCAATGTTCGAGCGCTGCTCAAGGAGTGCGTCAGCGACGAAACGCTGATTGACGACCATGTGGTCAAGCAGTACTACGAGCCGATTGCGGACGGGCTCGCGCGCGAGGCAATCATGTATGCCCTGCGCAATTTTGATATGGACGCCATTGCGGAAGGGCTGATGCCCGTGGAACACGAAGTGCTCGTGCTCTGGGGCAAGAACGACCGCTGGCACCCGCCGGCCGGTAGCGTCTATTTCCAGAGTCTGCTGCGCACGGGACGTTACTATCTCGTTCGCAACGCCGGACACTTGCTGCAGGAGGAAGCGCCTTCCAAACTGTTGGAGATCGTCTACAGCTACATACCGCCCGCCGTGCCGAGCTACGATGTATACCGCTACACGCAGCATCTGGCGGAAGACGAGGATTCATGATTCAGCAGTTCGACCTTGGCGACGTGGTGCAGATGAAGAAACCGCACGCCTGCGGCGCGAACGAGTGGACGGTGATCCGCGTCGGCGCGGACGTGAAGATCAAGTGCGACACCTGCGGGCGAATTGTCATGCTCGACCGGGCTGACTTTGTTCGCATGGGAAAGAAAATTCTCAAGAAAAAGGAATCCATTCCGGAAGAGCCGGTTTGAGGCGATGCACCTCCCAGCAACATTGAACGGATGGAATAAGATTGTTGAAGCGAAAGACATTTACGCCGAGCCAGATTCGCTATCTGCGTGAGCGCGCCGAAGAACAATATGAAAGCATGCGTGGAACGCGTACCTATCGGAACGCGGAGTTTTTGCTGTACATCGTTGTGGTCGTGCTCATTGCGCTGACGATTCGCGCGTTCATCGCGGAGCCGACGCGCGTGGACGGAGATTCGATGATCCCAACGCTCGTGCACAACGAGGATATGCTTGTTGAAAAGATGACCTATTGGTTCAGCGATCCGCTGCGCGGGGACATCGTCATCTGCTTTTATCCCGGTTATACCGAGAGCTGCGTCAAGCGCGTGATTGGTCTGCCCGGCGAAACCGTCGCGGTCAAGGACGGCGTGATTACGATCAACGGCGAGCCAATTGACGAGAGCCCCTATTGGAAGGGCGAAATCATTGGCGACGTGGACCCCGTTACCGTCGGAGCGCGCGAGGTGTTTGTGGTTGGCGACAACCGCAACGGCAGCAAGGACAGCCGAAATCCCTCCGTCGGGTGCATTCCCTACGCAAAGGTCGTTGGCCGCGTGATCGCGGTGGTGTTCCCCTTTGGTAATTATCGAACGTTTTCGCGGGTGACCTATCCTTGAGTGAACTGCAAAAGCGCCGCCGCAGCGAAGGCCGCGCGCGCGTTTACCAACAGGCAAGGCGAATGGGCTGGCTGATTTCCGTGCTCGTCACGGTTGCCGTCCTCTGCCTTGTTTTTTTTGTGTGGATGCTGCCGACGCGGATTGTCGACGAGAGCATGGCGCCCGAGCTCAAGAGCGGCGAGGTCGTGCTCTGCGACCGGCTGGGGCGTTTTTTCCATACGCCGGAGCGCGGCGATCTCGTGCTGTTTCAAACGCCGGACGGGTTGTTCGTCAAGCGGATTGTCGGCATGCCGGGCGAGACGATTGAGCTCGTCGGCGGGCATGTGTTCATCAACAGCATTCCGCTCGACGAGAGCGACTACGACGTGAACTATGTTGGCGACATGCCGCCCGTGGAGATTCCCGCCGGGTGCGTCTTTCTGCTCGGCGACAACCGCGAGCTGATGTACGACAGCCGCTTGGACAGCGTTGGCTGTGTGCCGTTTGCCGACATCGTCGCGATGCTGCGACTGCGCGTTTCTCCGCTCAGCCGCATCACTTACTTTTCTTAAAAGAAAAGTAAGCAAAAGAATTTCATATATCTGCTAAGAAAAGCTTCTTGAAAAAAGAAGCTTTTCTTCTATCTTTTTGAAAAACAATTGCATATAATGTGGAAAAGCATTCGCCCGCAGGGCGCGGAAAGGACCTCTCTTCATGTTGATTCGTGTCGCGGAACAAAAGGATCTGCCGGAACTGCTCGCCATCTATAACTACGAGGTACTCAACAGCATTGCGAATCTGGATCTGACGCCGAGAACGCTGGAAGAATGGCAGGTTTGGTTTGACCACCACAACACGGAGAACCATCCGCTCTATGTAGCCGAAATCGACGGGCGCGTTGCGGGGTATGTGAGCTTGTCCTCCTATCGCGAGAAGGAGGCGTTTCGCTCAACCGTGGAGCTCTCGATCTATGTTTCGCCGGAGTTTCGCAAGCGCGGGCTTGCCAGCGAGATGATGCGCTTTATTCTAGACGTCGCGCGCGCCGACGAGCGGACGCATCTGGTGATCTCCGTCATCTCTGCGACAAACGAGCCCAGCATTCGCCTGCATGAGAAACTGGGGTTCACCTATGGCGGAACCATTCCGGCGGTCGGGGTGAAGTTCGGGGCGTATCAGGATATCGTGAACTATTGGCTGGTGGTGTAATACCTGCTGCCACATTATATAAGGGAGGAAGGAATCGTCAAGCCTATGGAGTTGAACCAGAACGAACAAAACCAGCAAAACAGTTCCTCACAGGAGAGCGCGCAACCCGTTGTTGCTAAGAAGGCCAGTCGTGAGAAGCTTCTTCTTGGCCTCGTCCTTGGGCTCGCCGCCATCGTGCTGCTGCTTGTTGGCGTGCTGACCGGTGTCTTTCTGAAAACAGGAGGCGCAACAGAGACTAGCTCGAATACTGCTGCAACAGAGACCCAGGAAGCCATCGCCGAAACCGAACCCTCTGCAACGCCGTTGTCGGCGCTGGTAATTGAGTCGACGCCGGAACCATCGCCGGCACCGGAGACGAATCGCTTTGCGGATTATGCCGGAAAAGTTGCCTGCGGGAGTTATTTCACGCTGGTTGTCCAGAGCGATGGAACGGTTGTCCGTCTTGGAGACAGCAGCATCGACACGAGCGACTGGTGCAACATCAAGCAGGTTGCGGCCAGTGGGGATTTCGCGGTTGGACTTTGCGAGGATGGAACTCTTGTTGCCGCGGGTGATCTGAGCCACGGCGAAGGGGATGTATATAGTTGGACGGATGTGAAACAGGTGGACTGCGGCTATCAGCATATGATTGCGGTAACGACCAGCGGAAAGGTGCTCTACACCGGGTTCAACCAGTTTCGTCGGACGGACTGCCAGAACTGGTCGAACGTGAGCAAGGTATTGGCCGGTAGTGATCACGTAGCGGCGATCCTCACGAATGGCGATGTCGTCGCCGCCGGGTACAATGAATTCGGGCAATGCAACGCCTCCGCCTTGCAGAACGTGCTCGACGGGGATGTTGCGGCTGGGTCAACCTTCTACGTACTGCCGGATGGAACGGTGACCGCGCTTGGCAAGAACTGGGTGGGTGAAGACGACGTTTCGAACTGGACGGATATCGTTGCGGTTTCCGCGGCGTTTGAGCATACCGTGGGACTTCGCTCGGATGGAACGGTTGTTGCCTGCGGCAGCAATAAATACGGTGAATGCGATGTGGAATGCTGGGGGGACGTTGTAGCCATTGCAACGGGTGGATATCACACCATCGGCGTATTGTCGGATGGAACGCTGATTGCAACCGGCAGTAACAACAAAGGCCAATGCAACGTCAGCGGACTCTGTGTTGGATAATACCAGATTGAGAAAACAAAAGGGAATCCTTGCGGATTCCCTTTTGTTTTCCCGTGAAACATTCTAAAACTCAATTCCCTTTCTCGCCCTAACACCCTTCTCATACGGGTGCTTCACGAGTTTCATCTCGGTCACGTAGTCCGCCCGCTCCAGCACCTCCGCGCAGGGGTCGCGCCCGGTGATGACGAGCTCCGCCTCGCCGTGGTTGTTCAGCAGCGCGAGCACCGCTTCACGGTCGACCAGCTCCAGAGTGAGCGCGGCGTTCAACTCGTCCAGCACAAGAAGCGAACACTTGTTTGCTCGTACGAGGCGCGTGACCTCCGCGAGCGTACGATTATGCAGTTCGCGCACCTTTGCCTTCGTTTCTTCGCTCATGTTCGGAAAGAACCCGTGCGGCAGCTCGTTGCGGTAGACGGGCACGCCGAGCCGCTCCAGCGTGGCCAGTTCGCCCGTAGGAGAGCTTTTGAGGAACTGCGCGAGCACGGCCCGCCCGCCAGCGCCAACGTGCCGCAGAATCAGCCCCAGCGCCGCTGTGGTCTTGCCTTTTCCGTCGCCGCAATATACGTGAATCATGGACTTCCTCCGAAAAACACCTTGTTATCCACATTATACGATCGAATTGTGGAAAAAGGCAAATGAGCAAAAGAGCAAAGTACGCGAGTAGTCCTTCCTTCGCGGGCGAATAGGAGTGATTGCTCGTTTTCCGCTGCGTCGCGCAAGGTTCACAACCGTTTCACAACAAGAAAGCGTGATTTGTGCTAGGATAAGTAAAACAAGCAGATTCTATCAGGAGAACACGATAAAACCGTATAGAAGGGAATCGTTCCATATGAAATCAATCGTTCGGCGAACAGGTACTTTGTTGATTGCGTTGTTGTTTGTCGCGGCGGCCTCCGGGTCAACGCCAAAGCGAATCAGCGAAGAAGAGGCGAAACAAGCGGGCCTTGCGTTCTTGAATCGTGTATTCGACGCCAACGAGACCGAAGCGACGGTGAAGTATGTAACGGAAGCCGGGTACAGTTATACCGACGGTGAGATCGTTGAAACCGGCAAGGAAGATCCCGTATCCTATTATGTGGTTACTGTATCGGAGTACAATGACGGACGCTACCGGTACTATGCGCAGGTAAACGCGGAAACGGGCGTCGCCTATTACGCCGGTCGAAGCACCTCGTTTGTGCCGGAGATGACCGCCGAGCAGCAAAAAGCGTTCAGTGAGGCGAAGGGGAATGGCGATTGGGAACAATACGATTACTCGCGAGTCAGCGTTGACTGCTGGGATACCGCGCGTGAGTGGATTGCGCAAACATTCGATTTAAAGGCGAAAATTCTCGGATTCATCGACTGCGGATTTCTCTCTGATGACACAGGTACATATACAAGCTTCTATGTCGTGATTCGGGACGGAACGATCTACTACGTCAATATGCTTTGGCCGCAACGGACGGTGCTTGAAGTTGGCGTTTTGAATCAAATCGGGCCTTATTGGAGTGAACCATGAGAAAGAAAGCGAACCTTCTTATCGTACTGATACTTTGCGGCCTGTTGATCCTCACCGCCTGCGCACCAAAGGTCGTCGACGAAGTTGAGGCGAAAGAGGCAGGCTTGGCACTGATCAATCTTGCGTTTGGGGTAAAAGAAACAGAAGCGGAAGTGAAATATTTCGAGCGCGCGGGAGAGAGCTATAAAAATGGTGCGGTTGTGCAGTATGGCACCGAAGAACCGCGGCGGCTATACACCGTTATCGTGTCAACGGAAGATGGAGATCTTCTGTATTATGCCGAAGTAAACGCCGTTACGGGTGTTGCATACCGCGTGCAGCGGAATTTGTCCACGATTCATTTAACGCAAGAACAAAGTGCAGAAGCTGCGTCGCTTGGAACGCTGGACTCGTTTTCGACCGCGAACTTTTCGGAGAAAGCGCAGGATGCCGCGCGGGTGGCCGAGGAGTGGGTAAGCGAGCGACTGGAGTCGGACGTTCCGATTCTCCGTACCATTCCAAATAATACCTTTACGGACAGCGAGGATTTTCCTCTGGTTCGCATGGACAGCTATGTGCTTCTGGAAAACGGAACGATTGATCTTGTGACCGTCTGCTGGCCTTCGATGGACGTTGTTGAATTGGCACTTCTCAATCAGGGAAAATAAGCGGGAGAAATGAAATGAAGCAAAAAAGTGCGACTATCTTAGCAATACTTACTTGCGCATCTCTTTTATTTTCCGCCTGCGCACCAAAGGTCATTGGCGAGGCAAAGGCGAAGGAAATCGGGCTTGCATACATCAATCAGGTGTTCGATGTCAACGAAACCGATGCGACGGTGGCAAAGGAGCAGGTGGAGTGCTTCACTTGGCAGGATGGAGCGATTGTTACAGACGGCGATGCTTCCATCGCGACAAGGTTGATTTACCGCGTACGCGTGGCAAAGAGCGAATCCATCACGCTGTATGAGGCATATGTAAACGCTTCGACCGGCGTTCCGTATTTTGCCAGACAAAATGAGATGAATATAGTTCTGACAGATGAACAGAAAGAAAAGGCAAATTCGCTCTACTCCGCCGAACGCGGTTGGGGCGAAAAGCATGCTGCTGCGCTGCAGGAGATGAAAATCGCCTGTATTCAATGGGTCGAAGCAAACCAGATGGGAAACTATCCCGTATTATTGGCAGTAGAAAAAGAAGGAGCAGAGCGAAATCAGATTTCGACAACCTTCTGGCAAGGGTACTATGTGGTGATGCGCGATGGAACGATTTATGATATGTCAATTATCTGGCCTTCGATGAAACTGCTGCATTTCGGTATATTAAACGAACAGTAAAGCGAGTTTTCCATATGGTTCATAAAAACAAGCGCGCCGTTTCCGGCGCGCTCTTTGTTGCTTCCGCTCGCTCTCAGATTCTTTGATGTAATCCAACGACGAAAAGACTTGAAGCGTTATCCGTGCCAAGCGTAGTAGATTGCCTGACTGATTGCGTGCAGGATGGTCTCCGCGCGCATCCAGGGGAATTCTGCTTCGATCCATTCGGTACATTTCCGTTGAAGCTCCGAAATTCTACCCGGCTGATCATCTACATACCTTTCGGAGACATAGGTTTCGACTCTGCTTCGTGTTTCTTCGATATAGGTGCTGATTTGCTGTTGCTCCTCACGGCTCAAATCCGGCGAAACCTCTTGCACGATGGTTAAAACCGGCCTTCGCCAGTTCTTTCCAAACTCAAGAGATAATTCATAGACTCGGTTGAGCACATCGGGATCAAAAGAAACCAAAGGATGCCTCCTCGAAAGGTTTTCTTATCGTCTGCGACGATTGGATTTCAAGCGTGATTCTACCACAAATATACTGTTATCGTAAGAGTGGGTTGCTTTTCGGTATCTATTCTCCAGTAATTAGAATGGGATTTCTCAAGAAAGACGGATGCCAAAAGAACAATCGCGCCGTTTCCGGCGCGCCAGTTGTTATGTTATTTGGTTG
>JAYFPQ010000010.1:0-5309 GCA_034927595.1 Christensenella sp.
GCACCTTTTTGATTCGGTCAATGCGCTGTTTCTGCTCCTCATGTGTTCCATGGGAGAAGTTCAGTCTCGCCGTATTCATGCCCGCGTGGCACATCTCAACAAGCATCTCTTCTGTCTCGCACGCGGGGCCAATCGTGCAGACAATCTTCGTCTTTCTCATCTATATCCCCTCTTATCTTTCTTTCTTCGCAATCCGTATATAATACTACCCGGTTTCGCGTTCTACAAGGGATGAATTGTCAATTTTTCATGACATAATTCAACACAATCCCGTCTTTTCGTCTGCTAACAGAAAACAGCGCCCGAAGACGCTGCTCGTGATTCTATTGCTGCATATCCGAATCCGGCTCTAGAGCCTTTTTCGTGTCGTACCCAAGTTCGTAGTACTGATTTCCGTTGAATGAGAACGTCTTAATGACCTCCAGCTCAACCTTTTTCGTATGCGCCGCAAAGGAACGCTCGTTGATTTGATTGATAAACGTAATCAGGATCGGATAGCGACTGCTCATCTGGCTCGTCGAATAACGAAACAGATCTTTCAGCATGCCTTGTCCGCGGTATGCCATGTCGATGCAGACCGGGCCGTATTGGTAAGAGTTCTGCGTCGTCAGCGTCTGCCCTTGAAACGAAACGTTCGGCAGATCGGCAATCATCTGCTGAAACAGCGGCCATTTCGACCAGAACTCCCAGGAACCGGCCATTGCGTAACCGGCGAGCTGGTCCGCGTCGCAGGCGAGCGAAATGCCGTTTTCCCGTTCAATCAGCTCCTGAAACTGTTCCGCAGTAAACAGGGTCGTGACAAACCCGTTCTTCTTGTCCTCCTCACGAATGGAAGAAACGTGATATTTCTGTTGGAGTTCCTGGAGCTGTGGAATGTCTGCAATGGTCGCGTTTCGGTAGATCATGTGTAACCTCCATCGATATTTGCAACACCAAGGTAGCATGTGAAGCAAAAATTGTCAAACGTCTTCCCGTGGCATACTGCGTCGAATTTCGACGGCGAGCATGCGAACAGCCTCTACAATCGCTTCCGGTTCCATATGACCGTATCCAAGAACGAGTTCGTCCGTATGCAGGCCTTTTTCGATGCAGTGCTCTTCCAGCGTCACCACACGAATCCCCGCCTGTTCACAGCGCGCTTCAAACGAATCTTCAAAGAAGGCTCCCGTAAATCGAATGGCAACGTGCAGCCCCGCCGCGTCGCCGCATGCGCGGCAAGCCGTACCAAACTCTTCGTGGAGCGCATCCAATAGCGTCTGCCTGCGCTTCTCGTACTTCTTTCGCATGGTTCGAATGTGCCGGTCGAGTTTCCGCGTGCGCAAAAACTCGGCAAGCGCCGCCTGTTCGAACGGAGGATTTTGTACGTCGCTATGCGTTCGAATGTCTCGCCAACGTTCTTGCAACTCCCGCGGGAGGATCGCAAAGCCGATTCGGAGCGCCGGAAACACGGTTTTGCTAAATGTGCCAACGTAGATCACGCGTGAGGAATCCATCGCATACAGGGGCGCGACCGGTGCGCCGGTAAACCGGAATTCGCTGTCGTAATCGTCCTCTATGATATATATCCCTCGCTTTTTTGCGTATCGCAGCAGCACCGCCCTTCGCGATGCGGGCAGGATTCCGCCGAGCGGGAACTGATGGGACGGCGTAATATACACTGCAGCCGCGCTCGAAAGCGCCGGCAGACAGTCCGTTCGTATTCCCTGCTCGTCCGCTGGGACGGGAAAAATATCGCAGCCGCAGGTTTGCAATGTTTCGTATAACCCCATATGGCACGGGTCTTCGATTAAGATTCCCCCGCCGTCGGAGCAGAGCACGTCGGTCAGAATCCGAAGGGCGTGCGTCGCGCCCGCAGTGATGAAGATATCTTCCGGCTGCGGTAAAAAACCGCGGTTTCGCCCCAGCCATGCTGCGATCTCCTGCCGTAGCGGATACGATCCCTGTGGGCCGGTGTAGCCGTATTCCTCCGGCGAAAGAAGCGCAGCGGATTGCGTGAGCATCCTCATCCAAAGTTCTCTGGGAAAGAGCTCCAGGTCCGGCCTTCCCGTCTGAAAATCGGCCAGCACCTTCGTTTTCACCATCTCCTGTTCGATTGGTTGCTTTCGTTCTTCGCGCGGCAAGACGAGCCCCTCAGCAACAAGCGTCGGCGCCCCCTGTCGGCTCACCAGAAAGCCCTCCGCCAGCAGCATGTCGTATGCTTCGACAACCGTACTACGCGACACGCCGAGTTCGTCCGCGAGCTGCCTCGTGGACGGGAGCGTTTCCTTCTCGCGCATGGTTCCGTCGAGGATTTGTTCCTTGATCCTCCGGTAGATCTGGAGTCGAATCGGTTCCTCGCTCGTTTTTTGTAGCGTAATCAAATTTCTATACCATCCAAACTGGTTTGTTCATATTTGTCATCAACTGGTTCTTTCGTCCTACCAGTTATTTGCTTAGAATTGTATCAGTAAACAATCGAAATCGCAACCGAGGTATTGTATGGACACGCAACGTTCTCTCGCAGGTCAGTTCTATTTCATCGGCGCGTTCTCGCTGGCGGGAACCAGCGTCGTCGCGGCGCGCTATGTCTCCGGTTCCATCGGGGTGTTTACCATTGCGGCGGTCAGCCTGCTCTTCGCAACGCTGGCGCTGCTGCCGGTCTGCGCGCGGCGATTGTCAGCCGCCTTTCGCGCAATGACGCTGCGCACCGCAATCGAAATTCTGTTGCAGGCGATCTTTGGCATGCTGCTGTTTCGATTTTGCCTGTTCAACGGAATTTCGCGCACTAGTTCTCTGGAAGCCGGTGTGTTGACCGGCGCGACGCCCGCCATCACCGCGCTTCTTGCTTGGATACTGTTGAAGGAACCGCTCTGGCTCAACACGTTCTTTGGCCTGTTGGCTACGGTGACCGGCGTCGTGCTCGTTCAGGGTGTTGCCGGGCTACGCGGCGGCTTGCAGCCGGAGCATCTGTTCGGCAACCTGCTCGTGCTCGGTGCGGCGGCAAGTGAGTCGATTTTTAACATTCTTTCGCGCACCGCCGTCTTGAACGGCGACAAGCGGGAACGCCCGCTCGACCCCTTGACGCAGACAACGCTCGTAACGATGACCGCGCTATTGCTCTGCTGCATCCCCGCCGCATTCGAGCAACCGATTGTACGTTTGTCTACGATCGGTTTCGTTGGCTGGTCGGCGTTGCTCTGGCTTGGCGTTTTTGTCACCGCGCTGGCGTATATCTGCTGGTACTCCGGCATCAAGCGCTGCAGCGCCTTTACCGCCGCCGCGTTCTCCGGTTTTATGCCGCTGACGTCGATGATCCTTTCGACCGTTCTGCTTCGGGAACAGACCGACGTGTTCCAGTGGGTCGGCGGCGCATGCGTCATACTGGGCATGCTGCTGATTGGTGCGAGAGCGCGACTAAAAGCGTTGCCTGTCACGAATACTTGAAATACAAAAAGAGCGCTCATGCGCTCTTTTTGATTTCTGTCTCGAGTTTTTTAGATCAGCGCGCTTTCTTCGATGCGCGTCCAGCCGCCGTCGCCAATGTAGCCTTCCGGCAGCGCGGCGGGCAAGTCAAACGTGCTCTCCATCGCGTGCTGTTTGCCGCTCTCGGCGCTTTGCATGATGCCGTGCATCGTCTCGAACACGTGGAACGCCATCTCCTTGCTCGCGCGGTGATTCCGCCCGGCGCGGATTGACCAGGCCATTTCCGCCGCGCCGAGGCCGCGCGAGTTCTGCTCGAACCCGTGGGTAAACGGAAACGCGATCGGCTGCGCGTTCGTCTTTTGCAGGTACACCGGCGCGCCAAACTGGTTCGGGTCGCCCATCAACAGAATGCCGTCCGTGCCATAGATTTCGAGGCTCGTGCGTTCGTCGAGGATGCTGTCCGCGTTCATGTGCAGCGTGCCGAGTACGCCGCTGTCGTACTGCATCGCGGCGACGAGTACGTTTGGCACCTCCAGCTCGTAGTGCTGCTCAAACATTGGCGCGCCGACGCGCGTGTTTACGCGCTTCTTGCCACTGATGGCTGTGTATGCCGAGACGCTCTTGAGCGGACCAAGGATCGACGCGAGCGCGGTCAGATAGTACCCGCCCATGTCAAAGCCGATGCCCGCGCCCTTTTTGTACAGGTGCGGCAGGAACTCGCCGTAGACGCCGTAGTTCCGGCTCACGGACGCACGGCACGACACCGGGCGGCCGATCAGCCCGTTTTCGACGATATACTTCGCGGTCTGCACGCTCGCGCCGAGGAACGTGTCCGGCGCGACGCCGAGACGCAACCCCTTTTCGTTTGCCAGCGCGACGAGTTCTTTGCCCTCTTCGAGTTCCACCGCAATCATCTTTTCCGAAAGGACGTGCTTTCCGGCGAGCAGTGCGCGCTTCGTCACCGGATAGTGCGCCGCGGGGGTTGTGAGGTTGATGACGAGCTCGATGCTGCCATCCGCGAGGATCTCGTCCAGCGTCATCGCGTGGATGCCGAAGTGCTCCGCGCTCTGGCGCATGCGCGCCTCGTCCATGTCCGAGCAGGCGACGAGTTCCAATATGCGAAACCGCCCGTTCGTCAGAGACTCCATGTAGATCGTGCTGATCGAGCCGCAGCCCACGATCGCCGTTTTCATTCGCTCCATTTTCTTCTCCGTACCGGCTTACAGCGACAGAATGATTTCGCGGAGTTTCTTCCCGACCTGATCAATCTCTTCGTCGGTCGACTTGATGTTAATGCCGAACCCGGCACCAAGCCCCTTGTCCACCACGCCAACGCTAATATTCACCGCGCGACCGGTATTGAAGTCCGTCTGCGGGAGCATGTGCTTGTGATACTCGCGCTCCACTTCGAACCGCGGGCAGTTATACGGGCAGTTCGCGGCGGCGCCTGTCACCTTGTTGAGCACCTGCTCCATGTTGTTGTACACATGCCAGCCAGAGTAGGCAATCGGTTTTGCGCCGATCTTTTCGCCAAAGCGCTCCGCGAGTTCCGGCGTGTCAAACAGCAGCGTTAAGAGCGTTGCGCACTCGCCTGCCTCGTCGTTGAGCTTGCGGAAGCTGACCTTAGGCAGTCCGACCAAGTGCTTCTTCAGCTTCGCCTTCTTGTCACGAAGGGTTGCCAGAATCGCATCGAGCTTGCGAAGCTGCGCCAGCGACACCGCGCCCGTGAGCTCATTCATGCGCATGTTCATGCCGATGATTGAGCGATTGCCGACCTCAACGCCCATGCGGCTGGGTTTGTGCCCCTGATCGTGGAAACCAAACGCACGCTCGTGCAGCAGGTCGTCGTTTGTGACAACCGCGCCGCCGTCGCCCGCGGTGATGGTTTTGAACACGTTGAGCGAATA
>JAYFPQ010000093.1:0-30480 GCA_034927595.1 Christensenella sp.
TTTATATTTTTCTACAATTATGAGCGGATTCAATTGAAAACAAAACTGACGCCGCTCGAAAACCGACGTCAGTTCACGTAATTCTTTGTATTCCTACGATAGGGGCTCTTATTTGTGTCTAATCAACGGGGTTCAGTTCAAAGCAGCCCCATTTTTAATAAAGTACTTATCGCTATTCTAGTAAAAGAGTTATAAAACAGACATAGCATCTGTTGTTAGATAAAATAGACAAGGAGCCAATTTCTTGGCTCCTTTGTACTTTCCGTCCGTCAAGCCTCTTTGATGGTGCCCTATCCACCAGAGAGTAATTATGAAGTTACGTAGTAGTTCGGTTACGCGGTTTAAGGAGGAAATCGGTAATGAAAAAAAGAACATAACGGACGGAAACTTATTTACTTTTTATGGCTTGAGTATAACACCGAAATTATGCAATTGCAAGCGAATCTATGCGTTGATTGTGTCAATTTTATTTCGTATCTGTGAAATCTGGTGTGTAAATGGACTGTGCAGAATCTTTCTGCTGAATCAAAATGTTGTATAGACCGATATCGGTTGCATACGATATAACGCGTTCATACTCACGTTCGGTCACCCGGCGGTTGAGCGGAAAGGTTGTTACATGCTCCTGCGGTGTATACTGGATCATGATGGATACCGCCGTTGATGCAGGCAGCCGTGTAACAATCTGATCCAGCACGCGGCGGGAATCGTCCACACAGCCGGGCAGCACCAAATGCCGAATCGCCAGCCCGCGCGTCGCAATGCCCTCTTCGTTGATCGCCAAATCGCCAACCTGGCGGTGCATCTCCAGAATCGCGCGCTCCGCGATTTCGCCATAGTTCGGCGCGTTGGAAAATTTACCGGATAGGATGGGGGAGACGTACTTCCAGTCCGGCAAGTAGATGTCCACGAGGCCGTCGAGCATTCGCAGCGTGTCAACGAGTTCGTATCCGCTGGAATTGTAAACGACGGGGATATGCAATCCCTGCTTTCTCGCGAGTTCAATGCTGCGCGCAACGTCCGGCACATAGGGCGCGGCGGTAACGAGGTTGATGTTGTGCGCGCCTTGCTCCTGTAACGAAAGGTAGGCCTGCGCGAGTGCTTCCGTCGACATTGGTGTTCCAATTTCGCCGTCGCGAATCTCGTGGTTCTGGCAGTAGACGCAGCCAAGGTTGCAGCCGGAGAAGAACACCGCGCCGGAACCGCGCGTTCCGCTGAGGAACGGCTCCTCCCAATGATGCAGCATGCATCTTGCAACCAGCGGCACCTCACGCGCGCCGCAAAGTCCGGTGGTGATTGAACGATCAGCCCCGCATTTACGGGGACAAAGAAAACAGTTTGCCATTAGAATACGCGCCTGCCGTTCACAAAATTCCGCGTCCAGTAGGCGGTGGAGATCGAACTGGTAATCACCTTGCCCGCGCTCGAGGAAGCATGGATAAACGAGCCGCCGCCCGCGTAGATGCCGGTGTGGCTGACGCTGCTTGACGTATCGTTCTTGAAGAACACAAGATCGCCCTTCTGCAAATCGGAAGGCGACGTAATCTCCGCCCATTTGCTGACGGAGGAGAATCCACTCGCGCTGTATCGGCTCGTGCTGACGCCGCAGGTGCGCAGGCTAAAGTAGACCAGTCCGGAGCAATCAAAGCCTTTCGACGGGCTCTCCTCGGACCAGGCATACGGTTTCCCGAGCATCGCGCTCGCAACCGAGACCAATCCATCCGCGCTGTAGGATGCGCTGTAGGAAACGTCGCTGCTTGAGGTATCGCTCGAACTGCTGCTGGAAGAATCCGAAGAAGAGCTGGAAGGCGCGCTCGTCGTGGTAGAAGTGCTGGAGCTGGACGAGCTGCTCGGTTTCTTCGTTGGTCTTGGCGTTGGTTTGGGGGTTGGTTTCGGCGTCGGCGTTGGATCAATCTTTGGCCGCGCCTCCGGCGAATAGAGCAGGTCGCGGTCGGACACGTTGAAAATGCCGTCCACGTCCAGCTTGTTCTTGGTTTGGAACGCGCGAACCGCATCCTCGGTTGCAACGCCGAAGTAACCGTTGATCTTGCTCTCGTAGTAGCCGAGTTCGTTTAAGCGGGACTGCATGCTTTCGACATCCGTTCCGCTGTCGCCTAACTTAATCTCATATGGTCTTGCTTCCGCGCTGAAGAGATGCTCCTGCAGTTCGCTCGTGGCAACTCCGTCCATCGGTTCGCTGATGGTTCGCTGAAAAAGCGAAACAGCAACGGTCGTCGCCGCGTTATAGACCGTCGACGGTTCGTCCGAGTCCAGATAGCCGAGTTCCATCAAGCGCGTTTGCAGTTGCAGCACGGTTGGATAATCGTCGCTTTGCTTGAGCTGCGTGTATTGCGAAACCAGCGCCGCATTCTCCATTGGGGTAGCGCTCGGAAATGGTGTATCCACCGCGCAGGATGTTTCAAACACCGACGCATCAAACGGAATTGGCGTAGGCGTAACGACCGCAACGGTGCGTTCCGCCGCGACATAGTAGGCGTTCGCACCGGAGAACTGCCGAATTGCGAGCGGAATCAGGCCAAACGCGACGATACAACCGCCCGCGACAAACAGAATCCATGTGCGCGCGGCGGTGGAGAAGAGCTGTTTTTTCTTTTTTCCTTTGGGCAGACGCGGTACGCTCAAACGTTGCACCTCGTGTTTTCTCTTGTTTTTATTGCTGTTGGTGTTACTTCGGCATAATACGAATCAACAACTTATATTATAACGAATGTAAGCAGATAATGATTTGAATTTTTTCAAAACTAAACGGATCAATTGCGTCGATTTGTTGTACGGATTGTTCATGCCATGTTTGCTTTCTTTATAAAAACTATTTAACGAGTTGTTCATGATAAAACAATTATTGTACGGATTGTTCATGCCTTGTTTGCTTTCCGGGCAAGAATAGGAGACACTGCGCTTTTGCATTTATGCATACGCTGTGATAAAATGACTCATAATTGGAGTAATA
Organism: Christensenella sp.; assembly: GCA_034927595.1. Lineage (GTDB taxonomy): Bacteria > Bacillota > Clostridia > Christensenellales > CAG-138 > UBA7703. The sequence goes on from JAYFPQ010000093.1 coordinate 2,972, forward strand.
CGATGTCACTGATACATGCACAGGAACTTGAGAAGAGTTTTGGAGAACGAACCTTATTTCGCGATGTCACGTTTGACGTATTCGAGCAGGATCACGTCGGTTTGGTTGGCGTAAACGGCTGCGGAAAAACGACATTGCTCAACATGATTGCCGGTCTGGAGCCGCACGACGGAGCAGGCCAGCTTGCCGTTTCCAAGAGCGCACGCGTCGCCGTGCTGGAACAATCCCCCGTTTGGGAGCAGGGGATGACCCTGTACGAGGCGGTGCTTGCTGCGTCCGGCAAATGGATTTCAATGGAAAACGAGCTGCACGCGATTGCGGAGAGCATTGAGCGGCATGGGGCAACCGAAGCGCTGATTCGCCGTCAGGGCGATTTGCAGGAAAAATACACAAGCGGAGGCGGGCTGACCTTTCGCGCGCGAACGCGTTCCACGCTGCTCGGTTTGGGTTTTTCCGAAGCGGAGTTGGAACGGCCGATCTCCGTCATGAGCGGCGGACAGATGCGAAAAGCGTCCCTTGCGAAAATACTGATGTCCGAATCGGATCTTTTGCTGCTCGACGAGCCGACGAACCATCTGGACATCGCATCGCTGGAATGGCTCGAATCCTATCTCTCCGCGTATAGAGGCGCTTTCGTACTGATTTCGCACGATCGATATTTTCTGGATCGCGTCTGCAACCGCATTTTTGAGTTGGAGCACGGTTCCATGCGTCTCTACAGCGGCAACTACAGCCAGTCCATGGAAAAGAAAATGGACGAGCGGGAGTTTGCCGAGCGGAAATATCAGAATACGCTGCGCGAGATCAAGCGAATTGAAGGAATCATCGAGCAGCAGCGCCGCTGGAATCAGGCGCGTAATTTCGTGACCATCGCCTCCAAAGAAAAACAGATTGAGCGCATCAAGAGTACGCTTGTCAAGCCCGACCAGGCGCCGCAATCGATTCATTTTCGCCTGCAGGCGGATGCGTTGACGGCAAACGAGGTGGTCGTCGTCCGGGAACTCAGCAAGCAGTTCGGCGGGCGGGAGATCTTTCACGGGCTCGATCTGCTTGTTCGAAAGGACGAGAAGGTTTGCCTGTTGGGTGCAAACGGCTGCGGCAAGACGACCCTACTCAAAATACTGACCAACAAGATTGAACCGGATTCCGGAAGCTACAAGCTCGGTTCCAACGTGCATGTCGGTTACTACGAGCAGGGCACCGTTCGGCCAAACGATCCAAGCACGATTCTCGATGCGCTGAACGCCGCGTTTCCGCGCTACGACACAAAGCAGCTTCGAAACCTGCTCGGCTCGTTTCTCTTTCGCGGGGACGATGTGTTCAAGCGAATCCGCGATCTTTCCGGCGGCGAGTACGCGAGAATCCAGCTGCTCAAGCTGATGCTCAACGGCAGCAACGTGCTCTTTTTGGACGAGCCGACGAACCATCTGGATATTCCTTCCTGCGAAGCGCTGGAATCCGCGCTCGCGGAATACGGCGGAACGATGCTGATCGTGACCCACGACCGTTATCTGGCAAACCGAATTGCGGATCGCATCCTGATTATGGACGCGGACGGCACCCGCGCGTTTGAAGGCGATTGGGACGCATATAAGCAGTTCCTCTCCGAAAGCGCCGCAACAAAGGAGCCGGAGGACGAGGTCCCGGCGGCAAAGAACGATTACGTTCTTGCGCGCGAACGCCGAAGCGCAATTGCCAAAGCGAAAGCCGCCGTCAAGCGAGCGGAAGAGCGCGTCCACGCCGAGGAGAAAGCGCTCGCACTGCTGGAGGAGCAAGCCGCGTCCCCAGCCGACGCGTCGGACTATGAGGCGGTGAAGGAACTCTACGCGCAGTTGGAAGCGCAGCGTCAACGGTTGGACGACTGCTTTGCCGAATGGGAGCAAGCGGAAACGACCTGTCAGGCGTTACTGGGAGAGGAAGTAGACTAATATGGAATATTCGAAATTCTCGCTGGGCATTCGATTTGCGATGACGAGCGACGCAAACCTGACCCCGCTCGATTGCTGGAACATCATCTTTGCCGAGGTGCCGATTACCCATACGGTCAACGCCAACCTCTTTGGCGCTTGGGACGACGTCGGCGCGGCGGAGAGCGAAACCGCCTATATCTGCCTGTTTTCAAACCTTCCATTAAGCGTCGGCAAGGAGCTTTACGACCAGCTTCAGCAAAAGCCGTCGCTGTTGTCGTATCTAACGATCTATCGGCCGTTCATTCAGAACAATCTGGTTGAAAAGTGCAGCGAGGTGGAATACCTCGGAAACGTACAACCGGATGGTACCGTCGTTGGCGGGGACGTTTCCTACGGAACGATGCAGCTCGTCGGCGGTCTGCCGGAAAAATGCATGAACCCTGCAATCTGCAAGCGGATTCTGATTGCGCCGGACGCCTGGGCGGGCAAGTTCACTTCGGCGGACGCCGTTCGGCACATGCTCCGCTCTGCGGCGCACATCTTACCGAAGGCAAAGCTCTCGACGCAACTGATTGCGGACGGGGGAGCGGGCACGATGGACGCGATGGTTTGCTCGGTCAACGGGCGTTACCTGAAAGCAAAGATCAAGTCGGACTCCGGCGAACCGCGCAGCATTCGATATGGCATTCTGCCGGATCGAACAGTTGTGTTCGAGTCGGAAGACCTGTCGGAGACGGAGCTCGAGCAGGCGCTCACGCTGCCGCAGAACCGCGGATTTACGCACTACTATATCGCCGCCGGCAACGGAATTTTACCGGAGCAGGTGCCGGAAGGCATCGACGCGACGGTAATTGGAAAGCGAATTCCCGCTTCGCGGCGTAACAGCGCGCAGATTGAATACCGAAACGGCGTGGAAACCGTTCTGGAGATCTGCAATTTCAATGCGCACCTGGCTAAGGCGGATTGGCTGATTATTCTCTCGCGCCTGATGGACGATGCCGGTTCCATGCAGGACCCGACGGCGGACGCACTGCTGTTTCACTGTCGCGTGCTCCACAAACACGCCGCCGTGCTGGCATTTACGGACGACGGGCGATACTTCGCCAAGATCGATGATTCGCCGCTGGTGCCCATTGAAACAACTTTGTTTGACGATGCGGCGGATGCGCTGTTTTTGATCATTCGAAACAGCCCGACACCAAACATCAAGTCAAATCCTACGCAGCCAGCCACGATTCTCAGCGATATGTGAGCGAACGTTACAGGAGGAAAACCGATCATGCGAATGGTTGATATCATCGAGAAGAAAGTGAATCACGAGGAATTAACGAGCGAAGAAATCCGCTTTTTCGTCAGCGGTTTTGTCAGCGGAGAAATACCGGACTATCAGGCCTCCGCACTGCTGATGGCAATTGTGCTCAACGACATGAACGAGCGCGAAGCCGCAGATCTGACGCTGAATATGATGCACTCCGGCGATACGGTCGACTTAAGCGACCTGCCGGGGGTCAAGGTGGACAAGCACTCCTCCGGCGGCGTTGGGGACACCACGACGCTGGTGGTTGCGCCGCTCGTTGCCACCTGCGGCGGAACCGTCGCCAAGATGTCCGGGCGCGGGCTCGCCTTTTCCGGCGGTACGCTCGACAAACTGGAATCAATTCCGGGCGTAAACATCGGTCAACCGATTGAACGGTTCAAAGAGATTGTTCGCAAGATTGGCGTCTGCGTCATCGGGCAGACGGGCAATCTCGTGCCCGCCGACAAGAAGATGTACGCGCTGCGCGACGTGACGGGCACCGTGCAGAGTGTTCCGCTGATTGCGGCCAGCATCATGAGCAAAAAGCTCGCCGCCGGTTCGGACGCGATTGTGCTGGACGTGAAGGTTGGCAGCGGCGCGTTCATGAAGACGGTGGAGGACGCAACACGTCTCGCCGAGCTGATGGTCAAAATGGGAAAACTGCTCAAGCGCGAGGTGGTAGCCGTCGTCACGGATATGAACCAGCCGCTCGGCCTTTCGGTTGGCAACGCGCTGGAGTTTCGCGAAGCGGTTCAGCTGCTTTCCGGCAAGGTACCGGAAGGGGATGCGCTCTATGAGGTCTGTATGTTGCTTGGCACGCAGATGCTGCTGCTCTCGAAGCTGGCAAAGACGGATGAGGAAGCGCGCGCCATGCTTAAACACGCGATTGACAGCGGAAGCGGACTTGGCAAACTACGCGCCATGATTCACGAACTCGGCGGGGACGAATCGTACGTTTCGCTCGAAGGAATGGAGCAACTTTGCGCTGTCAAGCGGCAGGTGCCGGTGCTCGCAAAAGCGGGCGGCTACGTCGTCGAGATGCAGGCGGAGCTGATTGGCCGCGCGGCGCAGGTGCTCGGCGCGGGTCGGGCAACAAAAGAGGACTCAATCGATCCCGCGGTAGGGCTGGTCATGCACAAGCGCGTTGGCGACCCAATTGAGCAGGGCGAAGCAATCTGCACGCTCTACGTCAACGACGAAACCAATCTGACCGACGCGATGGAGACCATGCTGGAAGCGGTCAAAATCGGGACAGAGCCCGATCACGTCTCGCCGATGGTCTACGGAGTAATTCGCTAACAAAATACGAGTACAGGGGGAGCGCGCTTGAAACAGCTCATTGCAATCGACGGAAACAGCCTCATGCACCGCGCGTACCACGCGCTGCCGCCCATGACGACGCGCGCGGGAACGCCAACGGGAGCGCTGCATGGCTTCATCAGTATGCTGCTCAAGCTCATTGAGCGAAATCCGGACTATCTCGTCGTCGCATTCGACATGCACGGGCCGACCTTTCGGCACGACCAATTTACGGAATACAAAGCGGGACGCAAGGAGACGGAGGAAGACCTCCGCGCGCAGTTTCCGCTGCTCAAGGAACTATTGCGGCAGATGGGCATTGCCGTCTGCGAAACGCCGCGTTACGAAGCGGACGATATTTTGGGCACGTTTTCGCGGCTTTGCGAAGCGCAGCAGATTGATGCGCTGCTCGTAACCGGCGACCGCGACGCGCTCCAGCTGATCGACGAACACACGCACGTGCTCCTGACCAAGAAGGGCATCAGCGAGACCATCGAGTTTGACCGGGACGTTCTCAAGGAACAGTACGGATTGGAACCAGACCGCATGCGCGACCTGAAGGGCTTGATGGGCGACAACTCGGACAACATTCCCGGCATCCCCGGAGTCGGCGAAAAAACCGCGCTGAAGCTGCTGGAAGAGTACCAGACACTGGAGAACGTCCTCGCGCACGCGGGGGAGATCAACGGCAAGATGGGCGAAAAGATTGCGGCAAACGCGGACTCCGCGCGGATGAGCTACGAAATCGGCACCATCTGCACAAACGCGCCGATTCCGCTCACCGTTGAGGACTGTCGGTTTCATCCGGAAGCGCTGCCCGGCGCGCGCACAAAGCTCCTGGAGCTTGAAATGCGCGGCATCGCGGCGCGCGTTGCGGGCGACGCAAAGCCGGACGCTTCGCCAGCCGTCGATATTGCCAAGGCCAATCGCGTCGCAATCGAATCAATCGAACGATTGGCCGAAGTGCTCGGCAAGACTTCCAGCATCAAGCAATTTGCCATCGAGGCAGGGCAAACCATTCAGTTCGCTCTGGATGCTTCGCAATACTTCGAAATCGTACAGGGTGCGGATCTCTTTAGCGCGACCATCGACGAAACGGCTCTGTTTCGCGCCATGCAGCCCATCTTTGAAAACGCTGATTGCGAGGTGCTCGCGTCTGATACAAAGCGTCTGCGGCACCAGCTCGACCGCTTCGGCATTTCGCTTCGCGCGCATGTGTTCGACGCAATGATTGCGGACTATTTACTTGACGCAACGCGCCCCGCAACGAGCTTTGCGATGCTTTGCGAGCGGGTGGACGCAAACGCCACGCCGAACGCAGCAATGCTCTTTGGGCTAAGGGATCATATGCTGCCGCAGTTGGAGGAGTCCAACATGACGAAGCACTATACGGAAATGGAGCTTCCGCTTTCCAACGTGCTCTATGAAATGGAGCGCGAAGGGTTCCGCGTGGATCGAACCATCCTCAAACAATTGCAAGCGCAGTTCAACGAGCAGAGCGAATCTTTGGCGAAGCGTATCTACGAATCGACCGGAGAAACGTTTAACATTCTCTCGCCAAAGCAACTCGGCGAAGTGCTCTTTGAAAAGCTGGGGCTGCCAACCGGAAAGAAGAACAAGAGCGGATTTTCCACGGACGCGGAAACGCTCGAATCCCTCACGGATCGTCACCCGGCAATTCCGCTCATCTTAGAATATCGCTTTCTCACGAAGCTTAAGAGCACGTTTGTCGACGGGCTGCTCAACGTTGTCAGCGACGAGAACGACCGCGTCCGGACGCAGTTTAACCAGTGCGTCACCGCAACGGGGCGCATTTCGAGCACCGAACCAAACATGCAGAATATCCCCGTGCGCACGTCGCAGGGACGCGAAATCCGCAAGGCGTTTATTTCTTCCGAGGGAAACCTGCTGGTCGACGCGGACTACTCGCAGATTGAGCTGCGGCTGCTCGCGCACATCAGCGGAGACGAGGGGATGATCCACGCGTTCAACAGCGGAAAGGACATCCACCGCACAACCGCGAGCGAGGTATTCCGCGTACCCTTTGAGGACGTGACGAGCGAGCTGCGCAGCGCGGCAAAGGCAGTCAACTTCGGCATCGTCTATGGCATCAGCGACTTTGGCCTCGCGCGCAATCTGGACATTCCCGTCAAGCGCGCGGCGGAATACATCAAGCTCTATTTCGACCGTTACCCCGGCGTAAAGGCGTATCTCGACCGCAGTGTCGAGGACGCGAAGCGAACGGGTTACGCGGTGACCATGTTCGACCGCCGTCGTGCGATGCTGGAACTGAAAAGCTCCAACTACAACACGCGCTCATTTGGTGAGCGGGTCGCGATGAACATGCCGATTCAAGGCACCGCGGCGGACATCATCAAGCTCGCAATGGTTAAGGTCAGCGAGAAGCTGAAGGAGCGAGGCTTGAAAGCCAAGTTGATTTTGCAGGTGCACGACGAGTTGATCTTCGACACGCCGACCGCCGAGGTAGAAGAGGTGGTCGCACTCGTGCACGACTGCATGGAGCACGTCGCTTCGCTTTCCGTCGAGCTGGATGCGGACGTGAAGGTTGGGCACAGCTGGTACGAAACGAAATGACGACGCCGGAGAAAACAGGTTATTTGAGAATCGGTTTGACCGGCGGAATCGGGTCTGGAAAATCCACCGTTGCGCGCCGCTTTGCCGAGCTGGGCGCCTCGGTCTATTCAGCGGACGAGATTGCCCGCCGCGCGTTGGAGCCCGGCGAAGCGTGCTATCAGAGCGTGATCGACGCGTTCGGAGCCTCCATTCTGTCGGCCGACGGGCGGATTGATCGAAAAGCGCTTGCCGCCATCGTCTTTTCCGACGAGCAGAAACGCAAACAGCTCAACGAAATCATCCATCCGTTTGTCATTGAGCAGCTCTTTTCTCGCGCGAAAGATGAGCTATCCGAACGGGAACACGCCGTCGCGATCTTTGATATTCCGTTGCTGTTTGAAAGCGGACTGGACGCGCAGATGGATCGAACCGTTGTTGTCGCGTGCGACGAGGAAGAGCGCATTCGCCGAATCGTGGCGCGAGATCGGGTTTCGCCCGAGCATGCGCTTGCCCGCATCCGCGCGCAGATGCCGGAGGAAGAACGACGGCAGCGGGCGAATTATGTTTTGGAAAACAATGGCTCGTTCGACGAGTTGTTTGGTCAGGTCGACGCATTGTATAATTTGCTGAAGGCGGAGGACCCTCGCATTTGAAGGACACAACAAAACAAACCGGTAAAGCACGCACAAAGAAAAGCCGCAGACCTTTGAGCCGGATTCAAATCGCGCTGATCGTGGTTGGATCGCTGATCTTCGTGGTTGTCGCATCGTTTGGCGGGTACCTGATCTACGAAGAGGTTATGTATCAGCGCGCGCTGCGTAATTATCCGGTTGCTTACACCGAGCTGATTGCAAAGTATGCCAAAGAATATGAGCTCGATCCGTATCTGGTGCAGTCCATCATGCGCTGCGAGAGCAGCAATGACCCAACCGCAGTCAGTGACGCGGGCGCAATCGGACTGATGCAGGTCATGCCGGACACGGCAACTTGGATTGCGCATAAGCTCGATCTGGACGCCGTCTACACGCAGGACATGCTCAAGGACCCCGAGACGAACATTGAATTTGGCTGTTGGTATCTGCACTTTGTGAGCGGGCGGTTCCACGGAAACGTGAAGCAAATGATTGCCGCATACAACGCCGGGCACGGCAGCGTGGAAGACTGGCTCAACGACTCGCGATTCTCCGCAAACGGCGAGCTAACGACCATTCCGTTTGAGCAGACCGCGCGATACTACGAAAAAGTTACCACCGCATACGAGAACTACACGACGCTCTATCCCGATCTGTTCTCCGAATCCGCGCCATCGCCATCGGTTGTCGCGTCGTAGGATGCATGCTATACTGAATCAAACACGTTGGAGGAAACTACCTTGCTGGAACTGATTCTCATCGTTGCGCTGCTTGCCATCGACCAGATTTCGAAATATCTGATTCAACTTTATCTTTCGCCCGTCGGTACATCGCTGCCGGTCGTAACGGGACTGTTTCAATTGACCAATGTACACAACACCGGCGCTGCCTGGGGCATGCTGGAGGGTTTCCGTTGGCTGTTCATTCCGCTGACCATTCTGGTAGCGGCGATCCTTTTGTTCATATTGATTCGCTTTCGCAAGAAGCTCACCGTGTTTTCGCGCATCACGCTCGCGCTGCTCTTTACCGGAGCGGTCGGCAACCTGGTTGACCGCATCGCGCTGACGTATGTTCGCGATTTCTTTGACATTACACCGTTGTTCAGCTTTCCGGTGTTCAACGTGGCGGATAGTTGCCTGTCCATCGGCTGCGTGTTTTTAATCATCGACGTGCTGTTTTTGAAGGAGCAGTCGCTGTTTGAGCGTGTTTCCTTCCAGAAAACGCCAAAGAAGGCGCCTTCGGGCGACGACTCGAATGCCTGAGCAGGAGACCATACTCTGTTCCGTTTCCATGCGGCTGGACGCGTTTGTCGCCGCAGAGACGGAACTTTCGCGCACACAAGCGCAGCGCCTGATTCGCGAAGGAGCGATTCTGCTCAACGAGAAAGTTGTTAAGGTCAATGCCATGACGGCAGACGGCGATCAGGTTGATATTACCTATCCGGAGATTGCCGAAACCGCAGTTTTGCCGGAGAATATTCCGCTGGACGTTGTCTACGAAGACACGGATCTGATCGTCGTCAACAAACCCCAGGGCATGGTGGTGCATCCCGCTCCGGGGCACGAGAGCGGAACACTGGTCAACGCGCTGTTGTATCATGTTTCGGATCTTTCCGGCATCGGCGGGGAACGCCGTCCCGGAATCGTGCATCGAATTGACCGAATGACCTCCGGCTTGCTGGTTGTTGCAAAGAACGACACGGCGCACCGTGCGCTGAGTGAACAGTTTCAAACGCACGAAGCGCATCGCAGTTACTGCGCGCTGGTGGACGGAAATCTGCGCGAAGAGAACGGAACGATTGACGCCCCGATTGCGCGGCATCCTGTCGACCGAAAGCGGATGGCTGTGCTTGCGGGCGGACGCGAAGCGGTGACCCATTGGTCGATTGCCGCTCGATATGGGCAGTATACGCTTCTGCAGATTGAGCTCGAAACCGGGCGAACACACCAGATTCGTGCGCACATGGCCAGCATTCAGCATCCCGTTTCGGGGGATAACGTGTACGGCCGCGAGAAGCGCCCATTCGGGCTATTGGGGCAAGCGCTGCACGGATATCGATTGACATTTCGACACCCGTCCGACCAACGCGATCTGGTGTTCTACGCGCCGATCCCGCCCTATCTCGTCACGGCACTCCAAAAGGCGGGGGAGACGCGATCTGCAGAGGAACTGTTGGAACGCCTGCAAGAACTCGAACGAAAGTAACATTCACTCGAACGAATAAGAACGGATATCATCCGGATTCGGATAAGGAGATTATTTATGAAACGCAACCAACGACTGCTGGCAATGCTGTTTGCGCTCGTTCTGCTCTTTAGCTCGCTCTTGGGCTGCAAAACGTCCGGCAGCGGCAACACGCAACCCATCACAATTGACGCGGTGGAGACGCAGCAGCCCGCCTCGCCAACGGAAACGCCGGTTCCCACGCCGGATTTCAAAGTCAATCAGGCGGCGCTTGACGCACTGAACGCGGTGGATATGGACGTATTCCGCTGGATGGCTGCGAGGGACGGCTATGCTTATCATATGTACATTGACGACCCGACGAAGTTTAACATCGATCCGGCAACGGTCAACATGACGCTCGGCGAATTTACGGAGGAGGACTCCAAGCTCTACGCGACGGAGGCCGGTGAGTTTCTAGCTCAATTTCAGCTAATCAATCGCGAGGAGCTGCCGGTGGAACGCCAGTTCTCCTACGACGTGTTGCAGCATATTTTGACGGATATGTCGGAACAGCCGGAATACGAATACTATTATGAACCGCTGACTGAATACAGCGGTCTGCAGGCGAATCTGCCGCTGTCGTTTGCGCTGTTTGAGCTCAAGAACACGACAGACATCGAAGACTATCTCAAACTGCTGGCCGATATGCCGCGCTACTTGGGGCAGGTGCTTGCCTACGAGCAGAAACGCGCGGAGCTGAACATGTTTATGACGGAACCCGCGTTGGATGCGATTCTGGAAGATTGCCAGACGATTATCGACTCGCGCGATACGTCGTTTCTCTATGCAACGTTCAACGACGCGATTGATCAATTGACCACCTTGACACCGGATCAAGCGCAGACCTACAAAGATCGAAATGCAAGCCTGTTGCAGAACGAATACATCGATTCCTACAAAACGCTTTATGACGGGTTGAAAGACCTTCGCAAGAGCTGCCGTAGTTATGAGGAAGCCGCTACCTTTAACGAAACGCAGCGCAGTTTTTTTGAGTACAGCATGCAGAGCAAAGCCGGAAACGACTTGAGCGTAGAAGAGACGCTTGAGATGCTTAAAAACGAGTTCTTCTATCTTCTCTACGACGCGCTCTCGATTCAGGATCAGAATCCAAACCTGTTCTCCGAGAGTGACAAGCTGCCAAATGGCGTTTCGAGCGGAAACACGCAGCAGGATCTGGACTATCTAAAGTCCGTAATCGCGCCGATTCTGCCCGCGCTGCCGAACCATAACCTGACCTTAACCGACGTACCGGAGGAACTACAGGATATGTTCTCGCCGGCGGCATACGTCATTCCGGCGCTGGACGACTGGAAAGAAAACATCATCTACATCAATACGGCCACGAAGGACCCGACGTTGTTGCTTACGCTCGCGCACGAGGGATACCCCGGACATCTGTACCAGTATGTGTATCAAAGAAGCCTCGAGGATGTCGGCGTGATGCAGCGCGTGTATAACTTTGGCGGTTACGCGGAAGGCTGGGCACAGTTCGCCGAGTTCCTCATCGTGCAAAATCAGACGAAGTATAATGCAGATTATGTGCGTTATCAGTTTGACTTTGGCATGCTGTTTAACTCCATCCTGCCAGCCATGATCAGCATCATGGTCAACTACTACGGCTACAGCCAGGAAGCGCTGGAGAACTACATCACCGCCATTGGATTGGACGGCAAAGCCTACGCGGCAAACTATTACGATCTTGTGATCGACCAACCGTATTACTTTTTCGAGTACGCGGTTGGCTACAGCCAGATTGCGCAGCTCTACCGGGACGAGTTGGACAGCCTCGGCGAAAAATTCGACATGGCTTCGTTTCTCAAGACGTATCTCGACCTTGGGCCGGGCTACTACGAACAGATTCGCGAACAGATGGACGTTTGGGCGGATAGTCTCGTCAGCGATGCTGCATAACCGCTTGACAAATTCATTTTATTCGGCTAGACTGACCACAACTGAATGATTCCAAGAATGGCTACGATCATGAGGAGTACGCTCAAGCCGCCGCAACAGAGAGACCGCCCTTGCGCTGGGAGGCGGTTTGCGGAGAGATGCGGAAGGTCGCATGGGAGCCGAAAACGTGAGCGTATGTAGTTAGCGTTTTCCGATTGATTCGCGTTAAGAATCTTCGAGAGGAATACCGCGTGATTGATTCACCGGTATTCAACAAAGGTGGTACCGCGAACGTCCGCTTCGTCCTTTGGCGAGGCGGGCGTGTTGATTTATAGACTTCAGTCTGTGACGTGAGCGATGCGAGCGGCATAAAAAAACCACCCGCTGTGCGGGTGGAATGAAATGATATTTTGAACGATTGCTCGTTCGTTGGAAGGCAGGAACAAACCTTATGCATCCCGAAATGGAAAAAACCTACGACCACGCGCACGTGGAAAGCACTCTCTACAAGAAGTGGGAAGAGAAGGGCTATTTTCACGCGCGTCCCAATACCGGCAAACCGCCGTATACCATCGTCATTCCGCCGCCGAACATCACGGGCAAGCTCCACATGGGGCATGCCATTGACGAAACACTTCAGGACGTGCTGATTCGCTACAAGCGCATGAGCGGTTTTGAAACGCTCTGGATGCCGGGTACGGATCATGCGTCCATCGCAACCGAAGTCAAAATCGTGGAGCAGATGGCGAAGGAAGGCCTCACGAAGAAGGACCTCGGCCGCGAAAGTTTCCTCAAACGCGCCTGGGAATGGCGCGCGGAATACGGCTCGACCATCGTCAAGCAGCTTCGCTATCTCGGCTCCTCCTGCGATTGGGAGCGCGAGCGGTTCACGATGGACGACGGCTGCAACAAGGCCGTGATCAAGGTGTTTGTGAGCCTCTACAACAAGGGCTTGATCTATCGCGGGGATCGAATCATCAACTGGTGCCCGGACTGCAAGACCGCGCTCTCCGACGCCGAAGTGGAATACGAAGAGCAGAGCAGCCACCTCTGGCACGTGCGCTATGACGCGCCGGACAAGAGCTACTCCATCACCGTTGCCACCACGCGACCGGAGACCATGCTGGGCGCCACGGCGGTCGCCGTGAATCCCGAAGACCCGCGCTATAAGAACCTGATCGGAAAGACGGTCGTGATTCCCGCCGTGGGACGCGAAATTCCGATTATTGGCGACGAATACTGCGAAATGGAATTCGGCACGGGCGCCGTGAAGATTACGCCAGGGCACGACCCGAACGACTTTGAAGTTGGGCAGCGGCACGGCCTGCCGGTGCTTCGCGTGTATACGGACAACGGCTATATCAACGAGCTCGGCGGCAAGTATGTCGGCCTGGAGCGCTTTGAGTGCCGCAAGGCGATTGTGAAGGATCTCGAAGCGAGCGGCAATCTCATTAAGATTGAACCGTATGCTCATAACGTTGGCACCTGCTATCGCTGCCACACGACCATTGAGCCCATCGTGTCCAAGCAGTGGTTTGTGGACATGAAACCGCTCGCCGCACCCGCCATCGAAGCGGTGAAGAACGGCGAAGTCAAGTTCGTGCCAGAACGGTTTGAGAAGACCTATTTCAATTGGATGGACAACATCCGCGACTGGTGCATCTCCCGCCAGCTTTGGTGGGGGCACCGGATTCCGGCGTACTACTGCGATGCCTGCGGGGAAATGATCGTTGCCGAAGAAGCGCCGGAAAAGTGTCCGCATTGCGGCGGCGCGCTGCGGCAGGACGAGGACGTACTCGACACGTGGTTCAGTTCCGGCATGTGGCCATTCTCGACGCTCGGCTATCCGGAGCAGACAGAGGAGCTCAAATACTTCTATCCGACCAATACGCTCGTCACCGGCTACGACATCATCTTCTTCTGGGTCGCGCGCATGATCGTGTTCGGCTACGAAGTGATGAAGGAACGCCCGTTTGAAACGGTGTATGTCCACGGCATTATGCGCGACAGCCTGGGACGCAAGATGAGCAAATCCCTCGGCAACGGCATTGACCCGCTGGAAGTGATTGAAAAACACGGCGCGGACTCCCTGCGGTTTTCGCTGCTTGCAGGCAACTCCGCGGGCAACGATATGCGCTTCTACTGGGAGAAAGTGGAATCCGCGCGGAACTTCTGCAACAAGATCTACAACGCCGCGCGCTTCGTGCTCATGGGCGTTGGCGACGCAAGCGCAGACCTACCGGAGGAAAGCAAACTAGAAATCGCGGATCGCTGGATTCTCAGCCGCCTCAACGAGATCATCGGCGAGGTAACACGCAATCTGGACGGTTACGAGCTGGGTCTTGCCTCGCAAAAAATCTACGACTTCATCTGGTCGGAATACTGCGACTGGTACATTGAAATCGCGAAGTCGCGCCTCTATGGCGAAAACGCGGAGGAAAAGGCGGTTGTGTCCGCTGTGCTGATTCACGTGCTCAAAGCGAGCCTGAAACTGCTGCATCCGTTTATGCCGTTCATCACGGAGGAAATCTTCACGAAGCTTTCCGACGAGGAAACCATCATGCTCTCGCCCTGGCCGAAGCAGGAGGAGCGCTATACGTTTGAAACGGATTGCGCGCGTATGAACAAGCTCATGGAGCTCGTTCGTTCCATTCGTAACCTTCGCGCGGAGATGAAGGTTCCCCCGGCGCAGAAGATCAGCGCGCGGCTGATCGTCGATCCGGCGGATCGGGATGCGTTCGTTATCATGAGCGGATATCTCAACAAACTCGCAGGTGTGGAACACGTGACGGTGTCAACGCAGGCAGGGGAGATTCCGAAAAACGACGTGCACATTGTCTGCGAAGGCGTGGAGGCGGTGATTCCGCTCTCGTCGCTGATTGATCCGGAGAAGGAGAAAGCGCGCGTTCAGAAAGAAATCGAACGCCTTGAGTCCGATATCCAGCGTGCGACGGCAAAGCTGAGCAATGAGGGCTTCCTCGCGAAAGCGCCGCAGAGCGTTGTTGAAGAAGAAAAAGGAAAGCTCGCGCTGGCAACCGACATGCTGTCAAAACTGCGCGAGCGGCTGGAAACACTCAACTGACCGTAAAAAACGGGAGGATTGGTTTTATGAGTACAAACGAGATTCGCTTTGGCGTTATCGGCGCGGGAAACATGGGCGAGGCAATTGTCCGCGGCTTTTATAAGAGCGGCAAAACCTCCGGCGTGCTGACATCGATTTACGATCCGGACACAGAGAAATGCAAAGCTCTGGCAAAGAGCCTGCCCATACAGGCAGCGGACTCTCTGGAAAAGCTGATCGAATGGAGCAGCATTCTACTGATCGCAATCAAACCGAACATCTGTTCGCATGTGTTTGACGAGCACTTTAACCGTTTTTCCGGCAAGGCCGTGATCTCGATTGCAGCTGGATGGGGAGGGGAGAGGCTGAAGCAAGCGCTCCCTGCGGATGCTCGCATTCTCCGCGTGATGCCGAATACACCCGCCATGGTCGGCGAAGGCATGATCGTGTTTGAAAACGGCGATTCGCTGGCCGAACACGAGAAAGCGTTTGCCCAAACGTTGTTCGGATCGGTTGGCGACGTCATCAGCGTGGAACCTAAACTCATGGACGCGGTAACCGCGGTCAGCGGCAGCGGGCCCGCCTACGTATATCTCTTTATCGAGGCTTTGGCGGACGGCGGCGTAAAGGCGGGACTTCCGCGTCCCGTCGCGCTCAAACTTGCCGCGCAGACTGTGAAGGGGTCGGCCATGATGGTCTCCGAGACGGGCGTTCATCCGGGCGAGCTGAAGGATCGCGTTTGCTCGCCGGGTGGTACGACGATTGAAGCCGTCGCGGTTCTCGAGCAGCAGGGATTCCGCGGTGCGGTGATTGCCGCCGTGGACGCTTGCCGAGAAAAATCCGAACGAATGAGCAAATAGTATATTATATATTATCTGGAAAGAACAGGGATGAAGAAACAGGTAACGATCTATACGGACGGCGCTTGCTCCGGCAATCCGGGACCCGGCGGCTGGGGCGCAATCTTGATGTATCAGGATCAAAAGAAAGAGCTGTCCGGATTCGAACCCGACACAACGAACAACCGCATGGAGCTCACGGCCGTGATCGAAGCGATTCGCGCGCTGAAATCTCCATGCGCGTTGTCGATCCATACAGACAGCGCGTATGTCTGTAACGCATTTCGAAATGGCTGGCTGGACAATTGGTCGAGCAACGGCTGGAAGACCGCTTCAAAACGCCCCGTGGAAAATCAGGATCTATGGGTTGCGTTGCTGACGTGTTTAAAGCCGCACACGGCGGAATTCATCAAAGTCAAAGGTCATTCCGATAATCCGCTCAACAATCGCTGCGACGAACTGGCGCGGCTCGCCATCAAACAAGCGCTGGCTGCTCAAACGTAAAACGACCGCCAACTACTCTTTTTGCCACTAACTATTCGTTAAACTTGTCTTTAACGAATAGTTATGATAGAATAAAAGCGTCCAAATACGGTTATTTTGGAGGCGTTTTCGTTGGCAAACACCTATCAGGCTGAAAAGCTCAAGGACTACACCCTCAAGATTCGCGCATTGTTGCCGGAACTTCCGGCGCTTTGTGGATCTTTTTTTCGCGCAATCGACACGCAAACTTCCGTATTAACGCGCTATGCATACGCAATTGATCTTCGAGGATTCTTTCTCTACACAACGCAGCAGGAGGACCTCTTCCCCGGAAGAAGCGTCCCCTCCCTCTCCGTCGCCGATTTTGAAAAGATTCAGGCCAGACACATTGAACAGTATCTATATGATGTTACACTGTATCAAAAAGGCGAGCGGGAACTCGTCAATCAGGAGCGCGCAAAAGCGCGAAAACTCTCTTCCATTCGTTCCTTTTTTAAGTATCTGCACAAGCACGAGTATCTGGAGACGAACGTCGCGGCACTTGTCGACATTCCAAAGTTGCACGAAAAGGCGATTATCCGGCTTGAACCAAACGAGGTTGCCGATCTACTGGACTGCGCGGAGGATGGCAACGGTCTCTCCGACCGGCAGAAGCACTACCACGATGCAACAAAAGTACGCGATCTCGCGATTCTAACGCTCTTTCTTGGCACCGGTATTCGCATCAGCGAGCTGGTCGGAATTGATCTGATTGATATCGATCTGGAAAACGACGCATTCGTCGTCACCCGAAAAGGCGGCAAGGAAGATATCTTAAATTTCGGCGAAGAGGTGCACCGCGCGCTGGCGAATTATTTCGAACTGCGTGAACAGCAGACCCCCCTACCCGGCCATGAGCAAGCGCTGTTTCTCTCGCTGCAGCTTCGCCGCATCACGGCGCGCTCGGTGGAAAATCTCGTGAAAAAATACACGCGCATTTCTACGCCGCTCAAGAAGATTACACCGCATAAACTCCGCAGCACCTACGGTACCATGCTCTATCACGAAACGGAGGACATCTACCTTGTTGCGGACGTGCTGGGTCACAAGGACGTGAACACGACAAAGAAACACTACGCCGCCGCATCGGAGGAACACAAGCGAATTGCCGCAAAAAAGATCAAACTGCGGGAAGACTAAGTCTCTTTCGCTTAACGCTTTCGTTTTGCTCGCGAGGCATAGTAACGGTATGGCAGCGTTCGAACGTTGACCAGCGACCCATCCTTCCAACTCTCGTCGGAATCCAGCACGTAGGCATCGTCAAAGTCAACCGCAGAAGACATGTCCCCTTCCGGGCTGTAGTCTTCCTCAAAGAACACACCGGAAATCGGTATATCCAAATACGGACGCGCATCCGTTTCGAGACAGCGAAAACAGTTGTCGCAGACCTTTTGCGGGTCCAGTTCACAGCGGTCGTCGCACTCGCCGCAATCGTTACAAATCTTCTCTGCGTGTAAAACGCACCGTTTCATGAAAAATCACCATTCTTTCGAACATATGTTTGCAATGTGAAAAAACTTATGTTATACTTTCGATAAATCGTAGCAGTCAAAACATACGGAGGTTGCGGCTCGCCATGAAAAAGCTATCCGATCCCCAGCAGGTCATTTTGGATTACATGATTTCCTTTACCGAGGAGCATTCCTATCCCCCTTCGGTTCGGGAAATCTGCGCGGCGGTCGGGCTGAAATCCACCGCAACCGTGCATACGCATCTGCGCAATCTGGAAAAACGCGGCGTGATTACGCGCGATCCTTCCAAGCAGCGAGCGGTCTTTATCAACGCGGATCACATCGCTTCGCAGGAAGACAAGCCCTACGCCGTTCCGCTGGTTGGTCACGTTGCCGCCGGTTTGCCCATGCTCGCGGCAGAGAATATTGAGGACGCGTTCCCCCTGCCGGACGTACTGATGCACGGCAAAGAACCTACGGAAGTTTACATGCTCCGCGTAGAAGGCGAAAGCATGCGAGACGCCGGTATTCGCGACGGGGACATTCTTGTGGTCAATCACAATTGTAACTGCGCCAACGGCGACATTGTCGTTGCCCGCGTCAGCGGAGAGAGCGCAACGGTAAAGCGGTTTTTCCGCGAGAAAGACTGCGTTCGCCTGCAGCCGGAAAACGAGCTGTTCGACCCAATCTATGTTCCGTTTGACGAGCTGGAAATCTCCGGCAAGGTGATTGGTCTGCTCCGCTCCATTTAAGGTTCGTGTTTATTTCAGCAGCGTGTCGCAGGCGAGCATAGCCGCGATACGCGCGTGCGCATAGGTCAAAGCCCCCTGCACATAAGCCGTATATGGCGCGCGAATCGGCCCGTCCGCACTCAACTCCGTCGTCGCGCCCTGAACGAACGTTCCCGCCGCCATGACGACCTGATCTTCATACCCCGGCATGTCCCACGGTTCCGGAGACACGTAGCTGTCCACCGGAGCCGCTTTTTGTATGCTCCGGCAAAATGCGACGAGCGATTCCGCATCTGAAAAACGAACCGCCTGAATGATATCCGAGCGAACCGCGTCTCCGCGAGGCATGGTCTCCAACCCGAGTGCTTCGAACACGCGCGCAAACAGCGCCGCGCCCTTGACGCACTGCGCGGTTACATGCGGCGCGAGAAACAGCCCCTGATAAAACGGGCGATAATCCCCCGCGTAGGAGCCAACCTCGCCGCCCATGCCGGGAACGGTGAGCCGAAACGCCGCTCGTTCGACGAGCTCCGCTTTTCCGGCAATATACCCGCCCGTTGGCGCGAGTCCGCCGCCGGGGTTCTTAATCAGCGAGCCCGCGATCAGATCCGCGCCATGCACGCTTGGTTCGGTCGACTCGACGAATTCGCCATAACAGTTGTCTACGAGAATGCTCGCCTGCGGAAAGAGCGCTTTTGCCAGCGTGAACGCTTCTTCCAGCTTCGCCATCGACATCGCTTCCCGCCAGGCATACCCGCGCGAGCGCTGAGCAAACACGACGCGTACATGCGCCGAATCGATCTGTTTCATCTGCTCTAGGTCGATGCTGCCATCCGGCAGTAGATCGATCGACCGGAAAGATACTCCGAGGCGCTTGAGGGAATTTGGTGCGTCCCCCCTTACCCCGATTGCTTCCAGCAGCGTATCGTAAGGAAGCCCTGTGATGGAGAGAATCATTTCCCCCGGCTCTACGAGCGCGGCGAGCGCCGTAAAGATTGCATGCGTACCGTTGACAAACTGCGGGCGAACTAGCGCGCATTCCGCCTGCAGCGCATGCGCAAACACACGGTCGAGCGTGTCCCGGCCGGTATCGTCGTAACCATAGCCGTTCGTTGGCGCAAAATGGCGGGCGCTGACGCGCTCCTGCCAGAACGCCTCCAGCACGCGCTGTTGGTTTGCCATCTCAATGGCATCCGCGCGCCGAAACACGGTTTCAAGGGATCGTTCCGCGCTCCAAACGAGTTCTCGCGCGCGGTCGGATATCGTCATCATTCGTTGGTTCCTTTCCAAAACTCGAGAAACAGTGTTTCCATTTCACGTAGTATGTGTTCTTTGCATTGGCCAAACTCCGTTGCGTCGAACCAGCGGATCCGCAGGTCTCGCCGGAACCACGTGAGTTGCCTCTTGGCAAATCGTCTCGTGTCCTGCTTGATCTGTTCGACCGCCTGCTCCAACGAGCATTCTCCGTCAAAGTAGGAGAACAACTGCTGGTAGCCGATTGACCGCAGCGCGGGCAGATCGGACGCGAACTTCGCATCGTAGATGCGCCGCGCTTCTTCGAGCAGGCCTTGCTGCATCATTCGATCCACGCGGAGGTTGATTCGTTCGTATAGTATAGCGCGATCCATGTTTAGTCCAAAGAGCAACGGTTCAAACGGAGCCTGCTCTCCCGCCTCATTCTGAAAATCATCGCCAAACGACGAGAGCGGCTTTCCGGAACAGTCGTAAACCTCCAACGCGCGAAGCACACGCTTCTTGTCGTTCGGATGCAGGCGTTTTGCCGTCTCCGGATCAACGTCCAAGAGTCTTTGAAACGCCGCTTGCGGATGCTCATCATACGCGGCGGAAAGTCTTGCGCGCACTTCGTCGTTTCTGGGAATCGCAAATCCCAGCGGGTAGGTCAGCGCGTTGAGATACAACCCGCTTCCGCCGACGACGATTGGAACATTTCCGCGCGAGCAGATTCCGGCTATCGCTTCCTTCGCCAGTTCGCGATACTGCGAAACGGAGAACTCTGGTGAATCGATTGGAACGCAGTCGATCAGGTGGTGCGGTATTCCCTGACGCTCCTCCAGTGAAGGCTTTGCGGAACCGATGTCCATGCCAAAGTAAACCTGCACGGAGTCGGCGGACACGATCTCTCCGCCAATCCGTTTGGCAAGCTCGATTGCGCACTCCGTCTTGTGGCAGGCGGTCGGCCCGGCTATGCAGACGATGCGCTTTTGTTTTGTTGCCTGTTCTTCTGTTTCCATATTAGACAATTCGCTTATCTGCTTCCAAATTCACACATTTCGTTTGCTTGCTTATTAGACAATTCGCTTAAACATTTTTTCGATGTCCGTTCGGCTAAAGCGCACCGCAACCGGTCTTCCATGCGGGCAGGTCAGTAACGTGTCTTTTTCGTTCAGTCGCTCCAACAGCATTCGAATTTCTTCGTGCGATAGCCGCTCCCCCGCCTTTACCGCGTGTTTGCAGGCGGTTTGCGCTATCGCGTCCCGGAACCATTCGTTTGGACGCGCCTCCTCCGAACCGGAGAGAAACTCCAGCACATCGTAGAGAAACGCGCCCTTTAGCGCACTGCCGTTTACCTGCGGAACTGCGAGCAAGGTGACGCTCGTCTCCGTTGCGTCCGAGAACACATAGCCAAAGCGCTCCAGCGATTCGCGATTCTGCGCAAACACCTCTGCCTGAGACGGCAGCAGGCGCACATCTTCCGGCAGAAACAGCGTTTGCGAAACAATCGCCGCTCGCTTTTCCATCAGCGCGTCATAGAGCAGGCGTTCGTGCGCCGCGTGCTGGTCGATGCAGTAAACATACTCGCCCTGCTGCACATACCAATACGCGTCAAACGCACAGCCAATCACATGATACGGCTCCGACAACGGTTCATTTGTTTTCGTAAGGAACGTTGGAATCGGCTGGGCGCGCTGCTCTTCCGGCTCGCGCGCGGGAAAACGGAATGTTGGCACGCGCGGCACACCGGAGTATCCGCTTTCGCGCAGGGTATGCGGCGTCTCCGGCAGCGGAGAACGCAGGTCAATCCGTTGCGCTTCCTCCGGTATTTCGAATACGCGTTGCGTCGGCTCCTCCGGCTCCTTCGGCTGTTCCAGCGAAGGAATATAGCTGCGAATCAGCGCCTCGGAACACGCGGCGACGATGGAGCGCGAAACGCGCGCTTCGTCGGTAAAGCGCACCTCCAGCTTTGCCGGGTGGACGTTGACGTCCACTTCCGCAAACGAAAGGCTGAGATACACAACCGCAAACGGAAACCGGCCGATCAGCACGCGCGTGTCGAATGCGCGTGAAAACGCATTGCTGAGCGAATTGGAGCGGATGATGCGCCCGTTGAGCACAACTGTCTGACCGGAACGGTTTGCGCGCGCAAGATCCGGCACGCCGACAAATCCAGTGATCTTTAAATATCCGTCGTCAAACGAAACCGGGCAGATTTGCCGGTCAACCGCAACACCGTAGACCGAGAGCAGTGCGTCCCTTGCGCTGCCGTTTCCGCTGGAACGGTAGACGGTTTTGCCCCCATTGACGAAGTGCACGGAAACCTGCGGCACCGAAAGAATCAGTCTTGCAATATAGTCGCCGATGCTCGCGCTTTCCGCGCGCGAACTCTTGATGAATTTCAGCCGTGCGGGAACGTTGTAGAACAAATCGCGTACCTCAATCGAGGTGCCGCGCGTACCCGCGGTGCGTTTGTGCTCCACGAGATCGCCGCCCTCGTAGCGAATCAACGAGCCAAGCTCGTCCTCCGCCGTCTGCGTCTGCAAGGTCACGCGGGAAACGGCGGCGATGGACGCGAGCGCCTCCCCGCGAAACCCGAGCGAGCGGATGGCGAACAAATCGTTTGCGGTGGATATTTTGCTCGTTGCGTGTCTTAAAAACGCGGTCTCACAGTCCTCGTCCGCAATGCCCGCGCCGTTGTCGGTGATGCGGATTCGGTCGATGCCGCCGTTGTCGATTTCAATCGTAATTGCGGTCGCCCCAGCATCAATCGAGTTTTCAACCAGTTCTTTGACAACCGAACTGGGTCGGTCGACCACTTCGCCAGCGGCAATCTGGTTTGAAATTCTTGGCGGCAACACATGGATGTTTGGCATAGGCTCCTCCCGAACGGTTGGACGGGTCGGTTATTGTTTGAGCATTGCGGAAAGCGCGTAAAGCTGATTGAGCGCCTCCAGCGGCGTCAGGCGATTGACGTCCATCTCGCGCAGAATGCGCATCGCGCTTGCTTCGCCGCTCTCATCGAGCAGCGACGGTTGAACGCTGGTTTCAATCTTTGCCGGTTCGCGACGCGCGGCGATATCCGCCGATTCCAATTTCTCTAATATTTCCTTTGCGCGGGACAAGACTGCCTCCGGTAGGCCAGCCAATCGGGCCACCTGAATACCAAAGCTCTGGTCCGCGCCACCGCGTACGATTTTTCGCAGAAACACGATGTCCTCGCCAATTTCGCGGACGGTGACGCGAAAGTTCTTTACCCCCGGCAGCTCGCCTTCCAGCTCGGTCAGCTCATGATAATGCGTTGCAAACAGCGCTTTCGCGCCGCAGCGTTTTGGATCGGCAATGTACTCCAGCACCGACCAGGCGATGCTCAGCCCGTCGAACGTGCTGGTTCCGCGCCCGATTTCGTCAAGGATCAGCAGGCTGTTCTCGTCCGCATTGTGCAGAATATTTGCCACTTCGCTCATCTCGACCATGAACGTGCTTTGACCGGAAGAGAGATCGTCGCTCGCGCCGATTCGCGTAAAGATGCGATCGACAATCGAAAGATCCGCCTCCTGCGCGGGCACAAATGCGCCGATGTGCGCCATCAGCGTAATCAGCGCGGTCTGGCGCATGTAGGTGCTCTTTCCCGCCATGTTCGGGCCGGTGATGATCAACAGCCGGTCATCCGCACGGTTTAACAGCACGTCGTTTGGAACGAACGGTTCCTTCATTGCCCGCTCAATGACCGGGTGTCTGCCGTTCTTAATCTGAATCCGCCCCTGCGTGTTCCAGGACGGGCGACAGTAGCTGTTGTTTACCGCAGTTTCGGAGAACGAGCCGTAGCAATCCAGCTCCGCCAGCAACGCGCCGTTGTTTTGCAGCCTTGCGGTGCAGGAAACGAGCACCTGACGGATTTCAGCAAACAGCTCGTATTCAAGCGTGGTCAGCCGGTCGCGCGCGCCGAGAATCTTTTGCTCCATCTCCTTGAGTTCCGGGGTTACGAATCGCTCGGCGTTCGCAAGCGTCTGCTTGCGCTCGTACTCATATGGCGCCATGGAAAGATACGATTTCGAAATCTCAATATAGTACCCAAACACGCGGTTGTAACCGACGCGAAGGGACTTGATCTTCGTCTTTTCCCGCTCACTCGCTTCAAAGCGTTCCAACCAGTCCTGCGAGCCTTCCGCAATCTGCCTTAACTCGTCCACCTCGGCGTTGTACCCCGCGCGAATGAAGCCGCCTTCCTTCAGTCCCGCCGGCGGGTTCTCTGTGATTGCCCGCGTCAGAAGCGAAAGAATATCCTCCATCTCGTCCAGATCGGCGCAGATCTGTTTGAGCGCTTCGCTCTCGTTCTGCCGGAGTGTTTCGCGAATCAGCGGAATGCGTTCCAGCGTCTGTGACAGCGCAACGCAGTCCCTGGCGTTTAACGTTCCGTAGACAATCTTGCTGCAAAGCCGCTCAATGTCGTACATGCCGTGCAGCATTTCGCGGAGTTGCTTGCGCTCCGTGAGGTTCCCGACCAACTCTGCCACCGCGTCGAGCCGACGTTCGATGCGTTCAATCGATTGGAGCGGACGATCGATCCAGTCTCGCAGCATGCGACCGCCCATGCCGGTTTTCGCCGCGTCCAGCAGGTTGATCAGCGTGTTTTTCTTGCTCGCGCCGAATCGAAGCGGCTGAGTGAGCTCCAGATTACGTCGCGTCGTCGCGTCCAGCACCATATAGCTGCTGCGATTGAGCAAGCGCATCCCTTGAATGTGGGACAACGCATTCTTTTGCGTTTCCGCGAGGTAGCGCATCAGCGCTCCAGCGGCGAAGATCGCGTAAGGCGCGTCGTCCGCGCCAAACCCCGCCAACGAGGAAACCTGAAAATGACGTTTCAGTATCTCCCGCGCACTGTCCGGCAAGAAGGCGCTCGCACTGTATTGCTCCAGATAATAGTTGGACGAAATCTGCCGGGTCAGCAGTTGCTGCATGAACATCGCGGGCTCGGCAATGATCTCGCGCGGGCGAATGCGCTCCAGCTCGTCGAGCAGGCTGACGCCAGCCTCTTTTCCGTCCAGCTGCAATAGATAAAACTCGCCCGTGGATACGTCCGCGTACGACAGCCCGACGACATTTTCCCCAAGTGAAATCGAAGCGATGTAGCTGTTCTGCCCCTCTTCGAGCATACGGTCCTCAATGACCGTGCCGGGCGTGATGACGCGGATGACGTCCCGCTCCACGAGGCCTTTTGCGAGCATGGGGTCTTCCATTTGTTCGCAGACGGCAACCTTAAACCCTTTTTCAATGAGCTTGGCGATGTAGTTGTCCACGGCGTGATACGGAACGCCACACATCGGCGCGCGTTCGCTCAATCCGCAGTCGCGTCCCGTCAGTACGAGGTCTAGCTCCTTGGAAGCGGTCTTCGCGTCCTCGAAGAACATTTCGTAAAAATCGCCAAGACGAAAGAACAGCAAACAATCGCTGTACTTTTCCTTCAGCTCGAGGTATTGCCGCATCATCGGCGTCATGGAAGCTGGCATACGATCCTCCGCACCGATTGATTAATGCTTGCAGCCGCCGCAGGAACCGCAGTCCCCTCCGCAACTCGAGCTTGAACTACCGCCGATGCAGGCGTTGATTTCCTCGTTGACCGCATTGAGTACCGTGGAAAACGAGCCCTGCGCGGTGACCAGCTCCTCATAAAGCGGGCTTTCACGCAGTTGCTCCTCCAAACGGTCGATATCGTTGGTAAGCGAAACGGCCTCCAGGTCGTTCACGCTGTCTTCCGCGAGAAGGCGAATCAACCGATCGCGCTTCTCGTTGAGTTCGTTCATCAGCGCCTGAATTGCTTCGCTGGACTCAAACGCGCCCTGCGCCTGCTTCATGTTTATAAATTCGGGTGAATTGGCGAGCGCCAACCCCAGTTCTCTTGCCAGTTCTAACATTCTGTTTACTCCTCAATTGTCCCCGTCAGGGAATTTTTTCGCACGCTCAAC
Organism: Christensenella sp.; assembly: GCA_034927595.1. Lineage (GTDB taxonomy): Bacteria > Bacillota > Clostridia > Christensenellales > CAG-138 > UBA7703. The sequence continues at coordinate 28,603 of JAYFPQ010000093.1, forward strand.
ACGCGCACCGGTACATAGGTTCCAACCAGTTCCGGCGTTCCCGGAACATAGACCATTTTAAAGTTGGAGAACTTTCCGTAGCAGACGGGCTCTCCCCTTGTGTCGCAATCCTCAATGTGTACAACGCTGGTTTTCCCGACGTACTTTTCATTGTTTTCGCGGGACTTGCGCTCCTGCAACTCATTAAGCAGGTGCAGCCGCTCGCGCTTGACCGCGTCCGAAATCTGCCCGTCCATCGTAGCCGCGCGGGTTCCTTTTCGCGGCGAATACTTAAACGTGAATGCGGAGGCAAACCCCACCCGCTCGATCATATCCAGCGTATCCTGAAAGTCTTGCTCTGTTTCACCCGGAAAACCGACGATAATGTCTGTTGTAATCTCCACATCTTCCATGCTCGCGCGAAGCTTGCCTACGATCTCCAGATAGCGCTCGCGTGTATAGTGCCGGTTCATACGCTTTAGTATCTCGTTGGACCCGGACTGCATGGGAAGATGCACATGGTGACAAACGTTCGGCAGGGTTGCCATTGCGTGGATCATTTCGTCGCTTAGGTCCTTCGGGTGCGAGGTCATGAACCGAATCCGCTGGAGCCCTTCCACCCCAGAGACCAACTCCAGCAGCTTTGCAAACGAGGCGTCCGCCAGATCCTTCCCGTAGGAGTTCACGTTCTGCCCGAGCAGCGTAACCTCGCTGTACCCTTCCTCGACCAACCGTTTGATCTCATCCACAATCGATTGCGGCTCGCGGGAGCGCTCGCGCCCGCGCACATATGGCACGATACAATAGGTACAAAAGTTGTCGCAACCGTAGTTGATGTTGACAAACGCATTGATTCTGCCGGTTCGAATGCTCGGCAGATCGTCCTCAATTGTGATGTTATCCTCGTCCACCGCAAGCGTCCGACCGCCGGATTCCGCGAGCTCAATGAACTGCGGCAGGCGCGAAAGCAGGTTTGTTCCAAAGACAATATCCACAAACGGAAATCGTTTATACAGTTTCTCTGCGACTTCTTTCTGTTGGGTCATGCACCCAAATACGCCAAGAATCAGGTTGGGACGTTCGTCCTTGAGTTCTTTGAGTGCGCCGATGTTGCCAAAAACACGTTTTTCCGCATGATCACGCACGCAGCAGGTGTTAAACAGAATTACGTCCGCATCTTCCTTGGTCTCCGCGCGGGAGTAACCGAGATTTTCCAGCAGCCCCGCCGCGGTTTCGCTGTCCCGAACATTCATCTGGCAGCCGAAGGTTTCGATATAGTATGCGCCTTTGCCGGACAAACCGGCGTCGCGAATGGGTAATTTTCGTTCCATTTTATTACGCTCCGTTAATACTCGCTCCATTATAGCATGGATTGTCAAATCGAACGTAAGATTTTTGCATAAACCGTGTTGACATTTTATTTCGCTTGTTGTATATTATGAAAGTCGCGAAAAGCGGTGCGTCTTCGTCTTCGGGGTGTAGCGCAGTCCGGTAGCGCACGTGCTTTGGGAGCATGGGGCCGAAGGTTCAAATCCTTTCACCCCGACCAGTAGTGGCCCCGTGGTCAAGCGGTCTAAGACACCGCCCTTTCACGGCGGTAACAGGAGTTCGAGTCTCCTCGGGGTCACCAATTTTCTTCTTCGTCAGGACTTGGGCCTTTAGCTCAGTTGGTTAGAGCGGCCGGCTCATAACCGGTTGGTCCGGGGTTCGAGTCCCTGAAGGCCCACCACTTCGCTCCCCCCGTTTGGCAAAACGCTTTGGCCCGGTAGTACAGTTGGTTAGTACGCCAGCCTGTCACGCTGGAGGTCAGGGGTTCGAGCCCCCTCCGGGTCGCCATTTTTGCCTCGGTAGCTCAGCTGGTAGAGCAAGGGACTGAAAATCCCTGTGTCGGTGGTTCAA
>JAYFPQ010000156.1:0-41129 GCA_034927595.1 Christensenella sp.
TTTGATGTAGAAACCCTAGCGAATCAAGTGGCCTCCGCCGAATATTGTAAACTTATTTTGAATGGGGTCGCACTTATACCGAGGCGCTAATTGCATTATTCCCGAAACAGCCCGAACACGCGGCTGTTTCTTTTCTTCTCAAATAGAACCTCGCCTTTTTCGCGCGTTTGCACCGCAAAAGCAGGGCAGTTTGATCGATTGTCAACCGCAATATCTTGTGCTAGTATGAAGAAAAGACACAACTGATTGCGTTTTTTCGCATCGTCCAACAGGGGTGAAAAAGAGCACCGGACTGTTTACCGTCCCGTTGAAACGGATCGAAACCAGAGAATGGGTGGGAAAATATGGCTGCCATCATCAAGCGCAGCGGACAGGCGGAAGCCTATGACCGCAACAAGATTACAAACGCCATTTCCAAGGCGTTTTTCAGCACGAAGACCGAGGTGAGCGAGGCGGCGCTAGAGGCGATTACCGGCGCGGTCGAAACGCGCATGCTGCAACTGCCCGAACCGGTCTCCGTGGAGCAGATTCAGGATCTCGTGGAAGAAACGCTCATGCAGCAGGGATATTTTGCCCAGAGCAAGAGCTACATTCTCTACCGCAGCGAGCGCACACGCATGCGCGCGCAGCGAACCAGCGTCTGCTCGCTCTTTGCCGAGCCGCTCGCGCTGGACGCCGTGCTCGCCAAGGCGCAAAAGGACTACCCGCAGGAGAGCTACGAACTCGCGCGGCTGGACGAGAAATTTCGTTCGTTTCTCAAGCCGGAGATGAGCGAAGGCGGCAAACGCGCGGCGCTCATCCGCGCGGCGGCGGAGCTGACCACGCAGGAAGCGCCGCACTGGGAGTTCATCGCCGCGCGTCTCTTAATGCTCGACTTTCGGCTGGAGCTGGAGCGCACGCAGGCGGAGCTGCACCTGACCCGCTTTTCGGACAAGGTTCGCTATCTGGCCGAGCGCGGGTTCTACGGAGATTACATTTTAGAAAACTACACGCCGGAAGAGCTCGACGAAGCGGCCGCGTTTCTCAACCCCGCAAACGACGAGCTGTTGACCTATTCCGGATTGGATCTGCTGCTGAGGCGCTACGTGATTCGCAGCCACAGCGGCCAGCCGCTCGAAACGCCGCAGGAGATGTACCTCGGTATTGCGCTGCACCTCGCCATGCCGGGGCCGAAGGATCGCCTGCTCTGGGTTCGCCGATTCTACGAAATGCTCAGTTCGCTGAAGGTGACCATGGCGACGCCGACGCTCGCCAACGCGCGAAAGCCGTTCCACCAGCTTTCGAGCTGCTTTATCGATACCGTGCCGGACAGCCTGACGGGCATCTACCGCAGCATTACAAACTTTGCGCAGGTCAGCAAATACGGCGGCGGCATGGGGCTCTATTTTGGCAAGGTGCGCTCCAAGGGCGGCAGCATCCGCGGGTTTGAGGGCGCGGCGGGCGGGGTCATCCGCTGGATTCGCCTCGCGAACGACACCGCCGTCGCCGTCGACCAGCTGGGCGTGCGGCAGGGCGCAGTTGCGGTCTACCTCGACGTTTGGCACAAGGACCTGCCGGAGTTTCTCCAGATCAAAACAAACAACGGCGACGACCGCATGAAGGCGCACGACGTATTTCCCGCCGTCTGCTACCCGGATCTCTTCTGGAAGACCGTGCGCGATAACATGGAGGGCAACTGGTACCTGATGTGCCCGCACGACATCCTCTCCGTCAAGGGCTACTGCCTCGAGGACTTCTGGGGTGAGGAATGGGAAACGCGCTACCGCGACTGCGTGGCCGACCAACGGATTGAAAAGCGCGTGATTCCGATTAAGGAACTCGTGCGCATGATTCTCAAGAGCGCCATTGAAACGGGTACGCCGTTCGTCTTTAACCGCGACGCGGTCAACCGCGCAAACCCGAACCACCACGCGGGCATGATCTATTGCAGCAACCTCTGCACGGAGATTGCGCAGAACATGAGCGCGATTTCCGACGTGAGCCAGGAGATCGTTAAGCAGGACGGGGAAACCGTCGTCGTCACCACAACGAAACCCGGCGACTTCGTCGTCTGCAACCTCGCGAGCCTCTCGCTGGGGCAGATTGACCTCTCCGGTGACGAGCTGGAGACGATTACCGGCCATGTCGTCCGCGCGCTGGACAACGTCATCGACCTCAACTTCTTTCCCGTTCCCTACGCAAAGGTCAACAACGTCCGCTACCGCCCCATCGGCCTCGGCGTCAGCGGATACCACCATATGCTCGCCAAGCATCACATCAGTTGGGAGAGCGAGGAGCACCTGCGCTTTGCGGACGAGGTCTTTGAGCGAATCAATTACGCCGCGATCTCGGCCAGCAGCGACGTTGCCGCGGAAAAAGGGCGCTATGCGCTCTTTACCGGCAGCGACTGGCAGACGGGCGCATATTTCACCAAGCGCTGCTATACCTCCGCGCGCTGGAAGACGCTGGCGCAAAAGGTTGCGCGCCAAGGCATGCGAAACGGCTGGCTGCTGGCCATTGCGCCGACGAGCAGCACGAGCATCATTGCCGGAACGACGGCGGGGGTAGATCCCGTGATGAACCGCTATTTTCTGGAGGAGAAGAAGAACGGCCTGATTCCGCGCGTTGCGCCGGATCTTTCGCCGGAGACCTTCTGGTACTATAAAAGCGCGCACCTGATGGATCAGACCTGGTCCATCCGCGCGGCGGGCGTTCGCCAGCGACACATTGACCAGAGCCAGAGCATGAATTTCTACATCACCAACGAGTTCACCTTCCGCAAGGTGCTCGACCTCTATATTCTCGCCTTCGAGCAAGGCATGAAGACCGTTTACTACGTGCGCAGCAAGAGCCTTGAGGTCGAGGACTGCACCGCCTGCTCGTCCTGAGCCAGCGCAACGACCATATACCATCAGGAGGGGAACCACCATGCCGGAACTCAAGCAAAAACCGCTGTTTAACCCGAACGGCAGCGTTGACTTAAACGAACGCCGCATGATCGCGGGCGACACGACGAACCTCAACGACTTCAACAACCTGAAATACGCCTGGACGCACGACTGGTATCGTCAGGCGATGAACAACTTCTGGATTCCGGAGGAGGTCAATCTTTCGCCGGACGTAAAGGATTATCCGAATCTGCCCGCCGCCGAGCGCCGCGCCTACGATAAGATTCTATCGTTCTTGATCTTTCTGGACAGCATTCAAACGGCGAACCTGCCCGCCGTCGGCGAATACATCACCGCCAACGAGGTGAACCTCTGCATCGACATTCAAACCTATCAGGAGGCGATCCACAGCCAGAGCTACAGCTATATGCTCGACACCATCTGCGAACCGCACGGACGGGACGAGGTGCTCTACCAGTGGAAGAGCGACGAGCTGCTTTTAAAACGAAACACGTTTATCGGCGACGCATACAACCATTTTTATACGGAGCGCACAACGGAAAACCTGATGCGCACAATCGTGGCGAACTATATTCTGGAGGGCGTTTACTTCTACAGCGGGTTTATGTTCTTCTACAACCTTGGTCGCAACAACCGCATGCCCGGTTCGGTACAGGTGATCCGCTACATCAACCGGGACGAGAACACACATCTTTGGCTTTTTCGCAGCATTCTACTCGAACTCAAGCAGGAGAATCCGGAGTTGTTTACGCCGGAGAAGGTCGAGCTCTATCGTGATATGATTCGCGAAGGCTGCGAGCAGGAGATTGCCTGGGGGCATTATGTCATCGGGGACAGCGTTGCGGGGCTGACGAAGGACATGATTACGGATTATGTGCAGTACCTAGGCAACCTGCGCTGCACGAATCTGGGCTTTGAAAAGCTCTACGATGGTCACGACAGCGAGCCAGAGAACCTCGCCTGGGTGAGCCAGTACAGCAACGCCAATACGATTAAAACGGACTTCTTCGAAGCACGAAGCACCGCTTACGCAAAGAGCGGCGCGCTGGTAGACGATCTGTAAGCGGATTTGTGCCGTTGATTGGGATGCGCTGTTTGTTGTATAATGCGTTCAGAAACATTTCTATATTATGCAACGGAGGGTGCAACGATGGGTTTTTTACGGAAGCTGCTCGGCATCGGCGTGACCGCGGGTGCAACCGTCGCGGCGGTTCGCGTCGCGGATAAGTACAAGGAAAACAACCCCAACGGCGTGCAGGACGTCAACGGCGACGGCAAGGTGGACACAAAGGATGTGCTCATCGAAGTGTCCAAGGCCGCAACGGAGGTCTATCACGACGCGGTGGATACGATTCAACAAAAAGCGCCGGAGTACAAGAAAAAGGCGCAGGACGCAGCGGACGAAGTCTTTGGCACCAAGCCGCCGGAAGCGTAAACAAGCAACACAAAAGCTCGGGGCTTCCCCCGAGCTTTTTGATTGCCGAAAGTGATTTTTAACCGAATTTTAGGAATTCTGTTCGTATCGGATCGGTTCTTTCGCGGTTACGCGCTTGACGATCAACAACAGCAGCAGACCCACGACGAGGAAGAGCAGAATCGAACCGATCGCCCAGAGCAAACCATACTGCTCGGAGAGCACGGCGTCTAACCCATGGTTGGCATAATAGTTGTGCATGCGGTACGAGATCGTTCCGAACACAAGCGGGCCAATAAATGTGGACGTTCTGCCCGCGACGGAGAGGAACCCGTAGAACTCGGCCGTCTTCTCGGGGGGCGCGAACTGGCTGACCATTGAGCGGCTGACCGCCTGCGCACCGGAGAGCGAGAACCCCGCAAAGAAGCCGATCACGAAGAACCAGATGAGCTTATCCGCAAACAGCAACGCCGTGATGCAGCAGATTAAGATGGAGAGCGAAATGACCACGGCGTCCTTGCTGCTCAGCCGGTCGGAAATCTTGCCAAACAGCAGCGCGCCGACCGAGCCGGACATTTGAATAACGATCACGAACAGAATCAGCTGAATCTGCGTCATGCCATAGAGCGTTGCCCCTATGATGGCCGCAAAGTCCATCAGCATCATGATGCCGTCGTTGTAGATCAGAAACGCGACGGTGTATTTGAGAAATTCCTTATAGCTCTTGATCGAACGGAAGGTATGCAGCAGGCGCTCGAACGCAACGCGGATGTAGCCCTTCTCCTTCTGCACCACCGGCTCCTCGTGGACTTCCTTGACCCAGAGGAACATCGGAATTGAGGACGCGAGGTAGAACACCGCGGTGATCAGAAACGCGTAGGGAATCACCGAATTGCCTACAAGTTGAATCGGAACCAGCACGACCAACAGCGCGGCGATTCCGCCGAGCATGCCGATTGCCCAGCCTTTGCCCGAAACGGAGCCGATGTTCTCCGGCGTGGAAACGGAGGTCAGCAGTGCGTCGTAAAACACCTGCGCCGCGCGATAGCCAATTTCCGCGAGGATGAAGAAGACCATGCCGGTTACAACGTCCCCTTTTCGAACGAAGAACAGCAACGCGGTGAACACGACGGAAAGCGCGGTAAACAGGATCAGAAACGTCTTTTTCGATTTCGTGTAGTCCGCAATCGAGCCGAGAATGGGCGACGCAATGGCGACGATGATCGCCGCGATGCCGACGGCGAGACCCCAGAGGCGTGTACCCTCCGCTCCGCCGACGACAACGTTTTTAAAGTACGCCGAAAACACGGCCAGCAGAATGACGGAGGCATAGGCGGAGTTGCCAAAATCGTAGAAATACCAGGACCAACGGGAACGCTTGGTTGGATCATGCCGTTTCTGTTTCATCGCTTTGTTTCTCCTGATCTATATTAAAGTGGGGATTTCAAGAACGATCCCATTCGAAATGCGCCAAAAAACGTCGGATAAAACCCCAAATCTTGATTTCATTCTACTGCGAACCCGGGCTTTTATCAATGACCAGTTATCAACGAAACGTATTGCTCTTGTTAAATATTTGACAAATCGAAGGCTCCTATGCTTTACTTTTCGAATAGACTGCGCTATGATAGCCGTATTCATTTTGAGTCTGGCGCCGCAAGCCAAAATCCCGCTTTGGAGTGGATTTTTTACCAAACCTGCTATGACAGCTGGTCTTGCGTAAAAGCGGCGCGGTTTTTTGTGTAAAAAAACCTGCAACGTTGCCAAGGGAGGAAACGGAATGATTGGCTTTGGCATCGGCCTTGTCTGCGGGGCGTTCGAATTGTTTCTGCTCAAGCGCCTGACATTGGCGCTGCAGGCGGGAAAATCCCTGCAAACGCTCGGAATCGTGCTGCTGAAAGTACTGTTTTATGCGCTTGCGTTGGTGCCCGTTGCTTTGTTCTTTCGCAGGGATCTCATCTGGTGCGGCGTTGGAATTTCTTCCGTGCTGGTCATCGGTGCGTTTCTTCTGAATATCCTCAGCCGGAAAAGCGGGAAAGGAGATCGTTAACGTAGAATGACAACGCCTTCGCTTGCCCGAATCATTGCCATGGGTATATCGTTGCTGCTCGGCGCTGGCGCGCTGGTTCTGCGCGCGCGCATTCCTCTGCCCGCCGCAGAAAGCGACGCGTTCGTTTCCATAAAAAAGAAGCGCAAACTCTTTTTCCTTGCGGGCGTTCTGAGCCTCTGGGTGTTTGTCGGTTTGGTGCTCGGGCTGTTCAGTGTCAGCGGACGGAAGTTTGAAGTTGCCATCAGTCCCACGCGCATGGATCTCTTCGGCTTTTCGGTGAGTTCGTCCGTCGTCGTCGCCTGGATCGTGATGGCGGCGCTGATTCTGTTTGCCGTTCTCGTTCGAATTTTCGCGATTCCCCGCTTTCAGGAGAAGCCGCGCGGGCTGCAGCTCGTGCTGGAGACGGCGGTCGAGGCGATTTCGAATCTCACGAAGGATAAGTTTGGCCACGAAAACGACGGCCTCGCTTCGTATTTCTTTGCGCTGGCGGCGCTCTTTATCGGCTCGGCAATCGTCGAGCTCTTTGGCATTCGCCCGCCGACCACCGACCTGACCATGACATTTTCCTACGCGCTGATCACGTTCGTGCTGATCAACTACTTCGGCATTCGCAAAAAGGGCGTGAAGGGTCGGCTCCAGACGTTGACGAAACCAAACGCCGTCATTGCGCCGTTTAAGCTGCTCTCCGACCTCGCGGTTCCAATTTCGCTCGCCTGCCGACTCTTTGGAAACATGCTCGGCGGCATGATCGTGGTCGAGCTTGTGTACTTCGCGCTTGGCGCGTTCTCCGTTGGCATTCCGGCGCTGCTGGGTCTCTATTTCAACGCGTTCCACCCGCTGATTCAGTTCTTCATCTTCATCAATCTGTCCCTGACGTTTATTGGTGAAGCGGTCGAAGATTGAGCATTCCCCCGCCGGCAAAACCGGATGGGATCATTTTCTACAGTATTTCTTGAGGAGGATTTCTACCATGACGGATATCGGATTAATCGCAATCGGCGCCGGTCTCGCGGTTCTCACCGGTGCAGGCGCGGGTCTTGGCATGGGCATTGCAACCGGCAAGGCCGTGGAAGCGGTCGCCCGCCAGCCCGAAGCAAACAGCAAGATCAACGCCCTGCTCATCCTTGGTCTGGCGCTGACGGAATCAACGGCTATCTACGGCTTTGTTACCGCATTGGTGATGATCTTTACGATGGGCAAGTAACAAACGCGAGAGGGGTTAGAATGGAATTCCACCTGATCGATTTCATCGAGCATATTCTGAACGTCGTCGTTCTGTTTCTGCTGCTGCGCACGTTCCTGTATAAACCCGTGCGTAAGTTCATGCAGGACCGGGAGGCGAAGTTTGCCCGCGAACGCGAGCAGATTGACGCGAGCCGCACCGCGGCGGACTCGCTCAAGGCGCAGTATGAGCTCTCCATGAAAAACGCGAAACTGGAGGCCGAAAAGCTTGCCGAGGCAAAGCTGAACTCGGCGGAGCACGAGGCGGAGGATCTCCGGAAAAAAGCAAAGCAGGACGCGCAGGTGCTCCTGACGGATGCGATGGCACAGGCGGTTACCGAGCGGGACGGCCTGCTCTCTGAATTGAAGTCGCAGACGGCGGAACTCGCGGTGGACATTGCGGAAAAGATTCTGGAACGCGAGGTCAAGCCGGAGGATCATCAGCGCGTGATCGACAGCTTCTTTGACAAGGTCGGCTGACGGTTTCTTTGTTGTACGTTGGAGGACTCCTTGGTTTTTTCCGGTGAGAAACGGTATTCAGCATCGAGATTAGTTTAGTCAGAAAGTGGGCTACGTATGGCTCTAAAGGGCGAATTATACATTGCCGGTCCCTTTGACGAGGAACAGATCGGTTCCATTCGAAAGCATTTTGCCGAGCTGCTGGGCGAGGACGTCAACTTCGAAATCAAGAAGAACGACGGCCTGATCGGCGGTTTCCTCGCGATCATCGACGGCAAGGTTTACGACGCGAGCTTCGCCTATCGCATCAAGGAGGCGCAGCACGCGCTCGTGTCGAACAACCTCTCGCTCGGCGCGGAGATCTGCGCAGAGGACGTCAAGACGGTTGGCGCGGCAACGAAGCCGTTTCACAGCTCCGCCTCGGACATTGGCGCTGTGTTGAAGAACCGGCTGCGCAACTGCGACGCGAAACCCGCCATCTATGAATACGGAACGGTTACCTCGGTTGGCGACGGCGTCGTCCGCATTGAGGGACTTTCGCATACGCGCTACGGCGAGCAGATTTCGTTTGACAACGACGTCTACGGCATGACCATGGACCTTGAACTGGACGGCGTCGGCGCCGTGCTGCTCAACGGTCAGGACAACGTCCATGTTGGCGAGCGCGTCTACGGCACCGGCCGCGTGGTCGAGGTTCCCGTTGGGGACGAGCTGCTCGGCCGCGTCATCAATCCCATAGGCATGCCGCTGGACAACCGTCCGCTCAGCGCCGCACGCTACCGCCCCGTGGAATCCCCCGCGCCGCGCATCATCGACCGGCAGGCGGTCAACGAACCGCTCATGACCGGACTGCTCGCGGTGGACGGCATCATTCCGGTTGGCCGCGGGCAACGCGAGCTGATCATTGGCGACCGCCAGACGGGCAAAACCACCATCGCGGTGGATACGATTATCAATCAGCGCGGCAAGCACGTTTGCTGCGTCTATGTTGCCATTGGGCAAAAGCTTTCCACCGTTGCGCAGATCTACGAAACGCTGCGCGCCGCGGGCGCGATGGACTATACCACCATCGTCGTCGCCAGCGCGAGCGACTGCGCCGCCATGCAATACCTCGCCCCCTACGCGGGCTGCTCGATTGCCGAGCAGTTCATGTACGACGGCAAGGATGCGCTGATCATCTACGACGATTTGAGCAAGCACGCTGTGGCCTACCGCGCCATGTCGCTGCTCTTGCACCGCCCGCCAGGACGCGAAGCCTACCCTGGCGACGTATTCTATCTGCACAGCCGCCTGCTCGAACGTGCGGGGCATCTCAACGAGGCGCAGGGCGGCGGTTCGCTGACCGCGCTGCCCATTGTCGAGACCATGGCGAGCGACATTTCCGCCTACATTCCGACGAACGTGATTTCGATTACGGACGGACAGATCTATCTTGAGCCGGAGCTATTCCATGCCGGTATTCGTCCGGCGGTTAACGTTGGCCTTTCCGTTTCGCGCGTCGGCAGTGCCGCGCAGAAGAAGGCCATGCGCAAGGTGGCCAAGAAGCTCCGCCTGACCCTCGCGCAGTATCGCGAACTCCAGATTTTTGCGCAGTTTGGCTCCGACATCGACAGCGTCACCAAAACCATTCTGGACAACGGCGACCGACTGACGGAAACGCTCAAGCAGAACCAGCACGAGCCGCTCCAGATGAGCGAACAGGTGCTGCTGCTCTACGCGGTGATGAACGGCTATCTCAACGACATTCCCTCGCCCTTTGTCCGCTCGTTTCAGAAGGGGCTGCTGCAATATGTGCGCCGCACAACGCCCTCCCTCTTCGACGAAATGGAGGAAAGCGGCGATTTCAACGAAGCGCAGGAAGCGCAGATGCGCGCCAGCATCGAAAGCTATCAGCTGATTTGTAAGTCCTGATCGGTATAACCCTGATCACTCCGCCGGAAAGGAGGCGCGGCCATGCCCAACATGAGCGACATTCGCTTTCACATTAAAAGTGTAAAGCAGACAAGACAGATCACCAACGCGATGCACATGGTCTCCGCCGCGCGCATGCGGCGAGCACTGGACGGCATCCAGAAAAACCGCGCATACTTCTACCGGACGCTCGATATCATAGCGGACATCCGCTGCCACACCGGCGACATTACGCACCCCTACATCACGCACCGGCCGGGAAACAAGGTTGCCTACATCGTCGTTGCGGGCGAAAAGGGCCTTTCGGGTTCCTACAACCACGCGGTGCTCTCGCTCGCCGACCGCCTGATGGCGGATAAAAACGTCGTAACGCTCTACACCATCGGCAGTGTCGCGTCCTTTCACTACCTGCGCCGGGAGATCAAACCCGACCGCCACTTCGAGCGGCTCGCGGAGCGCCCGAAGCTCGACCAGGTACGCCGCATGATGACGATTCTGACCGAGCAATACGACCGCGGCGAGATCGACGAACTGCGCATCGTCTACACGCGCTTCATCAATACACTCGCGCGTGAACCCATGGAACAAAAGCTATTGCCGGTTGAGCTGAACGACTTCCAGCGGCAGCAGGTGCCCGGCATCGTGGACGACAGCTATGACCGGACGCAGATCCTCTACGATCCTTCGCCCTCGCAGGTGCTCGACGCGCTGATTCCGCAGATGCTGATCGGTTATGTCTACGGCGCGATTGTACATGCTTACGCAAGCGAAAACTTCTCGCGCATGGCGGCGATGGAAAATGCAACCCGCAGCGCGGACAAGATGATTGACAAGCTGACGCAGCAGTACCATTCCGTGCGCCAGCTCACCATTACGAACGAACTGGCCGACATCATTGGTGCGGCCAACGCGTCCAATGCCGCGCAGGCGGCGCAGGGCGCATACCATTCGGAGGATCAAAAGAGATGACGGATCACATAAAAACCGGAAGCATCATCCGAATCATCGGACCCGTGCTTGACGTGCGGTTTGACGAAGGCTCAGAGCCTGCGCTGCAAACCCTGCTTGTGACGCAGACCGAACCACCCGTTCACGTTGAGGTGGTTCAGCATTTCGCGCCCGGCGTTGTGCGCAGCATCGCGCTGGAACCGACGGAAGGGCTCTACTGCGGCGTTAACGTTACCAACACCGGCTCGGGCATCCGTGTTCCCGTTGGCGAATCGGTGCTGGGCCGCGTCATCGACTGCCTGGGCCGCCCGATTGACGGACTCGGCGAGATTGAAGCGCCGCTTCGCGAGGTGCATCAGGCGCCGCCGTCGTTCATGATGCAGCGCCCGTCCGCCACGCTGTTTGAAACGGGCATCAAGGTCATCGACCTGCTCGCGCCGTATCCCATTGGCGGCAAGATCGGCCTGTTTGGCGGCGCGGGCGTCGGCAAGACCGTGCTGATTCTCGAACTCATCCATAACATTGCAAAGAACCACGGCGGTTATTCCGTCTTTACCGGCGTCGGCGAGCGCAGCCGCGAGGGCACCGACCTCATCAACGACATGCGCGAAAGTGGCGTCATCGAGCGAACCTCCCTCGCCTTCGGGCAGATGAACGAACCGCCGGGATCGCGCATGCGCGTCGCACTCGCGGGACTGACCATGGCGGAATACATTCGCGATGAGATGCATCAGGACGTGCTGCTGTTCATCGACAACATCTTTCGTTTCGTGCAGGCGGGCAACGAGGTCTCCGCGCTGCTGGGGCGCATGCCCAGCGCGGTTGGCTACCAGCCGACGCTGGCCAACGAGCTCGGCGAGTTGGAAGAGCGCATCGCGAGCACGCCGCACGGATCGATTACCTCCGTTCAGGCGATCTACGTGCCTGCGGACGACCTGACCGACCCTGCCCCGGCGACCATCTTTTCGCACCTCGACGCAACGACGGTGCTCTCCCGCTCGATTGCGGAGATCGGCATCTATCCGGCGGTCGATCCGCTGGCGTCCACCTCGCGCGTGCTGGAGCCTGCCATCGTCGGCGAGCGGCATTACAACGTTGCCCGCCGCGTGCAGGAAACGCTCCAGCGTTACCACGAGCTGCAGGACATCATCGCGATTCTCGGCATGGACGAGCTTTCGGACGAGGATCGCCTGACCGTTTACCGCGCGCGTAAGATTCAAAACTTCCTCTCGCAGCCAATGAACGTTGCCGAGGTCTATAACGGCACGCCGGGGCGCTCCGTCGCGCTCTCGGACACCATTGCGAGTTTTGAGGAGATTGTCGACGGCAAGGTCGACGACATTCCGGAGTCGCTGTTCCTGCTCGCAGGCGGCATTTCGGAGGTACACGAACGCTATGCGGTCATGCATCCGAACGCATAAGCAGTTTCGTATCCAACCAGTTTACAACCGAACCATTTGGGAGATGATTTCGTATGGCCAAGCCTTTTCAGCTGATGGTGCTGACGCCGGAGCGGGAGTTTTATAATGGCCCGGCGGTCTACGTCAGCGTGAATACCATCGCGGGGTCCATCGGCGTGCTGGCGGATCACGTTCCCATGGTATCCGCGCTGGATGTCGGCACGCTCGTCATCGAGACAAACGAGGAGACGCGCCGCACGGCGTTTCACTCCGAGGGGTTCATCGAAGTTCGGCCGGATGGCGTGTATATTCTCGCCCAGGCCTGCGAATGGCCGGAGGAGATTGACGAGAAGCGCGCGCGCGAGGCGGAAGAGCGCGCCAAAGAGCGCATTTCACATCCGGAGGAGGAGCTCAACCTGACCACGATGGCGCATAGCCGGGTCGCGCTCATGCGCGCCATGACGCGGCGGCGCATCGCCTCGATGTCCTCCACCGAAACCAAGTGATCGCGGCACAAACCGCAAACAGTGGAAACAAAACAGAACCTGCCGTTTTCGGCAGGTTCTGTTCTTACGGCGTCTTCGTGTCGGGACTGATGCCGGTTTCAAACGCGGCGCGCACCCATTCATACACGCGTGGATTCGGGCGGTATCGCTCGCAGTCCCAGAAACAGCGGTCGTTTTTGCCCAGCCCCGCGACAATTCCGGCGGCCACCGCCGGGCTGCGGGATTGACCGGCAGTGCAGTGGACGATGAGCAGGTCGATCTCGTTTTGATATTGCAGCACGAAATCGCGAATCGCCAGCGCCTGCTCCATCGTGATCAGGTTCTGATAGAACGACGAGTCCACCGCGTCGTCAAAGCAGAGCCGCAGCACGCGCGGGGCGGGGTAGCGCTCCGGCACGTCCCATTGGTGATCCATAATCGAAATCAGCGCCTGCCGTTTCGGCGCGCCATACTCGGCGTAGGCGAGCATTTCCGGCGTCAGCGGAGAGATGCGAATGGAAAACATAGCTGTCCCCTTCTGCGGCGATTTTGTGCGCTGTAACAGGCGTTTCTCCATCTCTGAGTATACTACGCTTTCCGGTTGCGAAACAGCGGTTTATAGCGGTTGCCAATCGATCTTCCCTATATCGAAAGGCGATTCAAAAGCGCGGCAAAACGCAGGTCGTGTTGGTCGTTTTTGCAAAGGGAATCGCTAAAGAATGATCGAATTAACGATTGACAGAATCTTGAGAACGCGATATGATAGCTCAAATGTTTCATTTTTGAAACATTTTTATCACGAAGATTGGATGGGGAACTACCCGGTTATCATACTCTGTTATTTAAGGGTGGCGGCCGCGATATTTTGGTCCCTCGCCCTTTCTTTTCGCCAGCGCAACGGCTTGCCGCTCAGGCGCTGAGCAATTACGGGAGGTCGATTATGTCTTTCGGAAACAGTCTGCTCGTCGCACTTTTTCTCATGTTGGTCGTCTTTGTAGCATTATTTTCGCTCTTTTTGTTTGTAACGTTGTTTTCTCTGATCGTTCAAACGATGGAATTTTCCGCAAAGCGGAAAAAAGCCGCGCAACACTAACCGTAACAGAAAACAACCGATAGGAGAACGATATGCTCATCGATGCAATTTCCACGCTCTGGGAAACCTCTGGTTTCGCTTCGCTCACCTGGCAATATCTCGTGATGATTGCCGTTGCTCTGATCCTGATCTACCTCGCAGTTGTTCGTAAGTTCGAACCCCTGCTTCTGCTGCCAATCGCTTTTGGTATGCTGCTTTCGAACCTGCCGCTTGCTAGTCTCATGGGCAAGCCCGTCGGCACGGAACCGGGCGGCCTGCTGTATTACCTGTATCAAGGCGTAAAACTCGGTATCTACCCGTCGCTGATCTTCCTCGGCATTGGCGCGATGACGGACTTTGGCCCGTTGATCGCCAGCCCGAGCAGCCTCTTCCTCGGCGCGGGCGCACAGTTTGGTATTGCCGCGGCGTTTATCATCGCCAGCGCGCTTGGCTTTACCCCGCCGGAAGCCGCCTCCATCGGCATCATCGGCGGCGCGGACGGCCCGACCGCCATCTACCTGACTACGCGTCTTGCACCCGATCTTCTGCCGGCAATCGCCATTGCGGCGTACTCGTATATGGCGCTGATTCCAATCATTCAGCCGCCGATCATGCGCGCACTCACGACCAAGAAGGAACGTGAGACAGTCATGGTGCAGCAGCGCCCCGTCTCGAAGACCGAGCGGGTCTGCTTCCCGATCATCGTCTCCATCCTCTGCATCCTGCTGCTCCCGTCCGTGGCGCCGCTCATCGGCATGCTCATGCTCGGTAACCTGTTCCGCGAATGCGGCGTGGTCGAGCGTCTGTCCGATACCGCGCAGAACGCGCTGATCAACATCGTTACCATCTTCCTTGGCGTTACCGTTGGCGCAACCGCGTCGGCCGATACGTTCCTGCGTCCCGAAACGCTGATGATCATCGGCCTCGGCCTGATTGCGTTCATCTTCAGCACGGTCGGCGGCCTGCTGCTTGGCAAGCTCATGTACTGGCTCTCCAAGGGCAAGATCAACCCGCTGATTGGCTCCGCCGGCGTTTCCGCCATTCCGATGGCCGCGCGCGTTTCGCACCTCGAAGGCCAGAAGGCAAACCCGAAGAACTTCCTGCTGATGCACGCAATCGGCCCGAACGTAGCCGGCGTCATTGGTTCCGCCGTTGCCGCGGGCGTGCTGCTCGCGCTGTTCGGCAAATAACAATCTCAGCAAATTCGGTATTCGATCAACGGTGTGGGTTTTTCACGAAACTCACACCGTTTTCTTATATCACTCTGAATGAGATTGCCTCGCAATTACTTGCCAGAGCCGTATGCTTCGCATATAATCGAGGTAGTGAATCGAATAGGAGGACAACACCATGGATGAAATCAAGCAGGAACCGGTTGTCGACGCCACGCAGGAGCCGACCGCGAAAAAGCCCGGCGATGTGAACGGCGACGGTAAGGTCGATTTCAAGGATTATATCGCTTCGGCAGCCAAGGCGGTTGGCAGCGCGTATCAGGAAGCGGCGGACGCGGTAAAAGAGAAAGCGCCGGAATTCGCGCAAAAGGCGAAGACCGCTGCCGGAAACGTTAAGGATGCGTTTGTCGACGTTGCCGAGACCGTGAAGGAGAAGTCCCCGGAATACGTCCAAAAGGCAAAGGAAGCGACAAACGACGTGAAAGACGCGTTTGTCGAAACCGCCGAAACCGTGAAGGCGAAAGCACCGGAATTCGCACAGAAGGCGAAGGACGCCGCCGGGAACGTGAAGGAGGCCTTCGAGGATGCCTTCTGCCACAAAACACCGGAAGCCCCGGCAAAGGATACCACCACGCCCGAACCCCCTGCGGAAGACGACACGGTAACCAGAATATAGTGCTGACCCATTCGATCAAGAAAAAGCTCCCGCCGATATCGACGGGAGTTTTTGTGTTTCATGCAACAGCTATCTTCTGGATTACGATTGGCTCCGCTTGCAGAGCAGGCGCAGCGCCTCAAGGTAGCCCTCAAACCCGTGCCCCTTGATGCTCGCCACGCATGCGGCGCGAATGTAGGAAACGCGCCGAAACTCCTCGCGCGTATCCGGGTCGGAAATATGCACCTCTACGGTCGGAATGCCGACCGCCTTGACCGCGTCTAAAAGCGCGACACTCGTATGCGTGTACGCGCCGGGGTTGATGACAATTCCGTCCGTCTTGCCATAGGCGGCCTGAATGGCGTCCACCAGCGCGCCTTCGTGGTTGCTCTGGAAGAACTCAACCGATACGCCGAGCGTCTTTGCCTCCGAACGGATGAGCAACAGCAGGTCGCTATAGGTCGCCGTTCCGTAAATCTCCGGCTCGCGCAGCCCCAGCAAGTTCAGATTCGGCCCGTTCAGCACCAAAATATGCATGGTATTCCTCCCATATGTTTCGCGCGGCTTGTTCCGCGGAATCTGCGTTTGTGACCGCCACGTCGCGAAAACGCGCGTAGAGCGGCGCGCGCTCGCGCAGTAGGACCGCCAGGTCGGCATTCGCCGAAAGCGGCCTGCCCTCGCGCTCCAGCAGCGTAATGTCCCGTTCAATCTGATAGACACGTCCGTTCTGCTTCAGCGCATAATAGTTTCGCTCGTCCTTGACGATTCCGCCGCCGGTGACGAGAATCCGCCCGCTGCCTTTGCCCCAGATTTCCGCCTGCTCGCGCTCCAGCGCGCGAAACGCCGCCTCGCCGCGCTCGGCAAAGATCGCGGGAATCGGCATGCCCGCTTCTCGTACGATCTGCTCGTCCAGATCGACGCATTCCCGCCCGCTCAGGCGAGCCAGCACGGTGCCGATTGTGCTCTTTCCGCTGCCCGGCATGCCGATGAGCACGATGTTTTGCATGTCCATCGCCGTTTGCGCGAGCACGCGCTCGATGGTCGCGTCCGGAATGCTGCGCCCGAAGAACAGCTCTTCCGCGGCCTTTGCCTGCGCAACCAACATGCTTAAGCCGCCGGAGCAAGGTATGCCCAACTCCATTGCGCGAAACAGCAGCGCAGTGATATTGGGGTTGTACACGAGGTCGAGCACACCCGCGCAGCGCGGAAACCGCGCCGGATCGGCGGGCCGTTCGCCCGTTCTCGGAACCATGCCCAGCGGGGTGGTGTTGATCAACACCTCTGCGTCCGCATGGCGCTCCAGATTGCCGTAGTTGTTTGCCCCATCGCGGGAAACGACAACGACCTCGCGCGCGCCGCCGCGATTTGCGACATACTGCGCGGTCAGCGACGCACCGCCGCTGCCAAAGACGACGACCTTTCGCCCTGCAAACGAAATTTCCGCGCGGTTTGCCATGTAGGCGAGTCCATAAGCGTCCGTATTATACCCGGTCAGCGAGCCGTCGAGCTCGCGCACGATGGTATTGACGCTGCCGATCTGTTGCGCGGTCTCGTCGAGCCGATCACAGTAGGGAATTACATCCCGTTTATACGGAATCGTCACGTTCAGCCCGACGACATCCGGGCGCGCAAGAAACGCACCCAGCGCCTCCGGCTCCAGCGGATAGAGCGCATACGCCTCGTTGCCCAGCGCGCGGTGAATAGGCACCGAGTAGCTGTGCCCCAGCGTTCGCCCGATCAGTCCGTAAAGCTGCGGCTCCACCGTTAAACCACCGAGTAGTTGCCGAGGAAGGTGAAGCTTTCGCTCGTGCGCTCCAGCTCCTCGAGCAGCGCCAGCACGCCCGGCTCGCGCACGGAAGCGTCCAGATCGAAGAAGAAGATGAACTCAAAGTTACGCCCCGTGACCGGGCAGCTCTCGAGCTTGCTCGTGTTCACGCCGTAGGCGGAAATCTTGGAAAGAATCGCGTTCAACGCGCCCGGTTCGTTCTTGCAGTCCAGAATCAGGCTGATTCGGTTTGCGCCCGCGTAGATCACGGGGTTTTTCGCGATGCAGATGAAGCGCGTATAGTTGTTGTCGCTGTCCTGAATGTCGTCCTTGAGGACACTAAGGCCGTAGAGCTCCGCGCAGGGATGCGAACTGATCGCCGCCGCGTGGGGGTTGATTCCCTCGGCAACCATCTTCGCCGCTATGGCGGTGTTTGCGCAGGGGGTTATTTTCACCTTGCCGTTGAGACCGGTGAGGTAGCGGCTGCACTGGCCGATGGCCTGCTCGTGGGAATAGATCTCGGTGATCTCCGAAAGCTTCGTGCCCGGTTTGGCCAATAGCTCGTGGCGAATGTGCAGCGTGGTTGCGCGCACAATGGAAAAATGCTTGCGCTGCAGCAGCTCATAGACCGAGCGGACGGAGCCGTTTGCGCTGTTCTCAATCGGCACCACGCCAAACTGGCACAGGCCGGATTCCACCGCGTCGAACACCGCTTCAAACGTCTTGACGTACATGATATTACCGCGCGGCAGCAGCTTATCGCAGGCGGCCTGCGAATTCGCGCCTTCAACGCCCTGGCAGGCGACCGTACCCGTCTTGGGGAACACGACCTCCGGCGCGGCCAGCGCCTGCTCAATCATCGGGCGAATGCGCGAAGGTCCCGCGGTCAGCAGCGTCTGGCGCACCTTGCTCAACTCCATCAGCGTCGAAAAGAGCTGATAGGCGTAGGGCTCCATATCGCCCGCCTCGGCCTGCACGCGCGCGAGAATCTCGCGCTCGCGCGCCTTGTTCACCACGGGCAGCGCGTTGTCCTTCTTGTAGACGGCGACTTCCTCGCCAAGGCGCATCCGTTCGAGAAACAGCTTGAGTATCTCGCCGTCCACGCGGTCAATTTGATTGCGAATTTCGTTTAAATCCATTCTTGTTTTTCCTCCAACAGTAAGTCGAGCAGTACAATGGCAGTCACCGCCTCCACCACGGGCACCGCGCGGTGCGCAACGCAGGGGTCATGGCGTCCTTTTACAATAAGTTCCGCGTTTTCCATTTTGGAAAGCGAAACGGTGTGTTGCGATTTCGATATGGACGGCGTGGGCTTCATACCAACGCGCAGCAGAATCGGCTGCCCCGTGGAAATTCCGCCGAGAATGCCGCCCGCGTGGTTTGTTTCGGTGGTCACCTGCCCGTTCTCGTCGATCCGGTAGGCGTCGTTGTGCTCGCTGCCGTGCATATTCGCCGCGTCGAACCCTTCGCCAAACTCGACACCCTTGACCGCAGGAATTCCGAACAGTGCTGCGGAGAGACGGTTTTCGATTCCGTCGAACATCGGCTCGCCCAGCCCCGCCGGAAACCCGATTGCCGCGCACTCGATCACGCCGCCAACGGAGTCCCCGTCCTTCGACGCGGCGAGAATCGCGGCCTGCATTTGCTTTCCCTTCGCGTCGTCGAGCACGGGAAATTCCTGTTCGGCAATCGCGGAAAAGTGCTCCTTCGTCGGCTTTGCCGGGAATGGCTCGTCCGGAAAACCGGCCACCGAAAACAGGTGCGCGCCGACAAAGATGCCCCTTCGCGCAAGAATCTGCTTGGCGATGCCGCCCGCAATGCAGAGCGGGGCGGTCAGCCGGCCGGAGAAGTGCCCGCCGCCGCGCAAATCCGCCGCGCCGCCCCATTTGGCAAACGCGGCGTAGTCCGCATGGCCGGGGCGGGGTTTGTCGAGCAGTTCCTCATAATCGCGCGAGCGCGCGTCGAGGTTTTCAATGATGGCGCAGAGCGGACTGCCGCAGGTTTTGCCCTCCAGCAAGCCGGAGAGAAACACCGGACGATCCGGCTCCACGCGCGCGGTGGACAGCGCGTTTTTGCCCGGGCGGCGGCGCTCCAAAAAGGCCTCCAGCTCGGCCACATCGATCGCTTCGCCCGCGGGCAGACCCTGCATGGTGACGCCGATGGCGCGCCCGTGCGACTGGCCGAACACGCCGACGCGCAAGACCGATCCAAATTCAGACGACATTCGCTTGCCCCCCCAGACGGTTATAATCCTGAAAAAACGCGGGATATGATTTGTTGACCGCTTCCGTGCCGAGAATGCGCACGTTTCCTTCACAACGAATGGCCGCAACCGCCGCCGCCATCACAATTCGATGGTCGCGGCAGCTATGCACGTCCCCGCCGGTCAGCCGCCCACCCGAAATCACCAGCGCATCCGGCTGTTCCTCCACCGTCGCGCCCAGCGCACGGAGCATGGAGGAGACGGACGCAAGGCGGTCGCTCTCCTTGAGCCGCAGGCGCGCGGCGTTGACGAGCCGCGTTTCGCCGCCTGCGCAGGCGCCAAGCACGGCGAGCACCGGCAACAGATCCGGCGTTTCGCCGACGTCGATGGTGCACCCGTGGAGCGGCGCGGGCGACACGCAAACCGAATCCGTGGATGCTTCCACCTTCGCGCTAAAAGCCATCAGTGCGTCGAGCATCGCCTTGTCTCCCTGCGGGGAAACGAAATTGAGCCCCGAAACGGTGATCGGCGCGCCGAGCGCGCCCGCCGCAAGAAAGAAACTCGCGTTCGACCAGTCCCCGTCCACGCGAAGTTCGCGCGGCGACTGAACGCTCTGCCCGCCGGAAATGCAGTACTCTCCCTTTCTCACCGGAATGTTGATTCCAAAGCGCTTCAGCGCGTGCAGCGTGATGTCCACATACGCGGCGGACTCCAGCGGGGTGGTCAGGTGAATGCGGCTGTCCTGCTCTAAAAGCGGCAGTGCGAGCAGCAATCCTGTAAGATACTGCGAGCTGATATTGCCGGGCAGCTCAAACGCGCCGCCGATGAATTTTCCTTCAATGGAGAACGGCAGCTGCTCCGCGGAGAAGCGGACGCCATGCGCGCGCATTGCCAGCAGCAGTTCGCCAATTGGGCGCTCCGGCAGGCGGCCGGTTCCCGTAAAGGTTGCGCGTGCGCCAAGCGCCGCCGCAACGGGCAGCAGAAAGCGAAAGGTCGAACCACTCTCGCCGCAGTCGAGCTGCGGATGTGCCGGCACCTGCTCGATGCCGCGAACGTTGATGCCGTCCGGCAGCACCAGAATGCGGGCGCCGAGCGCACGCAGACAGCCAATCGTTGCGTCAATGTCCTCCGAGCGCTGCTCCATTTGGAGAAACGTTTCCCCTTCGGAAAGCGCCGCGAGAATCAGCAGGCGGTGCGCGTCGGACTTGGAGGCGATGGCGGAAATTTTACCGGAAAGCGGCGCGGGGGATATGGTCGCGATCATGCGCCTGCCTCCATTCCCGCGTGAAATACGCGCTCCAGCTGCTCCACCGGGATATCCATCAAGGTACAATCGCCAATGCCGCGCGGAACGACGAGCGTCATCTGCCCGCCCGCGCGCTTTTTATCGGAAAGGGCGGCGTTTGCCAGCGCTTCCGGAGAAAAGTCCGTCGTGATCGGCAGACCATTTTTCACAAGCGCCGCTTCCACACGCGCCGCGATGTTCTCGTCCGTCCAACCCAATGCTTCCGCGGCGCGGGCAATGATGGCGAGACCTACGGCGACCGCGTGCCCATGCGGAATCGTATAGCCGCTGCATAGCTCAATCGCGTGCGCGGCGGTGTGCCCAAGGTTGAGGGTTTTGCGAAGTCCCGTCTCCGTTTCGTCCTGCTCCACCACGCGCGCCTTAAACGCGACGCAGCGGGCGATGATTTCGTCGATTTGTTCGCGCGTGCCGCCCGCTTCCAGCAAGGAAAAGAGCTCTTCGCCTTCCAGTATACCGGTTTTAATCGCCTCCGCCGCGCCATTGGCAAACTCGCTCTGTGTAAGAGTGTTTAAGCAACTTGTGTCGCAGAGCACGAGCGACGGCTGATGGAACAATCCCGCGAGGTTCTTGCCCGGCGCGAGGTCGACCGCCGTCTTTCCGCCGACGGAGGAATCCACCGCGGAAAGCAGCGTGGTCGGCAGTTGCACGTAGCGAATCCCGCGCAGGTAGCAGCCCGCCGCAAACCCCGCCATGTCCCCCGTTACCCCACCGCCTAGCGCGAGCACGCAGTCCGTTCGCGTCAGACGTTCGCCGGCATAAAACTCCAGCACGTCCGCGAGTGTCTGCATGTTTTTGTTCTGCTCGCCCGCGGCAAACACAAACGAATTCACGGCGTAGCCCGCCGCGCGGAGGCTTTTCAGTACGCGTTCCAGATAGAGATCCGCGACGTTGCTGTCCGTCACGAGCGCGAGGCGGCAGTCCCCCAACGCGGCGCGCAGCAGCGATCCGCTCTCTTCGAGCAGCCCTCTGCCGATTACGACGTTGTAGCCTTCCCGCACGCGAACGGGGATCACCCGGTGCTCCATGCTTTAGTTCCCTCCGGCCTTGGCTTTTTGTTCGCGCCCCTCGCGGAGCAGCGCTTCGAGCCGGGCCGCGTCCCTGTTTGCGATTGCCTCGCGGTATTCGTTGAGATGCTGAATCAAAATACTGAGTTCTTCGCCCAGGTAGTCCGCATCGTCGAGAAACAGCTCCGTCCACATCGCCTCGTCGAGATGCGCCACGCGCGTCATGTCCCGAAAGCTTCCGGCGGAAAACCCGCGTCGACGCTCGGCCTCCGGCGACTTGACGTAAGCGCTAGAGACGACGTGCGCAAGCTGGGAGGTGTAGGCGATGATGCGATCGTGCTCGTCCGGCGTCGAAAACGTCAGCCCCGCAAAACCGGCGTCCGTAAAGAACGCCTTGAGCGTTTCGAGCATGCGCATGTCGGTGTGCGCGTCCGGCGTGAGAATCATCGACGCGCCGGAGAACAGCTCTTCGCTGGAATGCACAAACCCGCCGCGCTCGCGCCCCGCCATCGGGTGGCCGCCGATGTAGGCAAAGCCAAACTCGTGCGCAACCGGCTCCAGCGCCGCGCAGACACTGCGCTTGACCCCGCAGAGGTCAACGACGATTGCGCTCTTTGCGATCTGCGCCGCGTGCTCCTTTACCCAGTTTACCGCCGTGGCGGGACGAATCGCAACCAGAATCAGGTCGCAGGCAGGCAATTTTTCGTTTGACAGGGTGCCGTCGATGGCACCGCTGAGTCGCGCAAGCGTCATGGTCTCCGAGTCGAGGTCAACGCCCCAGACGGTATGCGCCGTTCGCGTTTTGATGCTCTTTGCCATCGAGCCGCCAATGAGCCCGAGGCCGACGATGCCGACGTTCATTTGGACTCCCCTTCTTCCTGCAGAAACGCATGCAGCGCGAGCAGTTTCCGGTTCAGCTTGTCGAACGCTTCCGGGTTCAAGCTCTGGGGACCATCGCTGAGCGCATGCGCGGGATCGTTGTGCACCTCAATCAACAGTCCGTCGCAGCCCGCCGCCACCGCGCCGAGCGCGAGAGGGGCGACCAGCGCGTATTTCCCCGCCGCGTGGCTGGGGTCTACGATCACCGGCAGGTGCGTCAGGTGCTTGAGCACCGGAATCGCGGAGACATCCAGCGTATTTCGGGTGTAGGTTTCAAAGGTGCGAATGCCGCGTTCGCAGAGGATCACCTGCTCGTTGCCGCTCGCCATGACGTATTCCGCGCTCATGAGCAGTTCCTCGTAGGTCGAGGAGAGGCCGCGCTTGATCAGCACCGGTTTTGGCTGCGCGCCGAGAATCTTGAGCAGATTGAAGTTCTGCATGTTGCGCGCGCCAACCTGAATCACGTCCACATCCTTGAACAGCGACAGCTGGCTCGCGTCCATAATCTCGCTGACGATGGGCAAGCCGGTCTCCTCGCGGGCAAGCTTGAGCAGCTCAATCCCCTCCGCGCCCATGCCCTGGAAGGAATACGGCGAGGTGCGCGGCTTGAACGCACCGCCGCGCAGCATGGTTGCGCCGCTGGCCTTGACCGCCTTGGCGACGGCGATGATCTGCTCCGGCGATTCCACCGAGCACGGCCCCGCCATGATGGTCAGCGTTCCGCCGCCAATCTGCGTGTTGCCCACCGGAATCACGGTATCCTCGGGATGGAACTTGCGATTTGCATTCTTATACGGCTCCTGCACGCGCTTGACGTCCTCTACGATGTCCAGCGCGCTGATGAGGTCGATGTCCAACGTGGACGTGTCGCCCACAAGCCCCAGAATCATGTGGCTCGTGCCGATGCTCATGTGGATTTGAATGCCCTTGCCGAGCAGCCAGTTTTTCAGGCTCTCCAGTTGATCCTCGTTGGGATTTGGTTTCAGAATGACGATCATGGCGTTTTTCTCCTTCCGGCGATAAAAAAACCGCAGCCGGTTTGGCTGCGGTTGCGTTGCGATCCAATTCGATCCTCTCAGCGCGTACCCTTATGTTCAGCCAAACCCGATAAAACCTTACCAAAATAAAAGTTGGTAAAGTAAAAGTAGCGGTATTCGGCTGCGCGGCAGATCTGGGTCATTTGGTGTTTCCTTTTCGCATGCGTGCGGTTGATTTGTGCAAATTTATCACGAACGGCGATAAATTGCAAGGGGTTCGACGAAAAAAATATATAATCCTGTGTTTCCCGCGCCTCAAGCGCCTTCTTTTCTTATAAAAGCCGGGTTACTGTTCCGGGGGGACCGCCTCCGCAAACGTCTGAACAACGTCGTAAACGCCCGGATCGCCCGGCAGGTTTGCGTGCTTTTCCATATACGCCCGAATCGCAGGCGTGGACTCGAGAATCACGAATTTGTCGTAGGTTTGAATCTGCCCCATGAACGTATCGTCCGCAAACTTGCTCACGGCGTCCACCTGCGAAGCAAAGAGGAAATACCGCCCGACGTAGGGCAGGTAGTAACTCGTCACCTCGCCCTCGGCGTCCGACGAATAGAACAGATAGCGCGTTTCGTTGTCCGGCTCCTCCCAGCGATCCCCGACGAGCGCGGATACGCGGGCGGGCAACGACTGCGGATATGCCGCCTTGATGCTGTTCATGCCGTTTAGCTCCGAAAGCAAAATCAGCGCCGTCACCAGCGCAAACCCGGCCGTCGCGCCCTGATAGAGGTTCTTGGTCAACAGACTGCGAAACGCGCGGATGTCCCGCCGGTCACCCTGCTGCTGATAGAACGAATTCTCCACGTCGCTGACCGCGCGCATGGAGAGCGCGCCAATGAAGAAGAGCACCATGCTC
Source organism: Christensenella sp. (assembly GCA_034927595.1). GTDB lineage: Bacteria > Bacillota > Clostridia > Christensenellales > CAG-138 > UBA7703. The sequence continues at coordinate 24,724 of JAYFPQ010000156.1, forward strand.
GACGCGTAGCGGTCGAACCCCGCGAGACGCTGTGCCTCGTCCAGCGGCATGGAGACAATATACATGGCGAGGATGCCCGCGTAGTAGACGACGATGCCCGCGTCCAGCGCAAGCAGCGTTCGAAGGAGCTTCCAGCGCTTGTGCAGCGCAAACCGCGCAACGAGATACGCCGCGATGGCGAGCACGTTGAAGATGAGAATCCCCTGCGCGGAAATGCCGCGAAGCGAGACGGCGGTCTGTAAAAACAGCGTGGCGATCGCGCGAATCTGCTCCGGCGTTTTATCGATTTGTATGCTGGAAATGTTCTGCAGGTCGTAGCTGAACTTCGAGGTGTCCCCGGCGAATGCGCTCGCGGTGTGGATGTTCCAGAGCACCAGTGTCACCAGCGAGAGCACGATAACCGCCAGCGCCGGACGAATGAAGATTGCGCCTTCGCGATCCTCGCGGTGCAGCCGAACCGCCCGCTCCAGCAGAAACGCGTAGCACAGCGCGGCAAAGAAGACGCCCGTGGATTTTACGATGACCAGCAGCGCAAGTACGGGCAGCGCCGTAAAGCACGCGGCGGAGAAGCGCTTTCGCTCCGAGGCGATAATGGCGACCGCTCCGAGCGCCAGCGCGGGCAGCAGAAAGTCCACGAGCAGGTTGTTCACGCGGATGCTGATGTTGAAGTACGCCATTGTCGAGCAGCAGAGACCCAGCAGCCCCACGAGCAGGAACCGCTTCACGTCCCGAATGACGCCGACCATCGCGTAGAAACAGGCGAACAGCAGCAGAATCTGCCCCGTGAGCATCACGCCCTCTTCGCTGCCGACCACGCTGCAAAAGTAGTAGAGAAACGAGCTGCTGCCAAGCGGATAGCTCTTAAAGTCGATGATCGCGCTCATCGCGTCCGGAAAACGATTCGTGATGAGCATGTTCTTGACCACAACCGCCCAATGGGAAAAGTTGTCGTAATGCACAAACTTTGTGTCGATCAGCGACGTGACCAGCGCGATCAGCCCCGCGAAGAACGCGAGGTTCAGCGCGTTTAGCGACGAGCGGTTAAACGCGAGCTTGAACTTCTTTCGAAGAACGATCAACGTGAGCGAAAACAGCCCGCCGAAGAACAGCAGCACCGCCATGAGCGGCAGCACGCCGACCAACCCGGACAGATACTCCAGACAGGCGATGCTCGAGAGCACAAACAGATAGCTCGCGCGCGCCGGTACTTTCCAATAGATTCGCACGAGCGCGACATAGCCCATGGTGGAAACGGCAAACGCAAGCAGCCGCACCAAGGTTAGCAACAGTGCCATACGCTACGCATCCTTTCTGCGCTTGAAACGCGACTTCTTCTTCGTCTGGGTGCGCTCAAAGATCCAGTCCTCCAGCATGGCCTGGAATGTCTCGTTCTGGGCAAGCTCTTCCCAGTTAACGACGCCGAGCAGCACAAGCCCCGGATTCTCCATTGCAATCTCAACCGGCTCGCACTCTATGCGAACGCCGCTGCGCGGAATCAGGGTCAGGTGCTTTTCGTCCGTATTCAGGTTTCGAACAAGAAAGTACTTGTAGTTAAAGTTGACCAGCGTCGCGCTTCCGCCTTCCTCAAAGCGCACAAACCGATCCAGATCGATGCGCGGCAGCGCACGCATTTCGGCGCGCTGCTTCTCAAGGCGCAGGTTCGCGTTGCTGACGATGTCGTCAAACGCCGTGACCCAAACGTTCATCGCCTTAGGCAGAGAGTGCTCACGGTCGTAGACGAGCTGGAGGTACTCCCGGCGGTCCTCCTCGCTCAAATGCGGCAGAAGCTGCACATGGTAGAGCCATTTGCCGTTCGCGGTGCTGATGTAGACAATCTTTCCCTGCACCTTGGCGCGGTAACACTCGGTCTCCAGCAGAAAGTCGAGCGGAACGCGATCCGGTAGGTAGGTTGGGTGCGCGAGCTCAAACAGAAACCCGCCTTCGGAGATGTTTCGCGTAACGGCGTCCAGCGTTCCCTTGTCGTAGGTCAGGTGAATGGGGATGGCCGCGTTGAAGCGCTCGCTCGCGCGGTACGCCTGCCGCCCCATCGTGAAATAGATCGCATACAGCAGGTTGATGATGTTGTAGATCAACCAGAAGCTGATGAACGTGCTGTAGAACAGCGTGAGGCCATACTTTCCGCCGATGTAGCGAATCAAAGCGGCGACGGAAAGCCCCAGCATGATGAGCTGCGGCAGAATGTAGACGGCGTTCGAGGTCTGTGGCTTGCTGGTGCTCTTGTCCGTCACCTTGAACTTGAGCTGTTTAAAGCCCAGCGTCTCGAGCAGCACGGGAATGATCATGTATGGCGCGAGAATCGTATCGATGATCTGGTTCCAGCGCTGGTTTCGGGTGTCGCTGGAAAGGCAGCGCATGGCGAAGCTGTAGAAGATATACGACGGCGCCCAGATTGCCATGATCTCCCAGAAGCTCGTTACGACAATCTGTTTGTTGAACAGCGCAAACATGATGGGCGCAAACGTAAACACGATGCGCCGCGCAAACGACCACCAATAGGAATACGAAAGCATGTAGCTGATGCGCGCCTTGATGGAAAGCCCCTTGTTGAACGGCACGTTGCAGTTTCGAATGGATTGAATGACGCCGCGCGCCCAGCGAACACGCTGGGTGACCATGCTCTTGATCGACGTTGGCGCAAGCCCGCTCGCCAGCGGCTTGGTGGTGGAATACGTCGTGTAGCCCTTGGATTGAATCTTGATGCCGGTTTCGAAGTCCTCGGTAATCGTGTCCGTCGGAAACCCGCCAATCTCCTCGAGCGCCTGCCGCGCAATCACCGTGTTGCTGCCCGTGTAGGCAACGGCGTTGTTGGCGTTGCGCATGACGTTGATCTCGCGGGAAAAGAAATCCTGTTCGTTTGGAATGTTCTGTTCGGCGTAGAGATTAAACTGAAACAGATCGGGGTTATAAAAGCTCTGCGGCGTTTGAATAAAGCCGATCTTGAAGTTCAGGTCCGTTTCTTCCGGTTTGCGCAGGGCCCAGGTGCCGTCCGGCAGTTCCTTGACGCGCGGCAGGAAGAAGTATGGCACCGTCTCCATGAGGAATTCGCGGCGAACAATCATGTCCGCGTCAAACGTTGCCACGAGCGGGGAATGCGTTTTGGACAGCGCGTTGTTGTAGTTGCCGGACTTGGCTTGCTTGTTGTTTGCCAGCCCCAGATACATGACGCCGAAGTCTTTTGCCAGGTCGGCCATCGCCGGGCGGTTTCCATCGTCGCAGATGAACACATGCACCTTGCTCTTGTCCGGATAATCCATGTGGGTAATCGCGTTCACGGTTTTGTAGACCAGCTCGACCGGCTCGTTGTGGGTTGCGATCAGCACGTCCACATCCGGGTACCAGGCGGGCGGGATCTTTGGCAGCTTGAGCTCCATTTTGCTCACGTGGCTCTTGCCCCAGTAGAGCTCGTAGGTGCCAAGCGCGGAGGTGATTTCGCTGCCGAGCAGCAGAATACCAAAGATGATGCTGATGGCGTCGTTCTTCCAGGGCAGCGTGAACACCGCGCGCCATGTTAAATAGATAATGGAGGTGATGGTTGCCAACAGAAACATTGTGTTCTGAAATTTTCGATTTTCAAATGGATTTTTCATCATCCTTCTCCCGCCTGGCAGCACGCTGCCGGTTCGTTCCTTCGTGTGTTGCGTCGGATTCCGCTCAATAGAAAAATTGCAATGTAACAATTTTTGCGGATGATCTTCTGTTATCTTAAAAACTGGAAATACATGCTGTTTACTCTTCGATCAGAAAACCCACAAGAGGATTGTGCGAAAAAACGATGACATCCGTTATGATTATTGTAGATTTTCTTTGAATCGGTGTCAATGTCGCCTTTTCTTCGGCGACTTTTGGCGTGTTTTGCCCCTTGGCCCAGCCGTTGCAATGTAAGAATTCGCAAGAGTTGTATGATGCGCATCAAAATCACACTGGATTTTATTCCAGATTGACACCGATGTAATAACAGGATATTCTTCCAATATAAACCACAGATGCATTCGATCCGTTGAATATGCTCCCTACCCGCTGTTATCCAACTAAGTCACAGGTCGATGTTTGATCGATCAAGCACGCGGACGAGATTGCACCAGAAAACACAGGAAACGAGTATGAAACAGACCTTGCCCTCACAGCTGGATTCCCTCGCCATGCTGTCGGATAACATTCCCACCCAGATTTGGGAGATGACCGACACGATTCATTATGGCCACGTGAACGCTTCTCACGCGGCCTTTTTGGGTCGCACCCGCGAGGACACCGAATATAAGAGCCTGTATGAGCTGCTGGACAAACCGGAGGCGGACGTCTGCATCGCGCAGAATACGATTGCGTTTGCTCAGAAGCAACCGGTTGTCAGCAAGGAGTGGGCATTCAACGCAAACCACGAGCGCAGGCTCCTGCATATTGTGAAGACCCCGAAGCTGGACGAGCAGGGGAACGTGCTTTTTCTCTCCTGCACCGCCGAGGATATTACGGAGCAATACCTGCTGGAGGAACAGAACCGGCGCAGGGAGCGCATTCTCAGCGCGATTGTGCGGTTTTCCCGCGAGCTGTTTTCGGATCGTCCAAACGCGATTGCCCAGGGTCTTGCCACGCTTGGGGAAGCGGTTCAGGTGGATCGCGTGTACTACTGGGAAAATCACTACGATACGGACAACAAGCGCTGGGTCACGAGCCAGCGCTTTGAATGGGTTGCCGCCGACGTGGAAGCGCAAAAGGACAATCCGGAGTTGCAGAACGTTCCACTTGATCTGGTAACCGAATATATGAAGCCGCTTACGGACGGCAAACCGTTTCTGGCACATGTAAAGGACATCGTCGAGCCGCCGCTTCGAGAGTCACTCGCCGCCCAGCAGATTCAGTCCATTCTGGTGTTGCCCGTGTTTCTCGGCAACACCTTCTTCGGTTTTGTCGGCTTCGACTCCTGCGTGCGCGAGCGGGACTGGACGAGCGACGAAATTTCCTTGCTGGACACGTTTATCGAACTGCTCACCAAGGCCATTCAGGGCTCGCAAATGCAGGAGGAACTGTCACGTTCCAAACAGAATTTCGACAACTTTTTCAGCACGATCGACGATCTGTTGTTTGTGTTCGACTACGAAGGCAGAATTCTCAGTGTCAATCAGGCAGTCACGCGAAAAACAGGCTACACCCGGCAGGAGTTGATCGGTCAAAGCGTGCTGATGCTGCATCCGGCAGAACGACACGCGGAAGCGGCCGCCAATTTACAGAAGATTATCGAAGGCCAACCGCTGACCTGCCGCGTACCGATTGAAACGAAGAGCGGTGTTCCGTTTCCCGTGAACACGCACTTTACCGAGGGAACATGGAACAACGCGCCCGCACTGTTTGGCGTTTCGCAGGATATGACGCTGCTGGAGTTCTCCGAGGAAAAGTTTTCGAAGGCGTTTCACGACAGTCTGCTGATGGAAGCCATTGTTAATATTGAAAACGGAACCCAGCTGGACGTCAACAGTGCGCTGTGCAATACGCTCGGCTATACGCGGGAGGAGATCATTGGCAAATCGCCGTTTGAACTCTCCGTATTCGCAACCCCAAACGACGCAAGCGTCGTGTCCAACGCTTTCACAAAAAAACAGCCGATTCGAAATGCGGAGTTGAACGTATTGGATAAAAACGGCGGCGTGCACTCCGTGGTGATGAATGCCAGCCCCATTCGCGTCGGAACCACGACCTGCGTCGTCGTGAGCATGCTTGATATCACCGAGCGAAAGCGCCTGGAAGGTGAGCTGCAGACGCAAAACGAGCATCTGGAGGAAATCGTTCAACAAAAGGTACAGCAGCTGGCGGACGCGCTCTGGGGCACCATCACCGCGCTCGTCTGCCTCGCCGAATCAAGGGACGACAGCACCGGCGGGCACCTAAGGCGCATCAGTGAAACCTGCCGCGTTGTCGCAACCGCGCTCTCGCTCAACAGCGTATACAGCGGGCAGCTCACCCGCGAGTACATCATCAACCTCCAACAGGCCTGCCTGCTGCACGACATCGGCAAGGTCGGTATTCCGGACAGCATTCTGCTCAAACGCGGAAAGCTCACGTCGGAGGAGTTCGACGAAATGAAAAAGCACACGACAATTGGCGCCCAGACGCTGGAATCCGCCTATCAGCACTACCAGATGAGCGAGCTGATCAAGATGGGCATGGACATTGCGCTTTCCCATCACGAGCGCTGGGACGGGCTGGGCTACCCCAACGGACTGAAGGGGAATGAGATTCCACTTTCTGCACAGATTGTCGCCATTGCCGACGTATACGACGCGCTGCGCTCCACGCGCTGCTACAAAACCGCCTCAAACCACGCGGACAGCCTCGCCGAAATCCGAAAGGACATTGGCCACCGGTTTAACCCCGTGATTGCCAAGGCGTTTTTGCGCTACGAGCGCGAGATTGAGCAGATCTATCAGGGTTACGATCTATAACGCAATGAATGATACGTCAACTTGGGCCATTGCCTGTGCAATGGCTTTTTCTTTCTCACAGATGATTTCTTCTTGCGGTTATTTTTCGGCAAAAAACAAGTCAGTTTGCAGGAATTCTGCAAAATTAGACGAATTTTACTATATATCAGGATGTTCTACACTTCTAGTTGGTTTACTATTTCACAGCAGGACATGTGAATTTTGGAGGAATGCGAATGAAACACGTTATCCTCGCCATCCTTGCCGGATTGTGCTGCCTCGCTCTCGTCGCCTGCGCAGCCCCGTCTCCCGTGGCCGCCACGCCGGAGCCGACCGCCACGCCGGAGCCAACCGCCACTCCAACAATCGAACCAACGCCCGTTCCAACCCCCGTTTACGATACCTACGCCGCGGCAAAGGAGCTGGCGGTTCTAGGTCTCGAACAGCGGCTCAACGACAGCCGGGAGCAGGTGTACGTCTACAAAGATTTTGGGCTGACGGAGAACAACTTTACGCAAAAGGCCAAGATTTGGGGAAAGAACGCCAGCCTCGTCAAGGATCTGGACGAGAACTGGCAGACCGATCCGTATTCCGGCAGCAGCTGCATCCGTTGTGAGATTACCACCAAGGGCAACGACTGGGGCGGCTGGATGTTTCTCAATGGATATCTGCCGAAGGGCGAAACGAAGCCAAGGCTCAACACCGGCGACCAGTCAAACGCTGGAATGGATCTCACCGGCGCAACCGAGCTTCGCTTCTACGCCCGCGGGGAGCAGGGCGGCGAAGCGATAGAGTTCTTCACTTGCGGGTTTGGCTACGACGGGGAGACCGGCGAACAGGTTGAGAGGAATCCGGACAGCGAGGATAAATGCTCGACGCGATTTCTAGCGCTCACGAACGAATGGAAGGAATACTCCATCTCCCTCGACTATGCCGACCTGAGCTTCATCCAAAACGGCTTTGGGTTCGTTTGCAGCGGGGATTACTCCGGCGACGCGGATAACGTATTTTACCTCGACGACATCCAGTTTGTCGGCAACATTGCTTCCGCCGAGCAAGCGCCCGTTCTCTTACGCTCCTACGACACGGATAACCAATACATTCAAAACGCCGCGTTCTCCTATGACAACGCGCTGGTTTTGATGGCGCTTCTGTCCGACGGAAACGTCAAGGCGGCGGGCGACATAGCAGATGCGTTTGTCTACGCGGTGCAACACGACCGGCAGGGCATACCCCGCGTTCGAAATGCCTACGCGGCGGGCAACATTGCCGCGCTGCCCGGCTGGGAGAGCGGCGCGCGCCTGCCCGGCTGGTACGCGTTTGACGACAAGGGCAAAGGCACCTGGTACGAGGATCAGTATCAGGTCGGCAGCAACGTCGGTAACACCTCGTATGTTGCGCTCGCGCTGCTGCAATACTACCGCGTCGTGCCGGATGATGTCTATCGCGACACCGCGCAAGTGCTGATGGATTGGGTCATCGACAACTGCTCGGACGGCGGGGATGGCTTTACCGGCGGCTTTGACGGCTGGGCGGAGGGCAAGAAACCCGTTGTAACCAAGTTCACCTACAAATCCATTGAGCACAACATAGACGCCTACGCCGCGTTTACACAGCTCTACGCGCTCACCGGCGAACCGCGCTATCAGGAAGCCGCGGACAGCGCGCTTCGCCTGATTCAGGCCATGTACGATCCGGCTGGGCAGGTGTTTTACACCGGCACCACGGACGACGGCGTGACCCCGAGCAAGGACAACATCGTGTTGGACGCGCAGGTTTGGGCGGCAATGGCGCTGGGCGAGCAATTCCAACCGTACGAAGCCGCGCTGTCCCGCGCAAGAGCCATGCGCATTCTCGGCGGCGGATATCCCTTCTGCGAGAGCAACGCAAACGGCGGCTGGTGGGCGGAAGGTACGGCCTATACAGCTCTAATGTTCCGCTTGCGCGGGGACGACGCAGCGGCGACCGAGGCGCTCGGCGCGCTCGCCAGCATTCAGCTCGAAGACGGCCTGTTCCCCGCCGCAACGGTGGACAACCTCAGCACGGGGTTCAATCTCTTTACGGGCGACCCGTGGGAATATGGCACCGCGCCGCACATTGCGCCGACCGCATGGTTTGTCCTCGCGATGAACAACTTTAATCCGTATTCCTTCGAATAAGACAAATTGTGCGCGAGAACGTGAGTACCAAAAAGCCCCTCTTAACGAGGGGCTTTTGCATGCGAACTTTTCAGGCTTGTTTGGATAAAATCGCGCGGACGACCAGAAACAGAATCGCGAGCCAGAACAGTACGATGGGAATTGCATAGTACCAACGCTTTGGCTTTCCGTCTTTCCAGAGCCCCTCCGCCTCCGCGCGGCAGGAAGCGAGCACCTCCGCCGGAATGAGCCGAATCGTCAGCGCGACGAGCGCGGGCAGGAGAATCAGGTCGTCGAGGTACCCCAGCACGGGGATAAAGTCCGGAATCAAGTCGATCGGCGAGAGCGCGTAGCCAATCGTCAGCGCCGCGAGGGCTTTTGCCGTCCACGGCGTATCCTTGCGCTTGAGCGCGAGAAACACGGCGGGCAGGTCGGTTTTGAGCTGTTTGGCGCGCGCTTTGAGGTCCATCTCTGCGGTATCCTTCCGTAGATCGTTTTCTTCAGTATACCACGTCGCCGGGACAAACAAAAAAGGCCCGAAGGCCTTTTTCGATGCAATGATTCGTTATACCTGCGCTTCGGCGGGCGTTTCTTCCAGCACAACGGCAGGCTGCTCCACCGTGTGGTTCTTCTTCCAAACCACGACGGCAAGAACGATCAACAGCGCCGCGAGAACGAACACCACGCCTTCGAGAATCCAAACGTTCAAACCCAGGCCATTGAGCACGACCGCCGCCATATCCACGACGAGATGCAGCAGAATCGCGAGCGGGAACAGCCAGAAACGCTTGTTGTTTTTCGCCGCAAACCAGACGAGTACGGAGAGCGAAACATGCAGCGCCACCGCCGACATGCGCTCCACTGCGCCGACCAGGAACATCCAGAACGGCATGGCGGCCAGCTGCTGCGCTGCGCTGGCCGTACCGAAGACGGACGGAACACCGGCGTTGGACTGCAGCGAGAAGATGAGGTTGACGATCATCGACACGCTCAGCAGAATCACCGCTTCGATGCCGCCGTGACCCGCGCCGTACATGAGACCGTTTGCGTCGTTACCGCGCTTTTTGCGAAGAACGGTCTTGAACGCAACATAGCGCCCCGTCTCTTCAAACAACCCGGCGAAAAATCCGCCAACGAGGCCGTAGATCCAGATGTTGCCGGTAATGGTCGTCCAGATCGGCGCCTTCATCAAAAACGAATACATCACCCGCTCGAGCACGAGCGCAAAGAGCACAAAGGTGATGCAACCTACCCAGAAGGGCAGGTGGTTTGCCTTGTTCTTCTTGCGGAAGATGATGTACAGCACGACCGGAATGGCGATTCCGATCAGCGCCGAGATCGCCATAGAAACGATCGATAGCATTGGAATGGTCGATTGCATGAAATGTTTCCTCCCCCTTGATACCGGATAATGATTTCTTATTCGCTTTTTCCGTAGGTTTCAACGCACCAGCCCTTGGTGCCGCACTTTGTGCAGGTCAAGAGCCGCGTCTTCGGCGTATGGTTTGCCCAGAACATTTCCTTGAACACCGGGCGGAACCGCTCGCCGCATTCGGAACAGATATAAAGCGTGTTAATATAATACATCCGTGTCAGCAAAATGCCAACAGCGATTACGAACGGCCAGCACGCGGCAAACGGCCACCAGATGCCCGTCGTGATCCAAAGGATGATGCCCGCCCACTGCAGGCCGCTCATCAGCATAGCCAGCAGCAGCATGGTAAGATGCAGCTTGTTGAGTTTCTTCTTTTCTTCCATCATGCGATCCATGTCCGCAATGGATTCAATTGAGAGTATCGCCCCGGTGCGAATGGACTCGCGAACGGTCTCCACCGCGCGTTTCTGCCGCTCCAGCGCGCCCTGCTCATCCGCAATGCGCTTCTCCTGCTCTTCCAACAGAAGCAGCAGCACCTTTTCCGGATGCTCGCTGACGAGCACCCCTGCGATGGCGTCCAGCGAGAGCCCCATCGTCTTGAGAGCGCAGATCATGCGCATCTTGCGCAGGTCGCCCTCCGCGTAGAGCCGCCGACCGCCTTCGCTCAAATCCGAAGGGTGCAGTAAGCCCCGCGCGTCGTAGAACTGCACCGTGCGGACGGTGACGCCGCAGAGCCGGGCGAGTTCTCCCGTTGAGTAATCGGACATGGTTTTTCACCTCCTGAAGCGAAGTGTAGCGCATGACGTTACGTCACGAGCAAGGGGTGACGTAAGGGGATTTTTTTTATTTTTTTATTATATATTCTATTAGTAGATTTTACACTGCTCATACTATACTAATGCTAGTAATCTATAGTTATAGTTCTAACAAATATTAGTATATGAATTGAGCGGAAAGTTATGATAAAAACATACCTCGCAGTCATACAAGAAGAGTGTTTTCGATCGTATTTAGAAAAGCGATCACCTGGTATAATACCTCAAGCTACATGCATTGGTACAAGGGATTGTTTCCCGCCCCTTTATAGATATAGAAATTTCTCGGACTACGTTGTCAATGATATTACTTGTCAAAAACTGAGTCTCTCGTTAATAAGCACATTTAATGATTTATATGATTGCACAATACATCTTCCTTGCCAGAAAGGGAACATTGTCGCTGATTTTGAAGCACTGGTGCCTTCATTGCCAACTAGTAATGCAGCATTCATCAGCTATTACAAAGATCAGTATATCAATGGACAGACCCTCAGGGCAGAAAAAAAGGAACGCTTAAATTTCGATTTATTGTCTTATTTAAAAACATATGCTTGTTGCTTTTCAACAGATAATCAATCATTACTGATGTGGTCGCATTATAGCAATTGTAGCCAAGGCATTTGTGTTGAATACAATTTTAACGAACTAGCTGAAACCAGCTTCATTAGTAAGACCATTTTTCCAGTAGTGTATACAGCCTCTCCACTTGAACTCAACGATCTAATGAACTCTGAGAGTATAGCCGATTGCCTTTATCCACTAGACGCAGCATGTTTACTTGCTGCCCTTAACAAGTGTAATGATTGGCAGTATGAGAAGGAATGGCGCATCATATATAGAGATGATGAAAAAAATCTTGCTACGGATTATATATCAATTGATTCATATATCCTCCCAAAGCGCATTCTTTTTGGTTATCATTTCCTGAAAAATTTCTTCGTTGCAGACGATTCTTGTGAACAGCAAATCGAGAACGTAAAGAAACTATTGGACAACCTAGATGTACTAGTTAGTTTTATGTTGCAGTCCGGTATACTTGCAGCGTATATAATTCCAACTATTGGAAAGTTTGAATTGAATGTGGTAGACTTCCCTATTCAGATTCTTGAAGACTTTAGTAAAGAGCACCTGGAAAAGAATGATATCCCAAATATTAAGTTTTACAATCATCTACATACTATCTTCAAAGAATTAATTGAGAAAACAATAATGTAAAACGGCTTATCCCCCGTAGATCTCCGTTCGCCCGCTGATGGTCTCCGCAATCGAGTCCGCAATCACCCGTTTTGCGGCGGCGGCGTCCTTGCGCGCGACGCACTCGAGAAGTTCGTCGTTGCGCTCCTTGAGGATGCCGACTCCGTTTCGCGAAACATAGCGCTTCCAGAGCTCCTTAATCGGCGTTTGAAACGAGCAGAAGAACAGCGGTAGCAGCGTGTTGCCGGAGAACCCGCTGAGCATATGGTCGAATTCATAGATCAGTTCCGCGGCCTCTTCCGGCTCCTTTGCGCGGGCAAACGCCTCGCTCTGTTCGTGGAGCTGGCGCAGTTGCTCCGGCGTGATCAGCGGAATCGCGCTCTCCAGCGCAAACGCCATCAGCACCCCGCGCATTTCGAGAATCGAGCGAATCTCCTCGCGCGGAAGCCGCCCGCCGTTGTAACTCATAATGGAAACGAGGATGTCCAGCGTGCCGTTTCGGTGAAAGTCCGCAACCACCGTTCCCTGCCGCGGCGACGTTTCGAGAAAGCCCTTTCGCGCCATCTCAGCGAGGCCGTCGTTGACGACCGAACGCGAAATCTGCATCCGCTGCGCGAGCTCGCGCTCCGGCGGAAGCTTTTGGCCGATCTTGAGTTCGCCGGAGAGAATCATCGACTCCAGCTCCTGCACAAACAGTTCCTTGAGCGTTGGCGCGGTCAGTTTTTTGAACATGGGTTCCCCTCCCGATTCTGCGGTTGTTATGGTACAATTCGAATGAACCGTCGTTGGATTTCTATTCCGCAACATCGAAAAACGGTTCTGGTCTTTGGTTGAACCACAGATTCTCTACCATTCTATCATGCAAAAAGAATATATTCCAGCCCGAAATAAGGCTTTTTCTTCGGGAATCTTGACCCGCGCGCTATTCAGTGTTATTGTATCGATATGTGGTTGAACCAGATTTGACAGCCGCGCATCTCGTTAGTTGCGCCCGCATGGGCGATCTGAATGGATATGGAGGATTTTTCAATGTACAAAGTTTACGAAATCAAGCAGCGCGTGTTTGAAAGCAACGACAAACTCGCGGACGCGCTCCGCGCCGACCTCAAGCGGGAGAAAACCTTCCTGCTGAACCTGATGTCCAGCCCCGGCGCGGGCAAGACGACGACGCTCAAGCGCACCATTGAGGCGCTCAAGGACGAGTTCAAGATCGGCGTCATGGAGGCGGACATCGACTCCGAGGTGGACGCGGCGGCAATTGCCGATACCGGCGTGCGCGCGATTCAGCTGCACACCGGCGGAATGTGCCACCTCGACGCGGACATGACGCGGCAGGGCATTGACGAGTTCAACGCGATGGACCTCGACCTCGTGATCCTCGAAAACGTCGGCAACCTCGTTTGCCCCGCGGAGTTCGACACGGGAGCGGTGAAGAACGCGATGATCCTCTCCGTTCCGGAGGGGGACGACAAGCCGCTGAAGTACCCGCTGATGTTCTCCATCTGCGACGTGCTGCTCATCAACAAGATCGACGTGCTGCCGTATTTCGACTTCAACATGGAAGCCGTCGTCGAGCGCGCGAAAAAGATTAACCCGAACATTCAGGTGCTGCCCATCTGCGCGCGCACCGGCGAAGGCGTAGACGCCTGGACCAACTGGCTGCGCAATCAGGTGTCCGCCTGGCAAAAAGACTGAGAATCGCCGACTTCGAAAAAGGAGAGAAACAAATGGAACAGCTCACCAAGATGACCTTCCCCGAGGGATACGTCTGCCAGCACCGCGAAAACATCATGGCACTCGCCAACATGATCGGCCGCAAGAAGCCCGGCCTCAAGGCGGGCGACAAGGGCGGCTACAACTGGGACGATCCGGAGTATGTCATCCTCGAAGCGGGCGTGACGGACGAAATGTGCGAAGTCGGCCTCGTGCTGGGTTCCTATGTGAAAAAGAGCGCGGCCGAGGTTGCCGCCCTCGTTGGAAAACCGGAGGACTACTGCCACGAGCAGCTCATGAAGCTCGCGGTCTACGGCGCGTGCTTCGTCAACTGCATCAACGGCGTGGATATGTTCTGGACGGAAACCTGGATTCCCGGCACGATGGAGATGATCGTCAACAACCTCGACACCGTGAAGCAATACCCCATCGTCGGCTACGCCATGGAGGCGTACGGGCGCGTCCGCGGGCCGATGAGCTCCGGCTCGTTCCCGGTCGGCGTGGGACTCATGCGCGTGATTCCGATTCAGAGCGCGATTGACGGCGAAAGCCGCAAGGCAAGCTATGAAGAGATTTCCACCTATCTGGAGGAGAACGATATCTTCACCGTCTCCCCCTGCTCCTGCCGCACGGACCGCGAGGTCATGGGCGAGGGCTGCGGGCACCTCAAGGAAGACATGTGCATCCAGATGGGCCACGCGGCGGAGTACTACATCCGCACCGGCAGAGGCCGCCAGATCACGCGAGCGGAAGCCTACGAAATCCTCAAGCGCGCGGAAGAAAACGGCCTGATGCACGAAATTCCGAATACGGACGGCTCCGGCAAGACGCACGCCATCTGCAACTGCTGCGGCTGCCTCTCGCTGCGCACCGCCGCCATGTTCAAGAACGTCGACATGGTGCGCTCAAACTATGTTTCCGAGGTGGACGCGGAAAAGTGCGTCGCCTGCGGGCAATGCGTCGAAAACTGTCCGGTCAACGCGCTGAAACTCGGTCAGAAGCTCTGCTCGAAAACCGACGTGGTCAAGGATATCACGACGGTGATCACCCCGCGGGACGAGGACTGGACGCAGGATAAGTGGAACGCGGAATACCGCTTCAACCGCGAGGACGTGGTCGACAGCGGCACCTCGCCTTGCAAGACCAACTGCCCCGCGCACATCGGCATTCAGGGATACGTCAAGCTCGCGTCGCAGGGCAAGTACCGCGAAGCGCTGGAGCTCATTAAGCTCGAGAACCCGCTGCCCGCCGTCTGCGGACGCATCTGCAACCGCCGCTGCGAGCAGGCCTGCATGCGCGGCGAAATCGACTCCCCGATCGCGATTGACGAAATCAAGAAGTTCATCGCCGCGCAGGAACTGACCGCAGGCGGTCGATTCGTGCCGAAGAAGCATCACGATTACTCGAACATCAAGGTCGCCGTTGTCGGCTCCGGCCCGGCGGGTTTGAGCTGCGCCTATTACCTCGCGCTGGACGGCTACAGCGTTACCGTATTCGAAAAAGAGCAGCAGCTCGGCGGCATGCTGACCCTCGGCGTGCCCGCTTTCCGGCTCGAAAAGGACGTCATCGACGCGGAAATCGCGATCATTCGCGAGCTCGGCGTGGAGTTTAAAACCGGCGTCGAGGTCGGCAAGGACGTTGCGCTCGACTCGCAGCGCAAGCAGGGCTACGCCGCGTTCTACGTCGCCAACGGCGCGCAGGGCGGCCGCGCGCTCGGCGTGGAAGGTGAGGACGCAACCGGCGTCGTCTCCGGCATCGAGTTCCTGCGCCGCGTCAACGCAGGCGAAGACGCAAAGCTCACCGGCAAGACCGTCGTCATCGGCGGCGGCAACGTCGCGGTAGACGTCGCCCGCACCGCCGTCCGGTCGGGCGCGAGCGAGGTCACGATGGTTTGCCTCGAGTCGCGCAAGGAAATGCCCGCCTCCGAAGAGGAGATTGCGGAGGCCGAGGAAGAGCAGATTTCAATCAACAACGGCTGGGGTCCCAAGCGCATCCTCAGCGAAAACGGCAAGGTCACCGGCGTGGAGTTCAAGCGCTGCACCGCCGTGTTCAACGCGGAGGGCCGCTTTGCCCCGCAATATGACGAAAACGACACGATGGTCGTTCCCGCGGACGCGGTGCTGGTGACCATTGGCCAGAGCATCCTCTGGGGCGATCTGCTCGCTGGCTGCGATGCGGTGACCAACCGCAACGGCACCTTGCAGGCGGACGGCTTTACCTACCAGAGCGCACAAAAGGACGTCTTTACCGGCGGGGACTGCTACACCGGCCCGAAGTTCGCCATCGACGCGATTGCCGCGGGCAAGCAGGCCGCGATTTCGATCCATCGCTATGTGCACCCCGGCCAGTCGCTGACCATTGGCCGCGACCGCCGCGAGTACAAAGAGCTCGACAAGAAGAACGCGATTGTCGAAACCTACGACAACACCCCGCGCCAGAAGCCGGAAACGCTGGACAGCAAAACGCCCGCGACCAAGACCTTCCGCGACCTTCGCGGAACGTTTACCGAGGCGCAGGTGCAGGCGGAGACCGCGCGCTGCCTTGGCTGCGGCGTCACGCTCGTGGACCAGTATATGTGCGTCGGCTGCGGGCAATGCACGACAAAGTGCAAGTTCGACGCGATTCACCTCGTCCGCCGCTACGACGGCGCGGGCGTGGAGTTCACCGAGATGAAGCCCGTCGTCATCAAGCAGATTCTCAAGCGCAAGGGCAAGATCGTAATCAAAAAGGTCAAGCG
>JAYFPQ010000106.1:0-11268 GCA_034927595.1 Christensenella sp.
GCCCCCGCGCTGTCCGCCGACTATGGCTCGCTGTGGGGCGCGCCGCTTTTATCCAGCGTTCGGCTCGAAAACGGCTGGCTGCTCTTTACGTTCTCGGACGCGCTGTTCGATGCGCTGGTCGGACAAATCAACGCCTCGCTCCCGCTGCCGGAGGACGACGGCGGCGAGCACGCGCTCAACCGCCTGCTGGTGCTCGGTCGCCACGGCGGCGAAGGCTGTCCGGCGCTTCCCCCGTTTCGGCGCGCGCTGCTGGACGCCATCTGCGCCAACCAGTCGCCCGCCGCATACCGTCGTGCCGTACGCGCGGCGGAAACGCTGCTTCACCCGATTCCCCCGCGGGAACGCCCCGCGCTGCTGGATCGCTCCGGCGCATACGCCCGCGCGCTCGCGCGGCTGCTCGGCAGCATCCGTTCCTTTTCCCATCGCTGATTGTTTCTGCCGCACCGGAACACAAAACCAAACCTCAACCGCCCGAACCGTTTATTGGGCTACTTCGTATAAAGGAGAATCGTCAAATGCAAATTACCTGGTATGGACACTCCTGCTTTCTGCTCACCGCGGAGAGCGGTTACTCAATTTTGACCGATCCGTGCGGTCGCGACACCGGCTACGAGCTGCACGACATTGTTTGCGACGCGGTCACCGTCAGCCACGACCATCCCGACCACAACTGCTTTACCGGCGTGTCCGGAGAGCCGCTCGTGATTCGCACCGCGGGCGAGCACAAGGCGGGCGATCTGACCGTGACCGGCTTCGAAAGCTACCACGACAACGCCAAAGGCGCGACGCGCGGCAGCAACCTCGTCTTCCGCTTCGGCATCGACTCTCTAAACGTGCTGCACCTCGGCGACCTCGGGCACATGCTCCCGGACGAGTTGATTGAGCAGATTGGTCCGGTGGACGTGCTGCTCGCGCCGATTGGCGGCGTGTATACGATCAACGCGGAGACGGCGACCCGGCTGGCGGACGCACTCCACGCGAAGGTGCTGATTCCCATGCACTACAAAACGCCCGCGCTGCACTTTAATATCGAAGGGCTGGAGCCGCTGCTCGCCGCAAACGCGAGCCGCCGCGTGCACTCGCTCAACGCAAACACCGCCGCACTCACGCGCGAATCCCTCGGCGAAAGCCGCCTGCTGATTCTGGACTACAAGCACTAACGCCCGCCGATAGCGGACAAACTCGAAATATTTCTTTTCGGTTACATACAAAAACGCATCTGCCCGCGGGGAACTGACCCGCGGGTTTTTGGTTGTCTGTCGCGTCCTTTCGGCTCTTTTGCAACAGCAAAACCACGTTGGCAAAGTCATCTTGTAACAAGAGTTAACGATCTGTAAACTCGCTAGATATGGGTTTAACATAGCTTGTCTTATACAAGATATGGTGCTATTCTTAATTTGCGCCTGAACAGGCGCGTTCTCGTCTTTCAAGATTCCAATTGCCGGATGTTTGCTGCATCGGCGGGCAATTTCGAACGGTTACCAAGAAAAAAAGGATCCATCGGTTTTCACAGAATTCCGGTATGGGCGGGGGGTTTGTTTTCATGACCAATATTTCCGAAAACGCGAGAAAAGTGCTCGAGAAGCGCTATCTTGCCAAGGATGAAACCGGGCGCGTCACCGAGGACGTGGACGGCATGCTTAGTCGCGTTGCGCGCGCGGTTGCGCAGGCGGACGCGCTCTATGATGCTTCGGCAAACGTCGAGGCGACGGCGGACCAGTTTTTTGAGCTGATGTCCTCGCTGCGCTTTTTACCAAACTCGCCGACGCTGATGAACGCCGGCCGCCCGCTCGGCCAGCTCTCGGCCTGCTTCGTGCTCCCCGTGGAGGACAGCATGGAGGCCATCTTCGAGGCGGTCAAGAACGCCGCGCTGATCCATAAGTCCGGCGGCGGCACCGGCTTTTCGTTTTCGCGCCTGCGCCAGAAGGGCGCGACCGTCCGCTCGACGGGCGGCGTTGCGAGTGGTCCCGTCAGCTTTATGCGCGTGTTCAACGTGGCGACCGAGGCCGTTAAGCAGGGCGGCACGCGGCGCGGCGCGAACATGGGTATCCTGCGCGTCGACCACCCGGATATTCTGGAGTTCATCCGCTGCAAGAGCGATACGAGCGACATCAACAACTTCAACATCTCCGTCGGCATGACGGAGGCGTTTATGCGCGCCGTCGAGGCGGGCGAGCGCTACGACCTGATCGACCCCAAGAGCAAGAAACCCGTCAGTTCGCTTTCCGCGCGGGACGTGTTTGACGAAATCGTCGATGCGGCCTGGGCAACGGGCGAACCGGGCATCGTCTTCCTCGACCGGCTGAACCGGGACAACGTCGTACCCTCCGTGGGCGAAATTGAGAGCACGAACCCCTGCGGCGAGCAGCCGCTGCTGCCCTACGAGAGCTGCAACCTCGGCTCCATCGACCTCGTGACCATGCTCAAAACCGAGGACGGCACAACGCGCTTCGACTTCGACCTGCTGCAGACCACGGTGGAGCAGGCGGTGCATTTTCTGGATAACGTGATCGACGTAAACACCTACCCGCTCGATCGCATTGGCGAAGTGACCAAGAGCACCCGCAAGATCGGCCTCGGCGTCATGGGCTTTGCGGACGTGCTGCTCGCGCTCGGCCTGCCCTACGGGTCGGACGAGGGCGTTGCGTTTGCCGAGCGGCTGATGGCGTTTTTACAGGCGACGGGGCACAACGCGAGTAAGCGCCTCGCGGCAGAGCGCGGCGCGTTTCCGCTGTTTTCCATCAGCACCTATCCGCAGGACGAGCCGATTCGCAACGCGACGGTCACCACCATTGCGCCGACCGGCACGCTCTCGATCATCGCGGGGTGTTCCTCCGGCGTGGAGCCCGTGTTTGCGTTTGTCTACATTCGAAACGTCATGGACGGCACGCAGATGGTCGAGGTCAATCCCCTGCTCATGGAGAAGCTCCACGCGCTGGGACTCGACAGCGAAACCATGTTCCAGCGCATTGCGCAGGAAGGCACGATTCAGCACATAGCCGAAATTCCGGAGGAGATTCGCCGCGTCTTCGTCTGCGCGCACGATATCCTGCCCGATGCGCATATCCGCATGCAGGCCGCGTTCCAGCGGCACACGGACAACGCGGTGTCCAAGACCGTCAACTTCCCCCACGACGCAACGCGCGACGACGTTCGCGGCGTTTACCTTCAGGCGTTTCGCGACGGGCTGAAGGGCGTTACGATCTATCGCGACGGCAGCCGCGCGGGGCAGGTGCTCAACATCGGCAAGGTCAACGACGGCAAGTCCGACTCCGCCAAGCCGGACACGGCGGCGCCCCTGCCGGAGAACTACGGCAAGATTGAGCCGCGTCCGCGTCCGCTCGTGACGCGCGGGTTTACGGAGAAGATGAACATTGGCTGCGGCACGCTGTACGTAACCGTCAACTACGACGAAAACGGCATCTGCGAGGTGTTCACGAGCACCGGCAAGGCGGGCGGCTGCCCCAGCCAGAGCGAGGCGACCGCGCGGCTCGCGTCCATCGCGCTGCGCAGCGGCATCAGCATTGGCGAGGTCTACGACCAGCTCAAGGGCATCCGCTGCCCGTCGACGATTCGACAGAAGAACATGAGCTGCACCTCGTGTCCGGACGCGATTGCCCGCGTGCTGATGAAGGTCAGCAAATACATTGACGACGGCGCGGATTACACCACGCCCGAGGCGCAGGAGCGCTACCAGAGCGCGCAGGCCGCGCCCGTTCCCAAGGGCGACGAGGCGCAGGCGGTTCCGGTGCCCGGCGCGCTGTCCGACGCAAGCGAAATTCACGTTTGCCCGGAATGCGGCGGCAAGGTGGAGCACGAAGGCGGCTGCGTCATCTGCCGCAGCTGCGGCTTCAGCCGCTGCGGATAAAGACTAGTAATATAATGGATGTGTTTTCAACACATCCATAATTATCACCGTTTCATTCACATAAAATATATCTTGTGTTTTGTAAAAACACAGAAAAAATAAACTACGTGTCATTCACATGGGGATGGGAAGGGAAACGCAATGAAGGCAGTTCTTTTAACCTGCAGCACGGGGCAGGGGCATAACTCCGCCGCGCTGGCGGTTCGCCAGGCACTGGAAACGCGCGGCGCTACCTGCGAAACCCGCGACGCGCTCGCCTTTCTCGGCAACAACGTTTCGGAGGCAATCACCAGCGCGTTTGTGAACATTGCGATCAAAACACCGCGCGCATTCGGTTTTCTGTATGCCGCGGGCGAATTCGTGAGTTCCAACAAGCGCAAGTCCCCCGTCTACTTTGCCAACGCGCTCTACGCGGAAAACCTCCGCCGCTATCTGGAGGAGGAGGAGTTCGACGCGGCCATCTGCCCGCATCTCTTTCCCGCGGAGGCGCTCACCTACCTCAAGCGCAAGCACGCGCTCTCCACGCGCTGCTATTATGTATCCACGGACTACACCTGCATTCCGTTTCTGGAAGAGACGGATATGGACGTGGTCTTTACCCCGCATGCGGACCTGAACGCGCAGTTCGTGCGCCGGGGCGTCCGCGCGGAAAAGCTGGTGCCCGTCGGCATTCCCGTTCGGGACGAATACCTCTCGCGGCAGAACCCGGCGGACGCGCGCGCGCTGCTGCACCTGCCCGCCAGCCTCCCCTGTTATCTGCTGATGACCGGCGGCGAGGGCGGCGGGGACGCGGTCTCCCTCACGCGAAAGCTGCTGGAGCGGCTCAAAACCCGCGACGCGCGCATCGTGATCCTCACGGGGCACAATGCCGCGCTGCAATCCGCGCTGGAGACGCGCTTTTGTGACGATCTTCGCGTGCTTGCGGTGCCGTTTACCGAGCACGTTTCGCTCTACATGGACGCCTGCGACGTGCTGCTGACCAAGCCGGGCGGCCTTTCCAGCACGGAGGCGGCGGTCAAGGGCGTTCCGCTCGTACACGTGGCCAACCCCGGCGTGGAGACGCTCAACGCACAGTTCTTCGCCGAGCGGGGCATGAGCATTTTCGCGCCCGGCGAGGACAGCGCGGCGGACAACGCAATCCGCCTCGCGGCGGACACGCCAGCGCGCGCGCGGATGCTCGAAGCGCAGCAGCAATACCTCGTTCGCAACGCGGCGGAGCGAATCGCAACCCGTATTCTGGAGGGCAGGGCTGCGGTTGCGGACGCGACGGTCTGACGCAAAACACCTTCTGATCCACAAGCCGGAGCAAATCCGGCTTTTTTTGTGCCGATTTCGCGCAAATTCAACTTCTTTTGCGACAATGTTCGATATATAATAATGCCAATCGGGTCAAGTGAACAGGACAGACGAGGCTGCATGAAAGAATCTCTACCGAAACAGTTTTTGAAGAAGCAACTGCTCAACATTGTGTTTCTCGCGTTGATTGTCGGCGGCGCGCTGACGGTTTATTTCCTCGCCCGCGCGGAGCAGCCAGATAAGAAGCTCAACACCTCCCCTGCCATCGCTGCCGCAGCCCCAACTGCCGAAGCTTCCTTCTCCCAAGCAAACGAAGCTGCCGCCTCTGGAAACGAGGACTCCGTTTCGGGCGATGCATCCGCCACTGGCGGCGACACGGCAACCGCCTCCCCCTCGCCCTCCGCCGAGTCAAAGCGCGTGGTCGGCGTTCCGGAAAGCGTGTTCGCCACGCATCTGGCAACGAGCGAGCTGTTTGACGCAAAGCGCTCCGCAACCGATCCGTGCAGCTGGACGTTGACCTACGGCGAGCAGCCATCCATGGAGGTCGGCCTGCAATACACGGTGGACGACGGCGCGGTGTCCTCGCTGGAGCTCTCGTTTCTGTTGCCGCCGGAATACAACGCCAAGAGCGAGTCCACGATTGAGCAATATCTGGCAAAGTCGGTCGGAAAGTTCACCGCCGCGCGCGAGGAAGCCGTCCGCTCGCTGCTGCCGGACTTGCTGCCCGCATGCGACCAGAACGACGCGCTCACGCGCGCGAGCGTTCGCATCTGGGCGGAGGAGATGACGCAAATTTCCTCCAAAAAGGACGACGTTCGCGACAAGGCGGACGGATGCACGTTTTATGCCTACCAGGTTCAGCGCGAAGAGAGCGACGTGCTGGTCTGCCTGTTTGTTCTGGAACAATAGAATGAAAAGAACCGTTTTCTTCAGCCTCGTTTACGAGGCTGTTTTTTCATTTAAACGCCCGATTCAATTGCGCTCCATGTTCTTGAAACACGCGCGATACAAATTTTTCATTATTTGTACCTCCTCATATGGTATAATGTTAGTATTGCTCCAATAGGAGGTAATAAATGATGACTTTTATCGAAATGCTCGGACCAACCGCCGTTCCAACGCTCATTTGCCTGATCGTTGGGTTAATTCTTCTCGTGATTGAACTGTTTCTACCGGGCATCGGGGTCGCCGGTGTTTCCGGCGTACTCTCGCTGCTTGCCGTCGTGATCATGCAGCTCGGCTGGGGCAACCCGCGCGTCGCGCTGTATGTCATCGCCATTGTGATGCTGGTGATCATACTCGGCTTGATTTGGATCATCCGCTCCTTCCAGAAAGGGCGGCTCTCCAAGTCGTTCCTCGTGCTGCGGGATTCCTCGGACGGTATGTCCGTTCCCGAAATCGCGACCGCGAAGGCCGACCTCGTCGGCAAGACCGGCATCGCGCTGACGACCCTGCGCCCCGCGGGCATCGCGGAGATCGACGGCCGCCGCGTGGACGTGACCACGGCGGGCGAGTTCATTCCCAAAGGCAGTCCGGTCACCGTTTTGAAGGCGGAAGGCATGCACATACTCGTCAACAAGTTGGCGGAATAACGCCCGCGGGGCATATGCCCCGTTCCGGTATTGTTCCGAAAGAACCTGTTTGAACAACCGAACGATCCCTATTCTAATTATTCTGAGGAGGCATTTATGTTTGGTACTATTTTAATCATCGTTCTAGCGTTTATTTTCCTCGTAATCTTCTTCAGCTTCGTGCCGCTCGGGCTCTGGATTTCCGCCCGCGCTTCCGGCGTGAAGATCGGCATCTTCCAGCTCGTCGGCATGCGCGTGCGTAAGGTCGTCCCGAGCCGCATCGTCAACCCGATGATCAAGACCACCAAAGCCGGCCTTGACATCTCGATTAACAAGCTCGAAGCGCATTACCTCGCGGGCGGCAACGTGGACCGCGTCGCAAACGCGCTCATCGCCGCGCAGCGCGCTGGCATCCCGCTCGGTTTTGAACAGAGCTGCGCCATCGACCTCGCCGGCCGCGACGTGCTCAACGCCGTCCAGATGAGCGTTAACCCGAAGGTCATCGAAACCCCGATCATTGCCGCGGTTGCGATGGACGGCATCGAGCTGCGCGCCAAAGCGCGCGTCACCGTCCGCGCAAACATCGACCGCCTCGTTGGCGGCGCTGGCGAAGAAACGATCATCGCCCGTATCGGCGAGGGCATCGTTACCACCGTCGGCTCCAGCAAGAGCCACAAGGACGTGCTGGAGAACCCGGATCGCATCTCCCGCACGGTGTTGGATAAGGGTCTCGACGCGGGCACCGCGTTTGAAATTCTCTCCATCGATATCGCGGATGTGGACGTTGGCCGCAACGTTGGCGCCCAGCTGCAGATTGACCAGGCCGAAGCGGACAAGCGCATTGCCCAGGCGAAAGCCGAAGAGCGCCGCGCAATGGCCGTTGCCCAGGAGCAGGAGAACATTGCCGCCGTCGCCGGCATGCGCGCGCGCGTCGTCGAAGCGGAAGCGGAAGTCCCCAAGGCCGTGGCGCAGGCGTTCCGCGAAGGACACCTCGGCGTAATGGACTACTACCGGATGCAGAACGTGCAGTCCGACACCGAAATGCGCAATGCCATCGGAAAGGGCACCAAACCCGCCACGACCGAAAACAAGAAGTAAACCACTATGGAAACCGTACTGATCATTCTCGCCATTGTCTGGGTGGTTATCCCGATTCTGGCGAAATCGAAACAGAAGCAGGCAAAGGAGCAGGCCGAGCGCGAGCGCCTGGCGCGTCAGCGCGCCGCGCAGGCCGCCCCTCAGCAGGCCGAACGCGCACGAAACGTTGCGCAGCCCGTCCGTACCACGCCGCTGACGCCGAACGTTCGCACCACCCGCCCGGGCTTCGTGCCTTCCGTTGAGGGCGTTGGCTCGCAGGAAGGCATGTCAGGAGCGGTTCTTCAAGGCGAGTTGACACACGGTGTCTCCTCCAACCTGAATGAAGTGCGGAGTACGTTAACGCAGCTGAACACTTCCGCGGGACATGTAGTCACCGCCAGTAGTGATTCGGGTCACGCGCACGAGGAAACCAGCATGAGCGGCATAGACGCCTCCTGCCCGCCGGACCAAGTTCCGGCGGCGCAGGCTGCATTCGCCGCGTCCTCCGCCGAAAGCGCGTTTGTCTGGGACCCGGCGGCTGCGCGTAGCGGACTCGTTCTGGCCGAGATTCTCGGCCCCTGCGTAGCAATGCGGGAGTAACGAATGCGCATTCACTCCACGCAGGAAGAAATCGTATTTTGGAAAAGGGTACTGTTTACATCGGTACCCTTGATTCTATTGTTCGCGGCGTTTGCCGAGTGGGTGCTCACGAGCGCGCCGAAAAACCCGCTCGCCGTCTTTGCCGCCGCCGCGATTGCGTTTCTCTTCGCGCTCCTGGGCATTCGGTTCATTCCGCAGTGGATGGCCGCCTGGAGCCGCAAGCCCTGGCTGCCGGAGCGACCGGAGATCGGGCGGCGCAGCGCGCGCAAGAGCCGCATGCACCCCATGCTGCAGCTGCTCGTCTGCCTATTGCTGTTTCGCGTGTTCCTGTTTGTGCTGACGTATCTCATTTCGCTGCTTCAGCAGGGGTATACCGGCGGGCTGGTCGAGAACCTCGGCGTTTGGAACCAGCTCGGCACGGACAGCCAGCACTATCTGAACATCGCCGAGAACGGCTATGTCAACACGGGCGACGACCGGCTGCTGCTCGTGTTTTTCCCGCTCTACCCCATGCTCGTTCGCGTATTTTCCGCCGTGTTTGGCAACTATCTGGTCAGCGGGCTGATCGTTTCGAATCTCTGCTGGGTGTTTGCGGCGTATCTGTTTTACGAGCTTGCCTTGATGGATACCGACCGCAGAGGCGCTCTTCGCGCGCTGAAATACCTCTGCATTCTGCCCGCGTCGTTTCTCTTCTCCGCCCCGTTGTCGGACAGCCTGTTTCTGTTGCTCTCCGTTGCCTGCGTTTACGCGGTGCGAAAGCGGCTTTATCCGCTGGCCGGGGTGGTCGGGTTCTTCGCATCGTTTACGCGCATGCCGGGCATTCTGCTCGTCGTGCCTGTTGTGTTTGAGCTGGTCGGCGAAATCATCCGCGAGCGCCCGCTGCACCGCAGTGCGAAACCGGCCGACCGCAGATGGCGGCTGTCCATGGCGGGCAACGCGCTGAGCGTGTTGCTGATTCCCGCGGGGCTATTGGCGTACTTCTACGTCAACTACCGCGTTTCGGGCAACGCGCTGATGTTTTTAACCTATCAGCGCGAGCACTGGCACCAGCAGCTCGGCTGGTTCTTCGGCAGCGCGGCGACCATTGTCAACAACGCAACCACGAACTTTGCGGACAATCTCTCGATGCTCTGGGGGCTCTGGATTCCGAGCATTCTGTTTCTGTTTGGCTCGATCTCGCTTGTCACCGCGGCGCAGAACAAGCTCCGCGCGTCCAACGTCGCCTATTTTCTGGCGTACTTTGCGGTCTGCATGGGCGCGACCTGGCTGCTCTCCGCCCCGCGCTACCTGACGGCGGCGTATCCGCTCGCGCTTGCGCTGGGCGCGCTGACGCAGAAACGGTGGGCGGATCGTCTCGCGACGATCGTCTGCCTCGTGCTGTTCGTGCTATATCTGATTGCGTTTGTGTTCCAATGGTACGTGTACTGAAGTATCAATGGGATGATCGGCATCGCACCTTCCTTGGTAACGTTTGTCTCAAAATAGTACGTGTACTTAGAACTCCGATTTCCGGTTGACGCAGTAGCGTTTTTCAAGTAGGATCAACAGATATGAAAACAGCTTTCGAACTCTATATCTCATTTTTAAAAATCGGTTCGCTCATGTTCGGCAGCGGGTATACCATGCTGCCGCTTTTGTCGCACGAAATCGTTGAATACCGCGGCTGGATTACGGAAGACGAGCTCATGGACGCCTATGCCCTTTCGCAGTGCGTTCCCGGCGTCATCGCGGTGAACACCGCGGCGTTCGTCGGGCAAAAGCGCGGCGGCTGGGGCGGCGCGGCGGCTGCGGTGCTCGGGGTCATCACGGTGCCGATTGTCGCGATTCTGCTCGTGGCAACCGTGCTCATGCAGTTCTGGAACAGTCCCACGATGATAAACGTGTTCAATGGCGTCCGCGTGGCGGTTGCGGCGGTGATTACAAGCGCCGTGGTGCAGCTCATCCGCGCGAACGTGAAGAATTGGCTTGGCATTGCGCTCTGCGTCGTCGGGTTCGTGATCATTGCGATTCTGCACCTCTCGCCCGTATTTGTCGTGCTGCTGGCGATCGTCGTCGGCCTCGTCCTCTGGGGGGTGCGCAAATGACGTATCTGCTGCTCTTTTGGGAGTTCTTTCAAACCGGTCTGTTCGCCGTTGGCGGCGGATACGCCACACTGCCGTTTTTGCAGAAGATTATGGAGCGGTATCCCGTGTGGTTCGGCACGCTCCAGCTCGCGGATATCGCGGCCATCGCGGAGGCGACGCCCGGCCCGGTCGGCGTCAACGCGGCGACGTTCGCGGGGTTTCGCGTCGCGGGCGTTCCGGGCGCGCTGGTGGCGACCTTCGCGCTGGTGCTGCCGTCGTTCGTGCTCGTTTCGCTGCTCGCGCGCGTGTTGGAAAAGCACCGCCAGAACCGGCTGGTGACAAGTCTGTTTTCCGCGCTGCGTCCTGCGGTCACGGGGCTGATTGCCGCCGCCGCATGGTCGGTCATTCAGGCCGCGCTGGTGACGGGTCCGCTCGCGGGCGGGTTTTGGCAGGCGATTGACTGGAAAAACGTCGCGCTGTTTGCGGTGCTACTCGGGCTGTTGTTTGTACCGAAGATCAAGAAGCTACATCCGGTGTTCTTCTTTCTCGCGGGCGGCATCGTCGGGTTGCTGATGGGGCTTATCTAGCGGATGGATCGGGAAGTTTTTGCGCAAACGCAAGAATTGACATTATCGTTCGACGTGGTACAATAATTCAGTTGCGACCGTGGTGGAACGGCATACACAACGGACTTAAAATCCGTCGGGGAAACCTTGAGGGTTCAAATCCCTCCGGTCGCACCAAAAAGAAAAAGGCCATAAGGCCTTTTTCTTTTTGGTCTGTCGTTCAGAGG